>NZ_JBIUVX010000002.1:294579-715809 GCF_044743175.1 Pseudomonas sp. NPDC087690
CTACGTTCTCAACATCTCCGACATCGTCTACAAGATCTTCAACCGCTCCTTTGAGACCGTTGATTCGTTCGTAGCGTTGTGCGATCGCATGATCGCCGCGATGCACGAAGACGAAGCGCGCCTGAACATCAAGAAGCCGGACATGGAACCGCGCGCCACGGATCACATTCCGGGCATGCACGCGATGATCCAGACCTTGATCGACAAGGGTTACGCCTACGCCCCGGGCAACGGTGACGTGTACTACCGCGTCGCCAAGTTCATGGGCTACGGCAAGCTGTCGCGCAAGAAAATCGAAGACCTGCGCATCGGCGCCCGCATCGAAGTCGACGAGTCGAAACAGGACCCGCTCGACTTCGTGCTGTGGAAAGCCGCCAAACCGGGCGAGCCGAGCTGGGAATCGCCATGGGGCGCCGGGCGTCCGGGCTGGCACATCGAGTGCTCGGTGATGTCCACCTGCTGCCTCGGCGAGACCTTCGACATTCATGGCGGCGGCAGCGACCTCGAATTCCCGCACCACGAAAACGAAATCGCCCAGAGCGAAGCGGCCACCGGCAAGACCTACGCCAACGCGTGGATGCATTGCGGCATGATTCGCATCAATGGCGAGAAGATGTCCAAGTCCTTGAACAACTTCTTCACCATTCGCGACGTGCTGGAAAAGTACCACCCGGAAGTCGTGCGCTACCTGCTGGTGTCGAGCCACTACCGCAGCGCCATCAACTACTCGGAAGACAACCTCAAGGACGCCAAAGGCGCACTCGAGCGTTTCTACCACGCGTTGAAAGGCCTGCCGAGTGTGGCGCCTGCGGGCGGTGAAGCGTTTGTTGAACGTTTCACTGCGGTGATGAACGACGACTTCGGTACGCCGGAAGCCTGTGCCGTGCTGTTCGAGATGGTGCGTGAGATCAACCGTCTGCGTGAGAGCGATCTCGATGCGGCGGCGGGTCTGGCGGCGCGTCTGAAAGAGCTGGCGAGCGTGTTGGGTGTGTTGCAGCTCGAAGCCGATGACTTTTTGCAGGCGGGCGCTGAAGGGCGTGTCGATGCGGCTGAAGTTGATGCGCTGATTGCGGCGCGTCTGGCGGCTCGGGCGGGTAAGGATTGGGCTGAGTCCGATCGGATTCGTGATCAGCTGACGGCGATGGGTGTTGTGCTGGAAGACGGCAAGGGTGGGACTACCTGGCGTCTGGCTGACTGATAGCTGTGTTTAGCTTCAAAACAAAACCCGCCTTGTGCGGGTTTTGTTTTGATCGTTCCCACGCTCTGCGTGGGAACGATCAAGATCGCAGCCTTCGGCAGCTCCTACAGTGATTGCATTTCCATGTAGGAGCTGCCGAAGGCTGCGATCTTTTGATCTGTGCTTTTAGCCGAGGTTGCTTTTGCTCTGCGCGTAGGTCTTGATGTCTGACGCAGCCGGATGCTGCGTCGATGACGATTCTGCAACGGAGGAATCATGGCCAATCACTACCGCGAACTGTTCGCGACCCCCGGGGCCACCGGGTTAGTGCTCGCGAGTTCCATCGCCCGATTGCCTCAGGCAATGATCGGCATCGGCATCATCACCATGCTCGTGCAGCAAACGGGTGTTTATTGGCTGGCCGGTACCGTCGCCGGTACCTTCACCCTGTGCAACGCGCTGCTCGGCCCGCACATCTCGAAACTGGTAGACCAGCATGGCCAGAGCCGCGTGCTGCCCATCGTCACGGCGTTCAGCATTGTCATGTTGCTGGCACTGATCATCGCCGTTTATTTGCGCGCGCCAGCCGCACTGCTGTTTGTGCTGGCGGCACTGGCGGGGACGATGCCGAGCATGCCGTCGATGATCCGCGCGCGATGGTCGCAATTGTTCCGGGGCAAGCCGCAGCTGCACACGGCGTTTTCGCTGGACACGGTCCTCACCGAAATGGCCTACATCGTCGGTCCGCCGCTGGCGATCGGTTTGAGCGTGAGCTTTTTCGCTGAAGCCGGGCCATTGGTCGCGGTCGGGTTGCTGGCCGTCGGGGTGACGGCGTTTCTCTTACAACGGCAGACTGAACCCAAGGTTGTCGTGGGCCACGCTAGCCATAGTGGCTCGACCTTGCTGATCCCCGGCGTTCGCACCATTTTTCTGGCGCTGTTGGCGATGGGGGTTATCGGCGGAGCAATCGATGTCGCGGTTGTGGCCTTCGCCAATGCGCAAGGCTGGCCAGCGTCAGCAACCTTCATCCTTGCCGCTTATGCATTTGGTTCGCTGGTGGCAGGCCTGACGTTCGGGGCGATGAGGGTTTCCCTGGCGATTGAAAAACAGTTCCTCATCGGGATATTGGTCACAGCGTTCACCGGTGTGCTGCCCATTTTTGCAACGGATGTTTATGTGCTGACCGTGGCGCTGTTTATCGCCGGCATCTCGTTTGCGCCGACGATGGTCGTGGTCATGAAAATGGGCACGATCATTATTCCGCCGTCGCGGATGACCGAAGGGCTGACGTGGATGACTACCGGTATCAGCGTGGGTGTTGCACTCGGCGGCATGCTGGCGGGGTTGGTTATTGATGCCTTTGGCGCGCGCGCGGGATTTGCGGTGGCCATTGGTGCAGGTTTGATGATGGTGGTGGTTGTGCTGGTGGGGTTGCGCACATTGGAGGCGGCTTCGGCTGTGCATGTTGAGCCGGAATTTTCGCCCTCACCCTAACCCTCTCCCGCAGGAGAGGGGACTGAATGGGGGATGTTCGAGAGATACGCCGACCTGAGCGATTTGCGCCGAATCCATAATTGCCACGATGTTTCAGGTCGATGTCCAACGCCATCTCGGTCCCCCAAGAGAGGGGACCGATTGGGGGATGTTCACGAGAAACGCCGACCTGAACGTGCTGTGCCGAATCCATAATCAACCCGGTCTCTCAGGTCGATGTACAACGCCAGACACCTCGGTCGGCTCCCTCTCCTGGGGGAGAGGGCTGGGGTGAGGGGAAGGGCGGTTCACTCAACCTTCAATCTGACGCAACCGCTTATAAAGCGTATTCCGACTCACCCCCAACCGCCGCGCCAGATGCGAAATATTCCCTCCGGAAGCCTTCAGCTCCCGATTCAAAGCCTCCACATCATTCAGATCAACCCCCAACGGCACCGCGCTCTCCACCGGCTCCATCTCCAGATCAACAAAAAAATCATCCGGCAAATGCTCCGGCCGTACTGGCTGTTCCTCGGCCATCGCCAAAGCCACTTGCATCACGCTACTGACTTGCCGCAAATTCCCCGGCCACGGATGCCGATCGAACAACTCCAACACTTCCTGACTCAATCCCGCCCATTGCGTCGGCTCACGATGCTGTTCCCACAGCCGTTTAAACAACGCCTCCTTATCACTGCGCTCGCGCAGCGGCGGCAGTTCCAGGGTCAATCCACCAATGCGGTAGTACAAATCCTCACGAAACCGCCCCAGTTGCACTTGTTCACGCAGCGAGCGGTTAGTCGCCGAGATAATCCGCAGATCCACCGCAAACAACTCGCTACTCCCCACCGGTTGCACGCAACGCTCCTGCAATACCCGCAGCAACCGCGCCTGAGTCGGCAGCGGCATATCGCCAATCTCATCAAGAAACAGCGTGCCTTTATCCGCCTTGCGAATCAGGCCGGTGCTGCCTTTCTGGTTGGCGCCGGTGAACGCGCCTTTCTCGTAGCCAAATAACTCGGACTCAACCAGTTCGGCGGGGATCGCTGCGCAGTTGACGGCGATAAATGCCTGTTTGCTACGCGAGCTGGCTTGGTGCAGAGCTTTGACGAAGACCTCTTTGCCGACCCCGGTTTCGCCATGGATCAGCAGCGGAATGTCTTTCTCCAGCAAACGCTCAGCCTGACGCACGGCTTTTTCCACGCGGCTGTCGCCGAAGTGCAGGGTGTTGAGACTGATGGCGGTGGGCGCGGCGGTTTTCGGTTCAGCAGCAAAAACGCGCGGTTGAACCGACGCCTGTTTCGGCCGCTTCAACAAGCATTGAAAACGGTTGCGACCAGAGGTCTGCAAGGCAAACGGCAAGCCGTCCGGCTGATTGATCAACTCCAATAACGACACTTTGAACAGGCTCTCAACGCTGACCCGCGACAAACGCACGCCGAGCAGATTATCGGCACGGCGATTGGCCGACAGCACTTGACCGCTCTCATCAAAGATCAACAACCCGGCCCACTGACTGTCGAGGTTGTTCAACCCGGTGTTGAAGGTCAGTTGAAAATGCTGGCCATGGAACAGATTGAGGATCAGCCGGTTCTCCACGGTCTGGCTCATCATCTTGACCATGCCCAGGGTGTGCGAGGGCGGCAGGTAGCTGTCGCTGGACACGTCGAGCACCGCAATCACCTTGCGCTCTGCATCGAAAATCGGCGCGGCGGAACCGGTCATGAAGCGGTTGGCTTTCAAAAAATGTTCATCGTGTTCGATATGCACCGCTTGCTCGCAGGCCAGCGCCGTGCCGATCGCGTTGGTGCCACTGGTGCGCTCCACCCAACTCGCCCCGGCCTGAAAACCCCGCGCCAGATTCGGCTCGATAAAGCGCTGCGTGCCCCACGAGGTCAGCACCTGGCCCTGATTGTCGGCGAGCATGATCAGGCAGTTGGAATTACTGAGGATGTTTTCGTAATAGGGCAGGACTTCCTGATGCGTGGTCTGCACCAGCGAATGATGGCTGTCGAGCAACTGCGCGATGCCGGCGGCAGGCAGTTGATCGAAGGCCGGCGTGCTTTGGTGGTCGAGACCGAACGCGCGGCAACGTTGCCAGGATGTCTGGACGATCGCGTCGTGGGACAGCGGCGGGGCAGGTGCGGCCATGGCAGTGGGCCTCTGATGCAGCGATTTTTATTGTTGTTATGAACCCGATCTTCGAAACCTGCACAGATCCCTGTAGGAGTGAGCCTGCTCGCGATAGCGGTCTATCAGACGGATTTGCATTGACTGACACACCGCTATCGCGAGCAGGCTCACTCCTACAGGGATCTTCCGTGTTTACGAGATCGGGCAAAAAGCGTTCATAGAGTGTTGTTCACTATTGTTCATTGTCAATCGCCCAACTGTTCAAATGTGTTCAGCAATGAACGCTCAATCCCCACGCTTTCAACGATTTTCACACCAAATCAACCACTTGCCATTTCTGGCACGAAACTCGCTCCCGTGCACAGGTCGCTTGACTCCAATAATAAAAAGGCCGAGCCATGTCACTCACCCTGGAGCACGTCAGCCGTACCGTCGAGGGCCAGACCTGGATCGACGATGCGTGCCTGAAATTCGAAGCCGGTTCGTTCAACGTTTTGCTCGGCCGTACGCTGTCCGGCAAAACCAGCCTCATGCGTTTAATGGCAGGTTTAGACAAACCCGACAGCGGTCGCATCCTGATGAACGGCGTCGACGTCACCCAGCGCCCGGTGCGTTTGCGCAACGTGTCGATGGTTTATCAGCAGTTCATCAATTACCCGACCATGACCGTGTTCGAGAACATTGCCTCGCCGCTGCGCCAGGCCGGTGTGTCCAAAGAGATCATCCACAGCAAAGTGCAGGAAACCGCGAAGATGCTGCGCATCGAGAAGTTTCTGCAGCGCTATCCGCTGGAACTGTCCGGCGGTCAACAGCAACGCACGGCCATGGCCCGTGCGCTGGTCAAGGACGCCGAGCTGATCCTCTTCGATGAGCCGCTGGTCAACCTCGACTACAAACTGCGCGAAGAACTGCGTCAGGAAATGCGCGAGCTGTTCAAGGCGCGCCACACCATTGCGATTTACGCCACCACCGAGCCCAACGAAGCGCTGGCACTCGGCGGCACCACGACCATTCTTCATGAGGGCCGGGTGATCCAGAGCGGCCCGTCGACCTCGGTTTACCACCAGCCGCAAACCGTTCTGGCCGCCGAATTGTTCTCCGAACCGCCGATCAACCTGATGCCCGGGCGCATCGCCGGCAACGAAGTCAGCTTCGCCAACTTCGTACACTTCCCGTTGAACGTCGATCTGCGTCCGGTGGGCGAGGGCGAGTTCCGTTTCGGCGTGCGCCCCAGCCACATCTCGCTGGTGCCGAGCAACGATGACGATCTCGAACTGGCGGTCACCGTCGAAGTCGCCGAGATCAGCGGTTCGGAAACCTTCCTGCACGTGCGCAACGAACATTTCCTGCTGGTGCTGCACCTGCCCGGCGTTCACGAATACGACGTCGATGCGCCGATCCGCATCTACATCCCGACCCACAAACTGTTCGTTTTCGATGCGCAAGGCCGTCTGGTGCAAGCACCGGGCCGGCGTGTCGCGAGGGTTGCCTGATGGCCGAAATCCGTTTGCAGCACCTCGCCCACAGCTACAGCAAAACCCCGAGCGGCGCCGAGGATTACGCGATCCGCGAGATGGATCACGTCTGGGAGCAGGGCGGCGCCTACGCGTTGCTCGGGCCGTCGGGTTGCGGCAAGTCGACCTTGCTCAACATCATTTCCGGCCTGCTCAGCCCCTCGCAGGGCCACGTGTTGTTCGACGGCAAAGCGGTCAACGACCTGACGCCGGAGAAACGCAACATCGCCCAGGTTTTCCAGTTTCCGGTGGTGTACGACACCATGACCGTGTTCGACAACCTGGCTTTTCCCCTGCGCAATCAGGGCATGGCCGAGGCGAAAGTGCACAGCAAGGTGCAGGAAATTGCCGAAGTCCTCGACCTGCAAAACCTGCTGAGCAAGAAGGCGCGCAACCTCACCGCCGACGAAAAACAGAAAGTCTCGATGGGTCGTGGCCTGGTGCGTGATGACGTTTCAGCGATCCTCTTCGATGAACCGCTGACAGTGATCGACCCGCACCTGAAGTGGAAACTGCGGCGCAAGCTCAAACAGATCCACGAGCAGTTCAACATCACCATGGTCTACGTCACCCACGATCAACTAGAGGCCTCGACCTTCGCCGACAAGATCGCGGTGATGTATGGCGGCCAGATCGTCCAGTTCGGCACGCCACGGGAATTGTTCGAGCGGCCGAGCCACACCTTTGTCGGCTATTTCATCGGCAGCCCGGGAATGAACCTGATCGAAGTGCAGCCGCAACCCGGCGGCGTCGGTTTCGCCTCGACGCACTTGCCGTTGTCCGACGCCATGCAGCGCCATATCGAGCACGGCCAGTGGAAAAATCTGAAGGTCGGTATCCGTCCTGAATTCATTCACGTGTGGGACGAACCGTTTGATGACGCGATGCAGGCAAACGTCGTACACGTCGAAGACCTTGGCACCTACAAGATCATGACCCTCGACCTCGATGGCGCGCCGTTGAAAGTGCGCCTGGCCGAAGACAAACCAGTACCGCAGGGCACCGCGTACATCAGTTTTCCGGCGCAGTGGCTGATGGTCTATGCCGATGAGTTTCTGCTCGAAGCCGATGAAGAGGTGCAGCCATGAACAAGGTGCAGAACAACAAAGCCTGGTGGCTGGTGTTGCCGGTGTTCCTGCTGGTGGCGTTCAGTGCGGTGATCCCGATGATGACCGTGGTCAACTATTCGGTGCAGGACATCTTCGACCAGTCCAGCCGCTACTTCGTCGGCGCTGACTGGTACAAACAAGTGCTGCTCGATCCGCGTCTGCACGACTCGTTGCTGCGCCAGTTCATCTACTCCGCGTGTGTGTTGCTGATCGAAATTCCGCTGGGCATTGCCGTTGCGCTGACCATGCCGACCAAGGGTCGCTGGTCATCGGTGGTGCTGATCATTCTGGCGATTCCGCTGCTGATCCCGTGGAACGTGGTCGGCACCATCTGGCAGATCTTCGGCCGTGCCGACATCGGTCTGCTCGGTTCCAGCCTCAACGCGATGGGCATCAGCTACAACTACGCCGCCAACACCATGGACGCCTGGGTGACGGTGCTGGTGATGGACGTCTGGCACTGGACTTCATTGGTGGCGCTGCTGTGTTTCTCCGGATTGCGCGCAATTCCCGACGTGTATTACCAGGCCGCGCGGATCGACCGCGCTTCGGCCTGGGCGGTGTTCCGCCATATCCAATTACCCAAACTGAAGAGCGTGCTGCTGATCGCGGTGATGCTGCGCTTCATGGACAGTTTCATGATCTACACCGAGCCGTTCGTGCTCACCGGCGGCGGGCCGGGTAACGCCACGACCTTCTTGAGTCAGACGTTGACCCAGATGGCCGTAGGGCAATTCGACCTCGGTCCGGCAGCGGCGTTTTCGCTGGTGTACTTCCTGATCATCCTGTTGGTGTCGTGGCTGTTCTACACCGCCATGACGCACTCCGACGCCAACCGCTGAGGCCCGGCCATGAGCAAAAGAAAGCTTATTCCGTTGCTGGTGTACATCCTGTTCCTGCTGGTGCCGATCTACTGGCTGCTGAACATGTCGTTCAAGAGCAACACCGAAATCCTCGGCGGCCTGACGCTTTTCCCACAGGCATTCACGCTGGCGAACTACAAAGTGATCTTCACCGACCCGAGCTGGTACACCGGTTATCTGAACTCGTTGTATTACGTGAGTTTGAACACGGTGATCTCGCTGAGCGTGGCGCTGCCAGCGGCGTATGCGTTTTCGCGCTACCGTTTTCTCGGCGACAAGCATCTGTTCTTCTGGCTGCTGACCAACCGCATGGCGCCGCCGGCGGTGTTCTTGCTGCCGTTCTTCCAGTTGTATTCGTCGATTGGCCTGTTCGACACGCACATCGCCGTGGCCCTGGCGCACTGCCTGTTTAACGTGCCATTGGCGGTGTGGATTCTCGAGGGCTTCATGTCCGGCGTGCCCAAAGAAATTGACGAAACCGCCTACATCGACGGCTACAGTTTCCCCAAGTTCTTCGTGAAGATTTTCATCCCGCTGATCGGTTCCGGCATCGGTGTCACGGCATTTTTCTGCTTCATGTTTTCCTGGGTCGAACTGCTGCTCGCACGCACGTTGACCTCGGTCAACGCCAAGCCGATTGCGGCGGTGATGACGCGCACGGTGTCCGCTTCGGGTATCGACTGGGGCGTGCTGGCAGCGGCGGGGGTGTTGACCATTCTGCCGGGCATGCTGGTGATCTGGTTTGTGCGCAACCACGTGGCCAAGGGCTTTGCCCTCGGTCGGGTCTGAGGAGCTGATGATGGAATGGATGAGCTGGACGACACCTACCGCAGCGTTCTTCATCGTCATCGGCTTGATTCTGGTCGGTATGACGACGTGGGAATTGCGTTCGCCGAGCATCTTGCGGCGAGGTTTTCTGCCGATTGCCACCACCCGTGGCGATCGCTTGTTTATCGGTCTTCTCGGCAGCGCCTACCTGCATTTGCTGGTGATCGGCGCCACCGACTGGAGCATCTGGGTAGCGTCCGCGTTGTCCCTGGTGTGGCTGTTGGCTGTGATGCGTTGGGGCTAGTCGAGTCGTTCGGCAACGCGGCTCCACAACTTAAACAGGAGGTCTCTATGTTCGACAAAAACAATAAGCTGCGACATAGCATTTCATTGGCAGCCATGCTGGCACTCAGCGGTTTGAGCGCATCCGCCTGGGCCGATGCCTACGAGGACGCGGCGAAAAAATGGATCGGCAGTGAATTCAAACCGTCGACCCTGACGGCCGAGCAGCAACTCGAAGAACTGAAGTGGTTCATCAAGGCGGCCGAGCCGTTTCGCGGCATGGACATCAAGGTCGTCTCCGAGACTCTGACCACACACGAATACGAGTCGAAAGTGCTGGCCAAGGCCTTTAGCGAAATCACCGGGATCAAGCTCACCCACGACCTGCTGCAAGAAGGCGACGTGGTGGAAAAAATGCAGACGGTGATGCAGTCCGACAAGAACATCTATGACGGCTGGGTCAACGACTCGGACCTGATCGGTACGCACTTTCGCTACGGCAAGACCGAATCGATCACCGACCTGATGGCCAACGAAGGCAAGAACTTCACTTCGCCGACCCTCGACATCAAAGACTTCATAGGTATCTCCTTCACCACTGCACCGGACGGCAAGATCTATCAGCTGCCTGACCAGCAGTTCGCCAACCTCTACTGGTTCCGCGCTGACTGGTTCGAGCGCGCCGACCTGAAAGCCAAGTTCAAGGAAAAGTACGGCTACGAATTGGGCGTGCCGGTGAACTGGTCGGCCTATGAAGACATCGCCAAATTCTTCAGCGAAGACGTCAAGGAAATCGACGGCAAACGCGTTTATGGGCACATGGATTACGGCAAGAAAGACCCGTCGCTGGGCTGGCGTTTCACCGATGCCTGGTTCTCCATGGCCGGTGGCGGCGACAAAGGCATTCCCAACGGCTTGCCGGTGGACGAGTGGGGGATTCGTGTCGAGGACTGCCACCCGGTCGGCTCCAGCGTAACCCGTGGCGGCGACACCAACGGCCCGGCAGCGGTGTTTGCCACCACCAAGTATGTCGACTGGCTGAAGAAGTACGCGCCACCGGAAGCGGCGGGCATGACCTTCTCCGAATCCGGCCCGGTGCCGTCCCAGGGCAATATCGCTCAGCAGATTTTCTGGTACACCGCGTTCACCGCCGACATGACCAAACCGGGCCTGCCGGTGGTCAACGCCGACGGCACACCGAAATGGCGGATGGCGCCATCGCCGCGCGGGCCGTATTGGGAGGAGGGCATGAAGCTTGGGTATCAGGACGTGGGTTCGTGGACGTTCATGAAATCCACGCCTGAAAAACAGAAACTGGCGGCGTGGCTGTATGCCCAGTTTGTGACCTCGAAAACCGTGTCGCTGAAGAAAACCATCGTCGGCCTGACGCCGATTCGCGAGTCGGACATCAACTCGCAGGCGATGACCGATCTGGCGCCGAAGCTCGGTGGCCTGGTCGAGTTCTACCGCAGCCCGGCCCGCGTGCAATGGACCCCGACCGGCACCAACGTGCCGGACTATCCGCGTCTGGCACAACTGTGGTGGAGCCACATCGCCGAAGCGGCCAGTGGCGAGAAGACCCCGCAACAGGCGCTCGATGGTCTGGCCAAGGATCAGGACGCGATCATGACGCGTCTGGAACGCTCCAAGGCTCAGGCTGTTTGCGCACCGAAGATGAACCCGGAACGCGATGCCCAGTACTGGTTTGATCAGCCAGGAGCACCGAAACCGAAACTGGCCAACGAGAAGCCGAAGGGCGAGACCGTGAGCTACAACGAGTTGCTGAAATCGTGGGCGGATGCGCGCAAATAACAGCTGAAATGTGAAAGGCGAACGGCACCGCAAGGTGCCGTTTTCTTTGCTGCCTGATCTACCGCAATCGCGAGCAGGCTCACTCCTACAGGGGATTGAGGCGTACGCATCATCTGTGAACGACACAAAAACCTGTAGGAGTGAGCCTGCTCGCGATAGCGGTGTGTCAGATAACAAAGATGTGACTGACCCGCCGCCATCGCTTGCAGGCAATCTCCCACAGATTGCAGTGGTGTTCACAAAACTCAAAAACACCCTGGCCACTGCAGCAGCTATTAAAGGGCATCGGTCAATGCCAGCTTCATGCTTGAGTTTCTTCAAAGGTATCAAGCATGGCATCAGGCAATGGCGAATCGAAATCTTCAGGCAGCACCAACTTGCCTTTCATAGCGCCAATTCGTGGTGTGCCGGTTTTTCCTGTGTGAGCGAGAAGGCGCTGCGCCCGACTTTGGGCTGCCAGAGTCTCGATTTCTGCAACCAACTCACAAAACATATCTCTGCTCATAGTTTGCCCCGCATCGTTCTTCTATCTGCAAAGACATTCACCATAGAACGGTCGACTCAAGGCTGGCTGTAGGACGAAACGGATGTTAGGGCGGGAGCTTTCGGAGTTTGTGCGGAGACGAGAGCGTATCGGTAAGAAATCGTACAAACTCCCGATTTCCATTCTGACATTCAACATGGATATCGCCTGATCCGACGCCATCGCGAGCAGGCTCACTCCTAGAGGTTTCTGTGGTAGTCACATATTCCGGGTACACCCGAAATCACTGTGGGAGCTTGCCTGCAAGCGATGGGGCCATCGGTGTTACCGCAGGAAACCCGAGCCGGAACACGGTCAGCGCCCCCGGCAAGCTCTTAACCTCCGCCACACCCTGATGCAGGCTCATGATCGAGCGCACGATCGCCAGGCCCAACCCGGTGCTGCCCTGCGAACGTGAGCGGCTGCTGTCGACGCGGTAGAAGCGGTCGAACAGATGTGGCAAATGTTGCGCTTCAATCCCGACGCCGGGGTTGCTGACCAGCAGGGAGGCCTGGGTCGCACCTTGTTCGATCAGCAATGTCACGGTTTTCCCGTTCGGGCAGTGGCGCAGCGCATTGGACAGCAGATTGGAAATCGCCCGCTGAATCATCAGCCGATCCCCCAGAACCGATGCGCTGCCGAGCACATTCAAATGAATCTGCTTATCCTGCGCCGACAACGAAAACATCTCGGCCACCTTCGCCACTTCAACCTCCAGCGCCACCGGTTCAAACGGCGCTAGCGCCGACGGATGACTCACCTGCGCCAGAAACAACATGTCCGAGACAATCCGCGCGACCCGCTCCAGCTCCTCGGTGCAGGACACCAGCACATCCTTGTATTCCTCAACCGAGCGCTCGCGGGAAAGCGTCACCTGCGCCTTGCCCATCAGATTGTTGATCGGCGTGCGCAACTCATGCGCCAGATCGTCGGAGAACTGCGACAACTGCTGCACCCCGGCATCCAGCCGATGCAGCATGAAGTTGATGCCCCGCGCCAGTTCGCTCAGCTCCTGCGGCATGTTTACCACGGACAATCGATGGTCCAGATCCTGGGTCGAGACCATCGCAGCCACTTTGCGAAATTCACGCAGCGGCGCGAGCCCACGCTGCACCGCACCCCACGCGGTGAGGCCGATAAACACCAGCAACAGCGGCAAGGCAATCAGTGTCGAGCGCAGATAGGCACTGAGCAAGGCCTGATCGTGGGCGTTGTCCATCGACAGCAGCACCGGCACGCTGCTGCCATCCTTGAGGCGAATCAGCTTCGACACGGTGAGGAATTTCGCTCCCTCAGCATCAATGCTGTCGGAGTAGGCCAGTTGATCAGTGGTCGCCCGCACCGCCTTCAATTCAACCCGTGGATCGCTCAAGCCGCTGCCGGACTTGAGCAGCGGCGAACGCAAATTCAAGCGGTCATAAATCGTCAGCGTGAGGTTGTCATGCCCCATCACCTGATCAAGCAGGATGTGCGGTTTACCGCTGATTTCATTGGCGTCTACGTACAGCGACAGGCTGTGCTCAACCTGCGCCATCTTCTTTTCCAGGCTGTCCCGAGACAGCGCATTGAGCTCATGGGTCAAGGCGAAATAGGCGAGGATCGCCAAAAACACCACCAGCAGCGCGCCGAGAATACTCACCGTCAGACCCAGGCGCATCGACAGGCTGGCCGGCTTCATTCTCGTGCCTCCAGCACGTAGCCGACACCGCGCAGGGTGTGGATCAGTTTGCTGTCGAACGGGTCGTCGATCTTCGCTCGCAAGCGGCGTATCGACACCTCGACCACATTGGTGTCGCAATCGAAATTCATGTCCCACACCAGCGAGATAATTTGTGTGCGCGTCAGTACTTCGCCGGACTGGCGCATCAGCAGATGCAGCAGGGCGAACTCCTTGGTGGTCAGGTCGATACGCTGGGCACCACGAAACGCGCGGTGGCGGCCGGGATCGAGTTCCAGATCAGCGACTTTCAGCACCTGCGGCACCGGGATGTTTTCGCTGCGGCGCATCAACGTACGCACCCGCGCCAGCAGTTCGGGAAACTCGAACGGCTTGACCAGATAATCGTCGGCGCCCAGATCGAGGCCGCGAATCTTGTCGGCCAGACGTCCTCGCGCAGTCAGCATCATCACCCGCGTGGAATGGGTGCGGCGCAGTTGTTCCAGCACGCCCCAACCGTCCAGTTCGGGAAGGTTCACATCGAGAATAATCAGGTCATAGGTCTGTTGTTGCGCCAGATGCAAACCATCGGCGCCGGTGGCGGCGTGGTCAACGACATAACCACTTTCGGTCAAACCCTGATGCAAGTATTCGGCAGCTTTAAGCTCGTCCTCGACGACAAGGATTCGCATGATCTATCACCACTTTTATTTAATGGATATTTAATTAAGGTGGCCGGGAAAGTTATTGTTTTTGTAGGGGGTTCCGGATGGTGTTGTCTGTCTTGCAAGTAAATGTCCTACAGGGATTTCTCACTGCGCAGGCGTGCACGGTAAAGGCTGAAGTGGCTACAGAGTCAACGCGTGATGGCTTTAAATCGGCCTCTCGCGACAGTCTGTCGCAGCAGAAAAGCCAAAGTCCGCATGGCTTTGATTCCGGCAAGTGCTGTTCAGCGGATAACTACGGTGTATTTGTTTCGATGTATTACGGAAATGCCCTTTGCACTTCGCATCCTAGAGCAAAACAACTTCTGCAAACCGTGGATAACGGATTTGTAATGTTTCAGTCACCTTGTCGATAAGTTCAAAACCCTACCGTGGCGGCATCAAAGGTTCTTCACTAAAGGAAGTCTTCCATTGCCCGGTTTAATTGAACGGACGGCGCGATCACGCCTGCAAAAAGCCGTCAGCGGCATGCTCTTGTTGGCCAGTGCGAGCCTGGCCAGTGCCTCGACCCTGACCCTCGATCAAGCCCTGCAAAGCGCCTTCGCCAGCAACCCGGATTTAGCCGCTGCGCAATGGGAAATCGGCATCGCCGAAGGTGACCGCCAACAGGCCGGCCTGATCCCCAACCCCGAAGTGTCGTGGGAAGCCGAAGACACTCGCCGCGAGTCGCGCACGACCACGGTAATGCTCAGTCAGCCAATCGAACTGGGCGGCAAACGCGGTGCACGCATTGATGTCGCCAGCCGCGCGCAGGACGCCGCCGGCATCGAATTGGAGCGCAAGCGCAATGCCTTGCGCGCCGATGTAATTCAGGCGTTCAACAGCGCGCAAACCGCGCAACAACGCTTGCAGCTGTCGCGCCAGTCGCTGCAATTGGCCGAGCACGGTTTGCGTGTGGCGCAGGGGCGAATCGAGGCGGGTAAATCGTCGCCGGTCGAAGGCACGCGAGCACAAGTGCAGCTCTCGGAAGTGCGCCTTGAATTGAGCCGCGCCGAACGCGATCAGGCCACCGCCTACCAAAAACTGGCGCAGCTCATGGGCGCGCAGCTACCGACCTCGACCAAGGTGCAGGCGCCCACGCAAAGCATGCCGGCCGTTCCACCACCGACAAGATTGCTTGAGCGCTTGAACGAGACCGCCGAA
Source organism: Pseudomonas sp. NPDC087690 (assembly GCF_044743175.1). Classification (NCBI taxonomy): domain Bacteria; kingdom Pseudomonadati; phylum Pseudomonadota; class Gammaproteobacteria; order Pseudomonadales; family Pseudomonadaceae; genus Pseudomonas; species Pseudomonas sp. NPDC087690. Next base: position 309,759 of record NZ_JBIUVX010000002.1, read on the forward strand.
CTGCGTCTGGCCAAACTGCAGATCGATCAGCGCGAAGCATCGCTGGGCCTGGAAAAGTCCCAGCGCATTCCCGACCTCACCGTGAGCATCGGCAGCCAGTACAGCGAAACCGAGCGCGAGCGGGTCAACGTGGTCGGGCTGTCGATGCCGATTCCGTTGTTCAACCGCAATCAGGGCAACGTGCTGGCGGCGGCGCGTCGAACCGATCAGGCGCGGGACTTGCGCAATGCCACCGAACTGCGTTTGCGCACCGAAATCCAGACCAGTCTAGAGCAATGGCAGACCGCCAACGGCGAAGTCACCGCGTTCAACCAGACCATCCTGCCCGCCGCGCAAAGTGCGGTCGATAGCGCCACGCGCGGTTTTGAAATGGGCAAGTTCGGCTTCCTCGATGTACTCGACGCCCAACGCACACTGATCGCCGCGCGCAGCCAGTACATCCAGGCCGTCAGTGAAGCCACCGACGCCCGCGTTCGCATCGAACGGATCTTCGGCGACCTCAGCGTCCGCCCTTGAATTTCACTTTTCAGACAACTGCGCGCAGGTACGGCGCAGAGGAGTTTCCATGGATAAAAAACTGATGGTGGTCGCGGTGGCGACGTTGGCGCTGGGCATTGGTATCGGCTCGCAGTGGTCAGGTAACGCAAGCATCGACGCGCATGCCGACGAGTCTGCCGAACATGCCGATCACGCTGAAGAAGGTGCAGCGGCTGAACATGCCGAAGAAGGGCACATCGAATTGAGCGGCGAGCAGATCACGGCTGCCGGTATTCAACTCGCCGAAGCAAAGGCGCAGAACATCAGCCGCGGCCTGCCGTTCCCCGGCGAAGTGCGCTTCGACGAAGACCGCACTGCCCACGTCGTGCCACGCGTGCCGGGCGTGGTCGAGTCGGTGGCAGTCAACCTCGGGCAAACGGTGAAGAAGGGCCAGTTGCTGGCGGTGATCGCCAGTCAGCAGATCTCCGATCAACGCAGCGAGCAAGCCGCCGCGCAACGTCGTTTGGCCTTGGCGCGTACCACTTATGAACGGGAGAAAAAACTCTGGCAGGACAAGATTTCTGCCGAACAGGATTTCCTCCAGGCGCGCCAGGCACTGCAAGAAGCCGAAATCGCCGTGAGCAATGCGCAGCAAAAGATCAGCGTGCTCAGCGGCAGCGTGGTCGCCACTGGCGGCAACCGCTACGAATTGCGCGCACCGTTCGATGGCGTCGTGGTGGAAAAACACCTGACGCCGGGCGAAGTCGTCGATGAATCCACGGCGGCCTTCACGCTCTCGGATTTGTCGCGGGTGTGGGTGACGTTCGGCGTTTCACCAAAGGATCTGAACAAAGTGCAGGTGGGCAAAGCGGTGACCGTCAGCGCCCCGGAATTGAACGCGGAAGTGGTCGGCAGCGTGGCCTATGTCGGCAGTTTGCTCGGCGAGCAAACCCGCACTGCGACCGTTCGCGTCACTCTGGAAAACCCGCAAGGCTCGTGGCGTCCCGGCCTGTTCGTCACTGCGCTGGTCGCCACCGACAGCCGCGAAGCCAAAGTTGCCGTGCCGGAAACCGCGATCCAGACGGTAGAGGACAAACCCACCGTGTTCGTGCGCACCGATGACGGCTTCGAAACACGAACGGTGGCGTTGGGCAGCCGTGCGGACGGCCACGTGGAAATCACCCAAGGCCTGGAACCGGGCGCGCAAGTCGCCAGCGCCGGCAGCTTCGTCCTCAAATCGGAACTGGGCAAAGCCTCAGCCGAGCACAGTCATTGATTGCGGAAGACTCCCATGTTCGAACGCCTGATCCAGTTTGCCATCGAGCAGCGCATCATCGTCCTGCTCGCCGTTCTGCTCATGGCCGGCCTCGGCATCGCCAGTTATCAGAAACTGCCGATCGACGCCGTGCCCGACATCACCAACGTCCAAGTACAGATCAACACCGGCGCCGCCGGGTTCTCGCCGCTGGAAACCGAGCAGCGCATCACTTTCCCGATTGAAACCGCGATGGCCGGTCTGCCGTCACTCGAACAGACCCGATCGCTGTCGCGCTCCGGCCTGTCGCAAGTGACAGTGATCTTCAAGGACGGCACCGACCTGTTCTTCGCCCGCCAATTGGTCAACGAGCGCTTGCAGATCGCCAAGGAGCAATTGCCCGAAGGCGCGGAGGCGGTCATGGGGCCGATTTCCACCGGCCTCGGCGAGATCTTCTTATGGACGGTGGAAGCCAAGGAGGGCGCACTGAAGGACGACGGCACAGCCTACACGCCGACCGATCTGCGGGTGATTCAGGACTGGATCATCAAGCCGCAATTGCGCAACGTGCCGGGCGTGGCCGAGATCAACACCATCGGCGGTTTCGCCAAGGAATACCAGATCGCGCCGGACCCGAAACGGCTGGCGGCGTACAAGCTCACGCTGACCGATCTGGTCACCGCGCTGGAACGAAATAACGCCAACGTCGGTGCCGGTTACATCGAGCGCAGTGGTGAGCAATTGCTGATACGCGCTCCGGGGCAAGTGGCGAGCACCGAGGACATCGCCAACATCGTCATGGCCAATGTCGACGGCACACCGATCCGGGTGAAGAACGTCGCTACGGTGGAAATCGGCCGCGAACTGCGCAGCGGCGCGGCCACGGAAAATGGCCGGGAGGTGGTGCTCGGCACCGTATTCATGCTGATCGGCGAGAACAGCCGCACTGTTTCGCAAGCGGTCGCCAACAAGCTGGAACAGATCAATAAATCCTTGCCCCAAGGCGTGATTGCCGTGCCGGTGTACGACCGCACGCACCTGGTCGACAAAGCCATCGCCACGGTGAAAAAGAACCTCATCGAAGGCGCGATTCTGGTCATCGCGATTCTGTTTCTGTTCCTCGGCAACATCCGCGCGGCGCTGATTACCGCCATGGTGATTCCGCTGTCGATGCTGTTCACCTTCACCGGGATGTTCAGCAACAAGGTCAGCGCCAACCTGATGAGCCTCGGCGCGCTGGACTTTGGCATCATCGTCGACGGCGCGGTGGTGATCGTCGAAAACACCCTGCGAAGGCTGGCCCATGCGCAGCAGCATCACGGGCGTTTGTTGACCCGTGCCGAGCGCTTCAAAGAGGTGTTTGCCGCGGCGAAAGAAGCGCGACGACCGCTGATTTTCGGCCAGTTGATCATCATGGTCGTGTACCTGCCGATCTTCGCCCTGAGCGGTGTCGAAGGGAAAATGTTCCACCCGATGGCGTTCACCGTGGTCATCGCTTTGCTTGGCGCGATGCTGTTGTCGGTGACCTTTGTGCCGGCGGCGATTGCGCTGTTCGTGACCGGCAAGGTCAAGGAAGAAGAGGGCGCGGTGATGCGCGGCGCACGTCGTGTTTATGCGCCGGCGCTGGCCTGGGTGATGAGTCATCGTGCTGTCGCGGTGGGCGCTGCTTTGGGCGTGATCGTGCTCAGCGGTGTGCTCACCAGTCGCATGGGCAGCGAGTTTGTGCCGAGCCTCAGCGAGGGTGATTTTGCGCTGCAAGCGCTGCGCGTGCCGGGCACCAGCCTGACGCAGTCGGTGGACATGCAGCAACGCCTGGAGACGTTGATTCTGGCGAAAATGCCGGAAGTCGAACGCGTCTTCGCCCGTACCGGCACGGCGGAAATCGCTTCTGACCCGATGCCGCCGAATATCTCTGACAGCTACGTGATGCTCAAGCCGAAGGAGCAGTGGCCGGATCCAGGCAAATCCCGCGAAACCTTGATGGCGGAACTGCAAACTGCTGCGGCGACGTTGCCGGGCAGCAACTATGAACTGTCGCAACCGATTCAGTTGCGCTTCAACGAGCTGATCTCCGGTGTGCGCAGCGATGTTGCGGTGAAGGTCTTTGGCGATGAGATGGAGGTGCTCAATGCCACGGCGGCGAAGATTGCCGCAGCGATGCAGAAGGTCGATGGCGCCTCTGAGGTGAAGGTCGAGCAAACCACCGGGTTGCCGGTGCTGACCATCAACATTGATCGCGATAAAGCCGCGCGTTATGGGCTCAACGTCGGTGATGTGCAGGACACCATTGCCGTTGCGGTGGGTGGACGGCAGGCGGGGACGTTGTATGAGGGCGATCGGCGTTTCGACATGGTTGTGCGTTTGTCCGATGCCATGCGCAAGGACATCGACGGCTTGGCGGCGTTGTTGATTCCGGTGCCGGCGGTGACTGGCGCGGCGAATCAGATCGGCTTTATTGCGCTGCAAGAAGTCGCCAGCCTCGACCTGGTGCTCGGGCCGAATCAGGTCAGCCGCGAGAACGGCAAGCGTCTGGTGATTGTCAGCGCCAACGTGCGCGGGCGTGATATCGGTTCATTCGTCAGCGAGGCCGGCGCAGTGATCGAACGTGATGTGCAGGTCCCGGCTGGTTACTGGACCAGTTGGGGCGGGCAGTTCGAACAACTGCAGTCAGCGGCCAAGCGTTTGCAGATTGTCGTGCCCGTGGCGTTGCTGCTGGTGTTCGGCCTGCTGTTCATGATGTTCAACAATCTGAAGGACGGCTTGCTAGTGTTTACCGGGATCCCGTTTGCGTTGACCGGGGGCGTCATGGCGTTGTGGGTGCGCGATATTCCGCTGTCGATTTCGGCGGGGGTCGGGTTTATCGCGTTGTCCGGGGTGGCGGTGTTGAACGGCTTGGTGATGATTGCGTTTATTCGCAATTTGCGTGAGGAGGGGCGGTCGCTGTCGGATGCGATTCACGAAGGTGCTCTCACTCGTTTGCGGCCAGTGTTAATGACAGCACTGGTGGCGTCGCTGGGGTTTATTCCGATGGCGCTTGCCACCGGCACCGGCGCCGAAGTGCAGCGGCCGCTCGCTACCGTAGTGATCGGCGGAATCCTCTCCTCGACGATTCTCACACTGCTGATCTTGCCGGCGCTCTACCAACTCGCCCATCGCCGGGATGAGGACACCGTTCCATCTGAATAGGTAATCCCCCCTGCAGGAGTGAGCCTGCTCGCGATAGCGGTCTATCAGTCAGATCTACATTGACTGACCCACCGCTATCGCGAGCAGGCTCACTCCTACAGGTTTGTGTTCGACTTCAGAAGAGGGCCCGGGAGATAACGGATATGTAATTTCCCCGCCACCGTCACGAAAGGTGCGCCTTGTTACCTTGATCCCGTCAGCTACTTAAACGAGGAATCAAAGATGAAACTTGCCCAACTCAGTGCTTTCGCAGTCGCTCTGGTGATCTCTTCCGTGGCCCTGGCCGAAGGCGGCGGCGACCGTACTTTCGAGCGGATGATGACCAACAACGACCGCTCCATGGAGCTGTTTGTCGCCAAGGAAAAAGCCGCCGGCAACCCGGTTGTCGTCACTGACAAGAAAGACGACAAAACCCGCGATCTGTAAGCCTGCTGCAGCTGAACAAGCCCTTCATCGCGCATCGATGCCGGGCTTTTTTTACGCCAGGACGGGAAGGAAATGGATATGAAATTACTCAAGTTGATCGCATTCGCCGCTGTCATGGCGATGTCGGTGAATGTGCTGGCTGAAGGCGGTGGTGACCGCACCTTTGAACGCGCGCTCAGCGCCAATAGCAAAGCCATGGAACAGTACGCTGCCAATCAGGGCAAAGCGCCGCCGGTGGTGAAGGATTACGAATACGGCATGAAGCTGGACGTGGTCAAAGTGGTGAGCGTGGTGAAGCCGCAGCCTGGGTGCAAAGTGGTGCCCACCGCGATGACCTACGAGGATTCCAAAGGTCAGATCAATACCATCAAGTACAGCGTGATGGGCGTGTGTCGGAACGGCGGCAGCTGAATCTGTAACGTCTAAACGCGGTCCACTGTAGGAGCTGCCGAAGGCTGCGATCTTTTGACTTTGATGTTAAAGATCAAGATCAAAAGATCGCAGCCTTCGGCAGCTCCTACACGTTCTGTGCGCGGGAGACTTCGAGTCTGTCGGGTTTGCTCAGTTGCCCGGGTTCCAACCTGCGTACAGCTGCCACCCTTTCGCGTGGAACCAAAAGGGTCAGCTCCACCTTCAAGCTGAGTAAAACATTATGAAAAAGCCAACCCCAAATCCCCCAGAAACAGACGCAATCCCCGACGCCAACTCAACATCCCCCTACGCCTCCGTCGACACCCGAAAACTCCACGAAGCCGCCGACCGCGCCCTCGACTTCTAGCTCAAACCGTCGGCCGCCATCATGTCCGCACCGTACATCCCCAACCAGATGTTCCTGGTCAATCCCAAAGCCGACACCGAATCATTACTGGCCAACGTCAGCGAATCCCTGGCCTCGGCCACAGTGATGCTCGGCGACTTCGCCGCGCTGTTGGGCGGCACCCATCGCGAGACCCTGCTGGGTATCGCTCAGGTCGTCATGCTCGGCGAACTGGCGGTGAACGAAGCACTGGATAACGTCGATGTCCACCGCATAACCCTTGTAGGAGTGAGCCTGCTCGCGATAGCGTCGGTACAGCCAACATCTTCATCGACTGGTCCAGCGCCATCGCGAGCAGGCTCACTCCTGCAGTTGACCGAGTGAAGTCCAGACATAAAAAAAGCGCCCCGAAGGACGCCAAAGGATTCACCTCTTACCAAAGGAGCAAGGAGCTTCTAAAGGTGAATTTGCATCAACCGCGCAATCAAAGAATCGCCAACGGATACTCGACAATCACCCGCACTTCATCCAGATCCGACTCGAACGCCGTGGCGCGGGTGGTGGCCTGGCGCAAGCGCAGTGACAGGTCTTTCATCGAACCGCTTTGCACCACGTATTTGACTTCGATATCGCGCTCCCAACGCTTCTGATCGGTCAGCGGATTGCCCTCGGCATCGCGGCGCATGTACACCGCGTTGGCGTTGGAATAGTCGGCATCCGTACCGCGCGCGTAACGGGTCATGAACGACAAACCCGGTACGCCGTAAGTGCTCATGTCGAGGTCATAACGCGCCATCCACGAACGCTCTTTCGGCGAGTTGAAGTCGCTGTACTGGATCGAGTTGTCGAGGAATATCGAATCGGACTGGCGCAGGTAATCGAAGTCGTCATTGCCGTTGTTGCGCTGGTGGGAGAGGGCGACCGAGTGGGCGCCGAGCTTCACGCCAATGCGCGCGCTCCAGATGTTGTTGTCGAACTCGCCGAGCAGTTGTTTGCCCTCGTCGACGGCCTTGTAATAGTTCAGGCCACCGAACAGCGACACATCATCGGACAGTGGATAGGTCCAAGCGGTACCGGCGTAATACTGATTCCACGCGTCTTTGAGGCGACTGGAATAGAGGCTGACGCTGAGGTTCTTGTTCAGCGCATAGTCGCCGCCGCCATAAGCAATCCATGGTGAGTTGACCGGTCCGGCGTAGAACGTCGCGAAGTTTTCACGCAGGTCGCTGGACACCGGCTGGCTCATTGCATGCAGTCGCCCCCCCTGTACCGACAGACCTTCGATGCTGGTGTTGGTCGCCGTTACACCGCGAAAGCTTTCCGGCAGCAAGCGTGAGTCACCTGCCGCGACAACCGGGTTGGCCGGGAATACATCGCCGATCCTGAGCACCGTATCAAACGCCCGCACTTTTGCCGCACCACCGACCTTGGTGTATTCATCCCGCGCCTCGCCGTCGCTGTTGACCGGTAGCACATCAAACGAGCTGCGACCACCATTGCGCCCGTCGCCGGTGTCGAGCTTCAAGCCGATCATTGCAAATGCATCAACACCCACCCCGACGGTGCCTTGAGTGAAGCCGGATTCGAACTTGCCGATCAGCGCATGTGCCCAGGCTTCTGAATAGCCATTGCCTGTAGGGCTGGACTGGCCGTTGCGGTGATCTCGATTGAAGTACAAGTTGCGGTTGAGTAGCGTCAGGCTGCTGCCTTCGATAAAGCCTTCCGGCTTGTCCTCCGCCAACACTATGGATGGTGCGCAACCAGCCACTACCGCTAATGCGGCCATCGACATTCTTGAATTGTTAACCATCATTCACTCCTGAGGTTGGGCAGAACGGGAACGTGCTTCGGCGTGGGTTTTATTGTGCGGCGGGCAAGGCAAGGGCCGCCGGCATGGTCGCCGGGTGACATCGTTGCAGGCTGCTGATAACGCCAAGGTGATGAGGGCGTTACAATTTCGTCATGTGCAGGTGTATCGATTCAGATCCGCCAACCCGAAAATGTGGCGAACGCGCAGGGCGACAAACGGTCGATAGTGGCCACTGAATCAACACGGTTTTACCCGGTCGTATGGGCGGCTGCGCGCACCGCGTCCCGAAGGTGAGGGCGTGGGCAGCGCGGCCGATTCCGTCGTCAAGACCTTGGTTTTAGGGATGTGTTGAATGAAGCGCGCAACAACGATGCTGCTGACTGTGACCGCCGCCGTATTGCTCGGTGGCTGTGTCGCGGATTTTGATGATGACCACCGCCATGGCCGGCATTACGACCGCGATCACGGGCGCAATTACGATCATGATCGGCGCTGGGACGACCGCGATGACCGCCGCGATGGCCGTCGTTACTATCGTGATCGGGATGATGACTGATTGATTGACCGGCCAGAGGGCGTTCCCGTCAAGGAACACCCTCTGTCATTGCCTCTCAATTAAAAATGAGCGCTCGCCTGGACGCTGGATCGCGCAGGCCTTGAGGCCTCGATGTCCAGCAAATGGGTGGCGAGGATGTCGCTCAGAAAGCGGAATTGATCGTTGATGCCGACCACTTCATTGCTGAAATGGTTGCTCGCAGCAGGCATCAGCAGATCGTCGAAATCTTCGTTGAACACCAGCGCCTGAGTCTTGTGCGATACGGCGTGCTGATCGTAATAGTTGCTGCCGAACACCGGGAAACTCACGGAGAGTGTGACGTGGGTGTGAATCATGTTGTGAACTCCTCGTTGTGTCTCGGATGGGGCAATCGTGCCTTTCGTTGGCTGCGAGCGGAAGGCATTCGTGGCGATGGTGAATATCGACGGCAGTGATGGTCCGGGTATTTGTGGTGAATTTTCTGGCCCCATCGCTGGCAAGCCAGCTCCCACAGGGATATGTGTTGTAAACACAATCTCATTCACAACATGGGGCCCTGTGGGAGCTGGCTTGCCAGCGATGAGGCCGGTACATCCAACATCAGGCTGAATTGACCCACCTATACTCAAATCTGCATCCTCCCAATTTGAAGGAAACCCCTACCGTGAATCCGCGTGCGCTGCTCGTCGCCGCCCTGTTGCTACTGGCCGGTTGCGCCACCTCGGCGCGGGCACCGGTGTCAGCGCCGCAAGCCGTGTTCGTCTCGCCGCAGACCTGGCAGCAGATCGACCGCGAAATCGTCAGCGCTTCGCAGCAGTCCACCGAGCAGGTCAAGCTGTTCGCCCGTGGCTCGATGGAACATTGGCGTACTCGCGTCTATCAGCAAACTGAAGAAAATTTCATCCCGTGGTTCAGCAGCTACTGGACCCAGGAATGGCTATCGATGAAGGTCAGTTGGTACACGGTCAGCGCTGGCGGCGAACAGGACGCTTCAGCCAAGCGCCTGGCGGCGTATCTGCTTGAGCAATATCAGGAAAGAGTGCTGGCGCCGGTGGCGGTGGAGATCGACCCGGACGCGATCCTCGGACAGGCCACCGAGTTTTATACGCAACTGATGGCCAAACAGATGCCGCTCATCGCCCAGCGTCACGGTGTGCCCGTCGCGCAGCTCAACGGGCATTTGCAGAAGATCCCGGCCATCGCCCTCGGCCCGCCGCCGGCACGGGATGCGTCGCTGCTGCAAGTGATCAGCACCGCGCCGTTGAACACCTTGCCGGCGTATGCCGCGCTGATCGACAAGATCCACACCGAGGGTGGCGCCAAGGGCATTGCCTCGACGGATGCCGGCATGGCCCCGGTGGCCAAGCGTGCCAGCCAGCGGATGGAGGCGGAAATGGCCCCGCGCGGGGCTGCCAGTGCGGTTGCCGCCGCTGCAGGTAAATTGGCTGGCGGGCTGATTTCGGTCGGTGTGGCGGGCATCCGCGCGATCATCCAGGCCAATGATCGGCCCGACAGCGAAGCGTTGATCCGCAGCAGTCTTGGCAGCACCTTCGACAAAGCCTGGCTGAAACTGGTGCAGAACCCGACGACTGGCGTCATGGCCGGCACATTGCACATGGCCGGGCAGGTTGAGCGCAATCTGGGTGAGGGCGATGAGCCGTCGGTCGGGTTGGGTGTGAATCATGTCGAATGGCAACCGCCGCAATCGACCAGTCAGCAGATCGAACCCAACGTACAAGGAGAATGATCATGGCTTACATCGATATTTTTGTGGCGCCGGTGCCGACTGCCAATCGTGAGCAGTACAAAAAACACTGCGATATCGCGGCAAAACTGTTCAAGGAATACGGCGCGCAGGACGTGGTGCAGTGCTGGGGCGATGACGTGCCGGACGGCAAAGTCACGTCATTTCCGATGGCGGTCAAACTCGAGGAAGGCGAAACGGTTTCGGCTGGTTGGCTGATCTGGCCGGACAAAGCCACCCGTGATGCCGGCATGGCAAAAATGATGGAAGACCCGCGCATGCAACCGGACGTCAACCCGATGGGGTTTGACGGCCAACGGATGATCTTTGGCGGCTTTAAAAACATCCTCGAACCCTGAGGCCAGCGCAAATCTCTTGTAGGCCTTCGTCTGCTCACGATGGCGCTTGCACATTCAAATCGTCATTGACTAACACACCGCTATCGCTGGCAAGCCAGCTCCCACAGGTTTTTTGTGAAGCCAGCAATGGTGGGCGCACCGCACGACCTTGTGGGAGCTGGCTTGCCAGCGATGGCGTCTGCACATTCAACACCTCATTGGCAGACCTGCCGCCATCGCGAGCAGGCGAAGGCCTACAGGTTTTGTGTTCACTCCGATGTGGGGGTGATACGGCAGCTTTTGCGCTCGCGGATCTGCTCGTCCGTCGGGCGTTCGCGGACGAATTCAAAGCGCGGCTCACCCTCGCTGTAGTGCACCAGCCAGCCCCATTCCAGTTCCTTCTCATCCTGACCGGGATGCGGCGGGCGGGCCCACCACGGTTCTTTGCTGAGGATCTCGCGCATGGCCGCCTCCGGTTTGATGGCAATCCTTGAACTATAGCTGCCTGTCGCGAGTCGTCAGATCAGGCTGTGTAGAATCCGGCAGGTCACGATGAACAGGGGAGCAGGGCCATGACCGATGAAACAAAACGACTGTTTTTCGCCCTCGATTGCCCTCCGGTGCAACGCAAGGCGATTGCACAATGGCGAGCAGAGCTGGGCTTGCGAACCGGCAAACCGGTACCGGCCGACAATTTTCATCTGACGCTGCTGTTTCTCGGCGCGGTGCCATTGGCGCAGATCAACGAAGTCTGCGAGGCCGCCGGCCAAGTGCGTACGCCGGGTGAGGCGCTGAAGATTGCGCTGGATCGCTTGCAGGTCTGGCATCGCGCCGGGGTGTTGTCGCTGGCGCCGGAGCAGGCGCCGCAGGCGTTGTTGCGCCTGGTCTATGCGCTGGAGCAGGCGATGTTGCCTTTTGGCTTTGAAGAGACGCCTCGCGAGTTTCGCCCGCATCTGACGCTGGCCCGTGAGTACCGCGCGCCGGAGCCGGAATCCGCTACGCCGCCGGCGTTTTTTCTGCGCGCTGAACGCTTTGCTTTGTTCGAATCACACAAGGGCCGCTATCGGATTCTGCAGGATTGGCCGCTGATCTGAAGGCACAAAAAAAGGCGCCCGAGGGCGCCTGAGAATTCACCTGAACCGAGGGAGCCAGGTGAGGCCGTTCATAGCAGGGTGCAGCGGTGGTAAGGCGCTGCGTGAACGGGAAATTTTTCAGCACTGCATTGCTTCATTGTGGGAGAGAGCCTGCTCGCGAAGGCGTCGGCACATCCAATATTTTCGTCGCCTGTCTTACCGCTTTCGCGAGCAGGCTCGCTCCTACATTGTTGATCATCGGTGTTTTTATTTACCGAGCTTCACCCGGGTCCAGCCACGGGTCATGATCCGTTGCGTGGCAATCGGTTGATCCGGTACCGCATACAACGTTGCCATCACCGCTTGCGACGGGTACGAGCCCGGGTCGTTGCGGATCGCTTCATCCACCAATGGCGTAGCCGCCGCGTTGGCGTTGCTGTAGCCGTTGCTGTTGGTGATCTCGGCGATGATGTCCGGACGCATCAGGAAGTCCATGAACAGGCAGGCGTTCTCGACGTTGGCGGCATCACGCGGGATGGCGACCATGTCGTAGAAGCTGCCGGCGCCTTCCTTGGGAATGCTGTAGTCGATGACCACGTTGTTGCCCGATTCCACCGCGCGGGCCTTGGCCTGCAGCACGTCACCGGAGTAACCGACCGCCACGCAGATGTTGCCGTTGGCCAGATCGGAGATGTACTTCGAGGAATGGAAATACGCCACGTTCGGGCGAATCTTCATGAACAGCGCCTCGGCTTCCTTGATGTGCGCGGTGTCCTTGTCGTTCACCGGGTAACCCAGGTAGTGCAGGGCGGCCGGAATCATTTCCGTCGGCGAGTCGAGGAAACTGATGCCGCAGGCTTTCAGTTTTTCAGCGTTTTCCGGTTTGAACAGCAAGTCCCAGGAATTGGTCGGGGCGTCGGCGCCGAGCACTTCCTTGACCTTGGCCGGGTTGAAACCGATGCCGATCGAGCCCCACATGTACGGGAACGCGTGGGCGTTGTCCGGATCACTGGCGGCGGCGTTTTTCAGCAGCACCGGGTTGAGATTCTTCCAGTTCGGCAGCTTCGATTTGTCCAGCGTCTGATAAACGCCAGCCTTGATCTGCTTGGCCAGGAAACTGTTCGACGGCACGACCAAGTCATAGCCGGATTTGCCCGCCAGCAAGCGCGCCTCAAGGGTCTCGTTGCTGTCGAAAACGTCGTAGGTCACGCGGATGCCGGTCTCGTCTTCGAACTTCTTGACGGTGTCCGGCGCGATGTAATCTGACCAGTTGTAAACACGCAGCACCTTGTCGTTGGCCTGGGCGCCCATGACGATTGCGCCCATTAAGGACAGTGTCAGCAGAGTCCTGCCAAACATTTTCATCGGTACAACTCCATTCTTTTTATTCACATTGCACGAAGCCCCCTCACCCTGACCCTCTCCCGAGGGAGAGGGGACTGACCGAGGGGCTGACTATATTTGTGTAGGAGCTGTCGAGTGAAACGAGGCTGCGATCTTTTGATCTTCAAAAACAACGTCAAAAGATCGCAGCGTGCCGCAGCTCCTACTGGTCAAGCGGTGGCGGCTTGTTGCGGTTGCTGCCACGACTCATTCGCGGTTTGATCCATCGCTTCCTGAATCGCCCGTTTGCGGTTGGCTTCTGCCTTGCGGCCGAAGTACCAGACCAGGAAGGTCACCAGCGACACCGCCAGCAGAATCAGGCTGGCCACGGCGTTGATTTCAGGCTTCACGCCCAGACGCACGGCCGAGAACACTTCCATCGGCAAGGTCGTCGAACCCGGCCCGGAAACGAAGCTCGCCAACACCAGGTCATCCAGCGACAGGGCGAACGACATCATCCCGCCCGCCGCCAGCGACGGCGCGATCATCGGAATGGTGATCAGGAAAAACACCTTGAACGGTTTCGCACCGAGGTCCATCGCCGCTTCTTCGATCGACAGATCCAGCTCGCGGAGGCGGGCGGAGACTACCACCGCGACATAAGCGGCACAAAACGTGGTGTGGGCGATCCAGATGGTGACGATGCCACGCTCCTGCGGCCAGCCGATCAACTGTGCCATCGCCACGAACAGCAGCAACAGCGACAGACCGGTGATCACTTCGGGCATCACCAATGGCGCAGTCACCAGGCCACCAAACAGCGTGCGGCCCTTGAAGCGCGTTACACGGGTTAGGACGAAAGCGGCGAGAGTGCCCAACGCTACGGCGGCAATCGCGGTGTAGCAGGCGATTTCCAGCGAGCGCACCACCGAGCCCATCAACTGCGTGTTGTCGAGCAAACCGACGTACCACTTCACCGACCAGCCACCCCACACCGTCACCAGTTTGGATGCGTTGAACGAGTAGATCACCAGAATCAGCATCGGCAGATAAATGAACATCAAACCGAAGATCAGCATGAACTTGGAAAAATTGAAGCGTTTCATCCCCGCGCCTCCATTTCTTTGGCCTGACTACGGTTGAACAGCAGAATCGGCACAATCAGGATCAACAGCATCACCACCGCCAGCGCGGACGCCACCGGCCAGTCGCGGTTATTGAAGAACTCTTGCCACAGCACGCGACCGATCATCAGCGTCTCCGGGCCACCGAGCAGCTCCGGAATCACGAACTCACCGACCACCGGAATGAACACCAGCATGCAGCCAGCAATAATGCCGTTCTTGGCCAGCGGCACGGTGATTTTCCAGAAGTTGTTGAAGTTGCTCGAGCCCAGATCCTGCGCGGCTTCCAGCAAGCTACCGTCGTGCTTCACCAGGTTGGCGTACAGCGGCAACACCATGAACGGCAAATACGCGTACACGACGCCGATATACACAGCGGTGTTGGTGTTGAGGATCTCGATCGGGTGATCGGTCAGCCCGGTCCACATCAGAAACCCGTTGAGCAAACCGTTGTTGCTGAGTATGCCCATCCACGCGTAAACGCGGATCAGGATCGCGGTCCAGGTCGGCATCATGATCAACAGCACCAGCACCGTTTGCATCTCTTTACGGGCAGTGGCGATGGCGTAGGCCATCGGGTAGCCGATCAGCAGGCAGAGGATGGTGCTGATCAGCGCCATCTTCAGCGAGCCGAGGTAAGCGGCGATGTACAACTCGTCGCCCGCCAGCATCGCGTAGTTGCCCAGGTTCAGCAGCAGTTGCAGCTTCTGCTCGGCGTACGTGTAGATCTCGGTGTACGGCGGGATGGCCACGTCGGCTTCGGCGAAGCTGATCTTCAGGACGATGAAGAACGGCAGCATGAAGAACAGGAACAGCCAGATGAACGGGACCCCGATGACCAGTTGGCGGCCATTGGGGATTATTCGGTTGATGCGGCGTTTGAATTTGCGCATGTTCATGAGCGAAGTACCACGCCGCTGTCGTCTTCCCACCAGACGTAGACCTTGTCGTCCCAGGTCGGACGCGCACCGCGGCGTTCGGCGTTGGCCATGAACGACTGGACGATTTTGCCGCCGGGCAATTCGACGTAGAACACCGAGTGACCGCCGAGGTAGGCGATGTCATGCACCTTGCCTTCGGACCAGTTGTAGCGGAATTCAGGTTGGGTGGTGCTGACGAGCATTTTTTCCGGACGGATCGCGTAGGTGACCGACTTGTCCTGCACCGAAGTGCTGACGCCGTGACCGACGTAGATCTTCTGCTGCAGGTCCGGGCTGTGGATGATCGCGTGACCTTCAAGGTCTTCCACCACGGTGCCGTCGAAGGCGTTCACGTTGCCGATGAACTCGCAGACCATGCGGCTGACCGGTGCTTCATAAATGTCGACCGGGCTGCCGATCTGCGCGATCCAACCGAGGTGCATGATCGCGATGCGCTCGGCCATGGTCATGGCCTCTTCCTGGTCGTGGGTCACCATCACGCAGGTCACGCCGACGCGTTCGATGATCTGCACCAGCTCCAGTTGCATCTGCGAACGCAGCTTTTTATCCAGTGCGCCCATCGGCTCGTCGAGCAGCAACAGCTTCGGACGCTTGGCCAGCGAGCGGGCGAGGGCGACGCGCTGACGCTGACCGCCGGACAACTGGTGCGGACGGCGTTTGGCGTATTGAGTCATGTGCACCAGACGCAGCATCTCATCGACACGGGCATCGATTTCGCTGGCGGGCAAACGGTCTTGCTTGAGGCCGAAGGCGATGTTCTGCGCGACGGTCATGTGTGGGAACAGCGCATAGGACTGGAACATCATGTTGATCGGCCGCTCGTACGGCGGCATGTCGGTGATGTCCACGCCGTCGAGCAGAATCCGCCCTTCGGTCGGGCGCTCGAAACCGGCGAGCATGCGCAGCAGGGTCGATTTGCCCGAACCGGAGCCACCGAGCAGGGCGAAGATTTCGCCCTGATGGATCTCCAGGGACACATCGTCCACGGCCACGGTTTCGTCGAACTTCTTGGTGACACGATCGACTTTCACCAGCACCTTTTTCGGTTGCTGATGACCTTCAAGTGCCTTCCTGTAAGTGCTGGAGGCGTTTGCCATGTGAAACTCCCAACAGGTTTCGTTCGCCGGGCCAATGTGGCCGGGCTTAAGTGGATTGCAAGCCTGTAAGCGCAATTTCAGTCATTACACATCCCCTGTAGGAGTGAGCCTGCTCGCGATGAGGCCATGTCAGTCGACATCTCTGTTGACTGGTCTATTGCTATCGCGAGCAGGCTCACTCCTACAGGGGAATTGCGCATTCCTGACTGACCTTGCACTGCCGAGGGCTTGTTCGGCGCCGCCGTCCTGGCTGCCTGGGTCGTACTTGTTGTTATTACGGGTGTTGTTGTTCACGAATGACGGATGTGCGCAGGCACACCCGACGTCCGTGGGGGCAGTAAATCGTTATGTATTCTTTGCTTGGGTCAGCGCTGGTTGCGCCGCGCCGCCCGTTGCCGGCAAGCCGCGCCGAATGCCTGGAAAATCTTCAGGTAGTTCGGGTTGTCGAGCACTTGCCATTCCGGGTGCCATTGCACGCCGAGGGCGAAGGTCGGGCTGTGTTCGACCGAGACCGCCTCGATCAAACCGTCCGGCGCCACTGCTTCGGCACGCAGGCCGGGGGCGAGGCGGTCGATGCCCTGGCTGTGAATCGAGTTCACCTGGAACTCGCCCGGCAACTCCAGCGCTTCGAACACGCCGCCGGCCAATACCGTCACGGCATGGGCCGGTGCGTATTGCACGGCCACATCCGGGCTGTCGGCTTCGCGGTGATCGAGCATGCCCGGTAGCTCGTGCACCTTCTGATGCAGGCTGCCGCCGAACGCCACGTTCATTTCCTGGAAGCCACGGCAAATGCCGAGCACCGGAACGCCCGCCGCGATGGCTGCACGCAATAAAGGAAGGGTGGTGGCATCCCGCGCCGGATCATGATCCGTGCCGGGGGCGCTGGCCGGGCCTTGATAGTGGAAGGGTTCCACGTTGGAGGGCGAGCCGGTCAGCAGCAGACCGTCGAGTTGACCGAGCAGGTCTTCGATTTCAGTCAGCTTGCCAAGGGAAGGAATGACCACTGGCAGCCCTTCAGCGCCAACGCTGACAGCACGTACGTACTTGTCGCCGCTGATGTGATAGGGGTGCAGGCCAATCTGTTTGACGCACGCAGTAACGCCGATCAATGGCTTGAATGCCATTTTTATTCACCTCGAAGTTTGACACTTGAACGAGCTTTTCCGGAGCTTAGCCTCGTTGATTTTAATTAACAACTGCCATGTAAAAAATTCTAAACGCCGTTCATCATATCTTCATGATTCTCGGGGCTCTGGCGCCTGTATTGGCACGCAAGTGTTAAAAAAAGCCCGAAAAATAAACCCTGAGCGGCCATCTGTTCGCTATTGACTTCACTTTGCCGTTCGGGTTGACTGGCTCGGCGAAACAGCAGTGAACATAATAATTAACAGCTAAATTGGTGCATCATGTCGGTCCCTCTGCGTACCGTTCAACTCAACGAAGCAAACGCATTCCTTAAGAAATATCCTGAGGTTTTGTACGTCGACCTTCTGATTGCGGATATGAACGGTGTGGTGCGCGGCAAGCGCATCGAACGCACCAGTCTTCATAAGGTTTACGAGAAAGGCATCAACCTGCCGGCCTCGCTTTTCGCCCTCGACATCAATGGCTCCACGGTGGAAAGCACCGGCCTGGGTCTGGACATCGGCGACGCCGACCGCATCTGCTACCCGATCCCCGGCACGCTGAGCATCGAGCCGTGGCAGAAGCGCCCAACCGCACAACTACTAATGACCATGCACGAAATCGAAGGTCAGCCGTTCTTCGCTGACCCGCGTGAAGTGCTGGCCAACGTCGTACGCAAATTCGATGACCTCGGGCTGACCATCTGCGCAGCATTCGAACTCGAGTTCTATCTGATCGATCAGGACAACGTGAACGGCCGTCCACAATCGCCACGTTCGCCGGTGTCCGGCAAGCGTCCGGTGTCGACTCAGGTCTATCTGATCGACGATCTCGACGAATACGTCGATTGCCTGCAAGACATCCTCGAAGGTGCGAAAGAGCAGGGCATCCCGGCTGACGCGATCGTCAAGGAAAGCGCCCCGGCGCAATTCGAAGTCAACCTGCATCACGTCTCCGACCCGATCAAGGCGTGCGACTACGCGGTACTGCTCAAGCGTCTGATCAAGAACATCGCTTACGACCATGAGATGGACACCACCTTCATGGCCAAGCCGTACCCGGGCCAGGCAGGTAATGGTCTGCACGTACACATTTCGATTCTGGATAAAGAAGGCAACAACATCTTCGCCAGCGAGGATCCCGAGCAGAACGCCGCACTGCGTCACGCGATCGGCGGTGTGCTGGAGACCCTGCCTGCGCAAATGGCGTTCCTCTGCCCGAACGTCAACTCGTACCGCCGCTTCGGCGCGCAGTTCTACGTACCGAACTCGCCGAGCTGGGGCATCGACAACCGCACCGTTGCGGTACGTGTGCCAACCGGTTCGGCCGACGCTGTGCGTATCGAACATCGCGTGGCTGGCGCTGACGCCAACCCGTACCTGCTGATGGCTTCGGTGCTGGCCGGTATTCACCACGGTCTGACCAACCAGATCGAGCCGGGCGCTCCGGTCGAAGGCAACAGCTACGAGCAGAACGAACAGAGCCTGCCGAACAACCTGCGCGATGCATTGCGCGAGCTGGACGACAGCGAAGTCATGGCCCGCTACATCGACCCGATGTACATCGACGTGTTTGTCGCGTGTAAGGAGAGCGAGCTGGCCGAGTTCGAGAACTCGATCTCTGACCTTGAGTACAACTGGTATCTGCATACGGTGTGATGGGTTGAGGCCCTCAAAAGCTGAAGAGCCCCTCACCCTAACCCTCCCGAAACGTCGGACCGCCCCGAGGGAGAGGGGACTGACCGGGTTGTATCGATATATCCGGCGACCTGAACGATCCAGTCGATTATGGATTCGGCAAAGATTTTTCAGGTCGGCGGAGATTCTGAGCATCCCCGAATCGGTCCCCTCTACCCCTGGGAGAGGGCTAGGGTGAGGGCAGCCATCCCAAGCCAGACATCGCAGCCAGACAACACCCCCAATCCCCCTTGTCGAGCCACAACAATGACAACGACCCGCAACGACTGGGAACAACGCTTCCAGTCCCTGACCATCGAAGCCCGCGCATTCATCAACGGTGAATACCGCCCGGCCATCAGTGGCGACACGTTTGAATGCCTGAGCCCCGTCGACGGCCGTTTCCTCGCCTCCGTGGCCAGCACCGATGAAGCCGACGCCAACCTCGCCGTTGAAGTCGCGCGCCAGTCTTTTGAATCCGGCGTGTGGGCGAAAAAAGCCCCGGCCGAGCGCAAGCGCATTCTGATCCGCTTCGCCGATCTGATCCTGCAGAACCAGGAAGAACTGGCGCTGCTGGAAACTCTCGACATGGGTAAACCGATCAGCGATTCGATGAGCATCGACATCCCGGCGACCGCCAACGCGATCCGCTGGAGCGCCGAAGCCATCGACAAGATCTACGACGAAGTCGCCGCCACACCCCACGACCAACTGGGCCTCGTCACTCGCGAGCCTTCCGGCGTGGTTGCGGCCATCGTGCCGTGGAACTTCCCGTTGATCATGGCCAGCTGGAAGTTCGCTCCAGCGCTGGCAGCAGGCAACTCGTTCATTCTCAAGCCTTCGGAAAAGTCGCCACTGACGGCGATCCGCATCGCCCAGCTCGCGCTGGATGCCGGCATTCCGAAAGGCGTGTTCAACGTCCTGCCAGGCTTCGGCCATACCGTCGGCAAGGCGCTGGCGTTGCACATGGACGTCGACGTGCTGGCCTTCACCGGCTCCACGGCGATTGCCAAACAACTGATGATTTATGCCGGCCAGAGCAACATGAAACGCGTCTGGCTCGAAGCAGGGGGCAAGAGCCCGAACGTGGTGTTTGCCGACGCACCGGACTTGCGCGCGGCAGCACAAGCAGCGGCCGGCGCCATTGCCTTCAACCAGGGCGAAGTCTGCACCGCCGGTTCGCGCTTGCTGGTCGAGCGTTCGATCCGTGAGCAGTTCATTCCACTGTTGGTGGAAGCGCTGCAAGCGTGGAAACCGGGTCATTCACTGGATCCGGCGACCACCGTCGGTGCTGTGGTCGATCAGCGTCAACTCGATAACGTGCTGCGCTACATCAGCATCGGTCGTGAGCAGGGCGCCGAGCTGATCGCCGGCGGCCAACGCACCCTCGAAGAAACCGGCGGCCTCTACGTGCAACCGGCGCTGTTTGACGGCGTGACCAACGCGATGACCATCGCCCAGGAAGAAATTTTCGGCCCGGTGCTGTCGCTGATCACCTTCGACACCGCTGAAGAAGCGCTGCAGATCGCCAACGACAGCATCTTCGGTCTCGCCGCCGGCGTGTGGACCAGCAACCTCAGCAAGGCGCACACCTTCGCCCGTGGCCTGCGTGCCGGCAGCGTCTGGGTCAACCAGTACGACGGCGGCGACATGACCGCACCGTTCGGTGGCTTCAAGCAGTCGGGCAACGGCCGCGATAAATCGCTGCACGCGTTCGACAAGTACACCGAGCTGAAAGCGACCTGGATCAAGCTCTGACTCTATTACAGCGGTGGTCGCCTTCTATTGGCGGCCCTCGGAGAAACGTATGAAACAGCAACACGTAAACAGCTACTACGCCGCCACTCGCAACGAAGTCATCGACTTTCCGGTTCTGCAAGAGTCGGTCGAGTGCGATGTCTGCATCATCGGCGCCGGCTACACCGGCCTGTCCTCGGCGCTGTTCCTCACCGAAGCCGGCTATAAAGTGACGGTGCTGGAAGCGGCGAAAGTCGGCTACGGCGCCAGCGGTCGCAATGGCGGTCAACTGGTCAACTCCTACAGCCGTGACGTCGACGTGATCGAAGAGCGCTACGGCGACAAGACTGCGGAAATCCTCGGCAGCATGATCTTCGAAGGCGCCGACATCATCCGTTCGCGCATCAAGGAGTACGACATCAAGTGCGACTACCGCCCGGGCGGTATCTTCGCGGCGATGAACAAAAAACAACTCAACGGTCTGGCCGAGCAAAAACGCGGCTGGGAACGTTACGGCAACCGCAATCTGAAGATGCTCGACGCGGCCGACATTCGTCGCGAGGTCGGTTCCGATGCTTACGTCGGCGGTCTGCTGGACATGCAGGGTGGTCACGTTCACCCGTTGAACCTCGCGCTCGGTGAGGCGGCTGCGATCACGCGTTTGGGCGGCAAGATTTACGAGCAGTCCGCAGCCGTCGAAATCAAATACGGCGAGCCGAACGTTGTGCGCACCGCCAAAGGCCAGGTGCGCGCCAAGTACCTGTTGATCGCCGGCAACGCCTACCTGCCGCAAGGTCTCGACAACCGCGTGACCGCGAAAAGCATGCCGTGCGGCTCGCAGATCGTCGTCACCGAGCCGTTGACCGAGAAGCAGGCGCGCAGCCTGATCACCAACAACTACTGCGTCGAAGACTGCAACTACCTGCTGGATTACTACCGTCTGACTGCCGACAACCGTCTGTTGTACGGCGGTGGCGTGGTCTACGGCGCGCGTGAACCGGACGACATCGAACAACTGATCCGCCCGAAGATCCTCAAGACCTTCCCGCAGCTCAAAGACGTCAAAATCGACTACCGCTGGACCGGCAACTTCCTGCTGACCATGTCCCGCATGCCGCAATTCGGCCGCATCGAAAAGAACGCCTACTACATGCAAGGCTACAGCGGCCACGGCGTCACCTGCTCGCACCTGGCCGGCAAACTGATCTCGGAAATGATCCGTGGCGACGCCGAGCGTTTCGATGCGTTCGCCTCGTTGCCACACATGCCTATGCTCGGCGGTCGCACCTTCTCGGCGCCACTCACCGCCCTCGGTGCCGTCTACTACTCGCTGCGCGACCGCTTCGGCCTCTAGGTTACCTCCCCGGCGGCGGTCCCAAGACCCCGCCGGTTTTTTACCTGCCAGTACATGCACCATCAATCTGACTGAAACAACCCAGATCAAAATGTAGGAGTGAGCCTGCTCGCGATGAGGCCAGCTCAGCCACCATCCCTCCCACAGAAACACCACAAACCCTGTGGGAGCGAGCCTGCTCGCGAAAGCGGTCTATCAGTCAAAAATAATGGTGAATGTGCCACCGAATCTCGAGCAGGCGAAGGACTACAGGTCCGTATTACCAAGGCAACAAGAACTTTTGCCCCACCGTCCATCGAACCTGCTGAGCAACACCGGCAAACGTGATTTAATAGCCGCCTTTCACGGTTCCGGGACACGGGAGCAACGTGATCCGCGCCCCTCGCGCGGCACCCGCCACCCACCCCCATTACCCGTGGGTCTGCGCGAGAACCGCCGAGCGGCGATCAGGCAAGGCAAAAACAGGCGAGGAAGCGGAGTGTAGGGCCCTACATGAGCATTCCGAGCCTGTTTTTAACGCAGCATGATCGTCGCGCAGGCAGTTTTCGCGCAGAGCCTAAGTACTTCTCACATAAGGCAGTCATGGATACGGGTTCTCGACTCAAACTAGTACGCGAAAGCTACAAACTCTCCCAGCGCGAGCTGGCCCGACGTAGCGGCGTGACCAATGCCACCATCTCCCTGATCGAACAGAATCGCGTCAGTCCTTCCGTCAGCTCACTGAAAAAGCTGCTCGAAGGCATACCGATGTCCCTGGCCGACTTCTTCACCTTCGACCAACCCCCGCGCGAACACCAATACGTCTTCCGCGCCAACGAACAACCCGACCTAGGCCGCCACGGCCTGCGCCTGCTGCTCATCGGCGCCTCCGTACCCAGCCGGCAAATGCGCTTGCTGCGCGAGCAGTACGCACCGGGCGCGAGTTCCGGGGAAGAGCCGATTGTTCACGCTGAGGGCGAGGAGTGCGGGCTTGTCACCCGTGGCACGGTGGAGTTGACGGTGGATGGGTCGGTGAGTGTGTTGAATGCGGGGGATGGGTATTACTTCCCGACGACGCTGCCGCATAAGTTTCGGAATATTGGGGCGGATGAGGCGGAGATAATTAGTGCGAATACGCCGGCGAATTTTTGATTGGCAATTGAAGATAAAGCTATAGCTATTCTGGTTTTTTGTAAGGGAAAACGAAATGGAAAATGGAGCATTTTGGAAACAGCTGACGTTGCCGATTGTGGTTTTGTCTTTACTCTTGATTGTTGCAACAGTTGCGGGGATGTTGTTGTACTCTGAATCAAGAGGTGTTGTTTTTCGTGTGTGGGGGCACGACTTCGGAACGGTAAAAAACTCGCCTGATGTGTATGGCGTGCTTCAAGAAAAAATGGCGACGCTTGAGTCTCGTCTTTCGTTACTTGAAAAGGCAAAACAGTCAGTGGTCGATGAATTGCCTGGAAAAGGTGTGACAAAGCCTCTGAATAAGACTCGCGTTTTAGATGTTGGCCAACGACTGGATGAAAGCTCTCTGCCGTTCAGTGTCTATGTCAAGTCAGCCAATGGTCCTGAGGGGGCTTTGAATTTTTCGATAGACTTGCAGACGCCTGAATCTCCTGTTTACTCCGTCAGAGTGACGAAAGGCTGGAGTCGGAGTTTTGATTTGGGTTCAAGGTCGTTTAGTTTTCGTGTCGTTGATGTCGATCAGAAACTAGCCACCATCACGGTATTGCTGAAAGAAACCAGCGAGTAAAGAACGAAAAGGTGACAGATCTATTTATTAAGTGATCTGTCACCAGTGCGGATTATTTCTTTTTAGATTTACCTGCATCACTTCGCTTGTCGCGAACTTGACCGTCATTATTTCTGGAACGAGGCTGCTCACCACCGCCAGGCTTCGGTACAGTCACGTTTGGGTTAAAAGGTCTTCTGTCTGTCATTTTTTCTTCCTTACATTAATTGAAGGGGGAAATGAAAAAACACAGCCTTGATTCACTAAATAATCGGCAATTCAAGTTTCACCGAACTGCTGATGGCCAATGGCTGATCCGGACGCTATCAAAATCGCTATCGCTATTTCCATCCCCAGATTATGAAAAGAAAGATTATCGAAATTGCGTGGAGGCGGAATGCCCCGCGCTTTCCTTACCTGTTCTTTTTAAGAGGCGGCTCAAACCCTCGCTGCTCAATCATACGAAACACATCACTCACATCCTGCACTAGGATCCTGGCGATGCCCTCGACGGACGAATCCCCTCACCACACGGCGCATTTTTTCTACGCTTTTTCAGAACTCAAATCCGCACCTCGATTTGGAACTTTCCTAAAAAGCGATGTCAATTTGATGGCGTGTCGCGACGCTCATTGAACAGGATCAACCAGTGCCAGGCTGTTACCTGGCAACCCAAGGAAATGTGTGATGAGACTATTACTCGCCATGTTGTTGATGTTCAGCAGTTACACGTTCGCCAGTTGCGGCAACATCGATGACCACGATCAGCGAGCCTATTGCAATGCGCGGGAGAGTGGCAGCAGTTGCGGCAACATCGACAATCACGATTTACGCGCCTCGTGCAACGCCGAGTTGGGTGGCAGCTCCTGTGGCAACATCGATGACCACGACCAGCGCGCCTATTGCAACGCGAAGAAGAGCGGCAGCAGTTGCGGCAATATCGATAATCACGACTTGCGTGCGCGGTGCAACGCAGAGCAGGGCAACAGCTCCTGCGGCAACATCGATGACCATGATCAACGAGCCTATTGCAACGCCACGACTGGCGGCAGCAGTTGCGGGAATATCGACAACCATGACCTGCGCACTCGCTGCGAAGCCCTGAAACGTTGATCCTTGCAGATCAGGTTGAATTGATGGCATTGCGATATCAATGATAAAGTCCCGGGCCATTTTTTCAAGGAAGACCACTGTGCTACGTAATCGTCTCTTTCTCTGTGCTGCATTAGTTACTTGCAGCTTTTCCGCACAAGCCATCTCAAAAACCGAATATCTGAAAGGCTGCAAGATCTTGGAAAACGCCGCGATGGTCGTGATGCAGGCGCGTCAGGATGGCGCTCCCATGGCGACGCTTTGGGACATTTCGGAAAAAAATGAGAATAAGTTGATCACCAAGATGTACCAGAGGCTCATTCAAGATGCGTATGAAGAGCCACGGCGCGAAACCGCGGAGCAGCAAACGGCCGCGACCACTGAATTCCAGAACAAATATTTCTCTGCCTGCTTGGTCAGTACGCCCAAAGAATGAGTGCCGATTTAAAGATTCTGCGCAGCCAGTGTGAAGCGCTGATATCCGGTTCCTGTCACCAATAGGGGAAACCGATGCCTGAACAGGCGCCGGTTTTTTTCGCTTAAACCATGACCATTCATCCAATACACCGCACCTTCGTGCCAGGCACTCTTCAAATGCTGTAACTCACCCAGCAAAGGAAGAGTCACCATGCTGAACCATAAAATCGCGGTGTTTACCCTCGCGGCGTTGCTGTCCGGTAGTTCGCTGTATGCAATCGCGGCCGGCGAAACGTCCACCCCGACAGCGAACGACGGCACTAGCCAGACTCGCGACCCGGCGTCCCCCGCCACCAATGCCGATCCAGATGCTGATTCGCTACCCAAAGGTGGCGACGGCGGCAAGACTGACAACGGACCGGTGCCTTCAGCCACCAAGCCCAGTGGTGCCGGGCAAACGTCCGGTAGCAGCAGTGGCGGTAGCGGTGGCGGCTAATGAATGTCGCACACTGAAAAGCCCGGTTTTTTGAGCCGGGCTTTTCTTTGCGTATCGCCAGCGCAAATATCAAACGCTTACTTCGCCTTCCAATGCCCGCCGCCATTCTCACAATCAATCCGTGCCTGCGCCAAATGCTCCACGTCGTAGTAATACGTGGTCACTTGCGCGTTGTCGGGGATGTTCAACGCTTTGGCATTCTTGTCTTTGCTGGTGGAGTGCGGGTTGGCCAGGGATTCCTGGGTAATCGTGGCGATACACGAGGCCTGGTAGTGATCGGCGCAGTGTTCAACCTTGGTTTTAGTGCTGCTGAGCATGTCTTTGCTTTCGTTGCTGCACGACCAGTTGATGGAGTTGACCGGCATGCCTTCGTATTCATAACAACTGTGGGTTTCCACCGCTGGTACCGAGGCGCTGGAGGATTGGGTCTGGACGTCGCAGCCTTCGGCCATGACGCAGGTGGGGATGACGGCGAAGCTGGCGATCAGAAGCAGGAAGCGAATGTTCATCGGGGTTTCCTCTTCAGGGGCGCCGTGTCTGATCGGTGATTTTTGGCGCTTTAAAGTTTCGAGGCGGCGTAGAGGAGGGAGGTTCCATCGGGTTTTTGATTTGCTCCCGTGGCGTACACTGCGAAACAATCGGAAACATTCAGCGCCCAAGGATTGGAACATTGCCATGATGGTCATCGGTAGCCGCAACAACGCTCCCACGCCGCAACATAAAACCCACGACGTCTATATTTTCAGTATCGACCTGACCCGGCCGGCCACGCCTTTGTGTTTCGAGCAGTCAATAGGCGGCGGGCATGCCGAGCAGGGTGGTGCGCGGTGGCTGGCGCTGGATGAGCTGGACGCCTGGCCCGGCGATTGGCGTGAACATCTGAGAAAGGCTGATTGCGCCTGGGTCGCTGAGATGATCGATGCCGATCCGCAAGCAGACCAAATCACCATAGTGTCGTTGATTCTTCAGCGTCATTCCGCGCCAGCCGAACCAGTCGGGCGCCTCAAGGCTATCGGCAACTGGCTCAAGCACAACATCCACGTCGGCGGCCGCTATGGCGTTTAATCCACGGAGACTCCCATGACCCAGACCCTCGAACGCGCTATCGCCATCGCCGCCACGGCCCACGCCGGGCAGGTCGACAAGGGCGGTGCGCCGTACATTCTGCATCCGCTGAAAGTCATGTTGCGCATGAGCACGCTGGAACAACGCATCGTCGCTGTGCTGCACGATGTGGTTGAGGATTGCGGGGTCAGCCTCGATGACTTGCGTAAGGAAGGCTTCAGCGAGGAAGTTTTGAGCGCTATCGAATCGGTGACTAAAGTGCTGGGCGAGTCCTACGAGGATTTCGTCGACCGCGCCGCGCAGAACCCTATCGGTCGGGTGGTCAAATTGGCAGATCTGGAAGAGAACAGCGACCTGTCGCGAATTGCCTCGCCAAGTTGGGAAGATCTCGAACGAATTGAAAAATACCGCCGCGCGATTGGCCGGTTGCGCGGGTAAAAACAAATAAATCCCCTGTAGGAGCTGCCGAAGGCTCGGGCCGCGATCGGACGATCTTTTGATCTTGATCTTCAAAAACAAAGGCAAAAGATCGTCCGATCGCGGCCCGAGCCTTCGGCAACTCCTACACGGGGTTGTGGTGTGTCAGGTAAATAGCCAGGAAGGCGACTATGAAATCCATTCTGTGTTTGTTGATTGCGGCCGGTTTCGGCGCGCTGTTGCAGTTCGAAGGTGTGCCCCACGGTTTGTTGTTGGGGTCGATTGTGGTCACCGCGTTGTTCGCCAGCAAAACCGGCATCGCCCCGGCAACCCCTTATGGACTTGGCTACATCCAGGTCACGCTGGGCATCGCCACTGGGTTGATGTTCGAAGCGTGGGATAGCGAGACGGCGTCAACGATGTTGCCGAGCCTTGGTGTGTTGTTGATTTGCCTAACGGTGCAAATCGCGTTGGCCGGATGGTGGCTGACACGCGGCGCAGGCTGGAACCGCACCGATGCACTGTTGGCGGTTTACCCCGGCGCACTGGCAGCGGTGTTTGATTTGCTTGAATCGGAGAAGGCGTCGAGCAAGGTCATCATCGTGCACTTGATGCGCCTGCTGCTGATCACTGTGCTGGTGAGTTTCCTGATTCCCGGCCAGGCCGCTGCGGTAGCCGTCGCCGACGGTGATCCACTGACCACAGGCATGGCACTGACCGCGTTTTCGGTGATCGCGTTGAGCGTACTGCTCGGGCGCTTGCTGCTGGTGATCGGCGTTCCGGCGCCGTTCATGCTTACCGCGATCATCATCACGGCAGTGTTTGTGAAATCGGGATGGCTGCACGGTTTTCACATGCCGGAATGGAGTTTGAATCTCGCAGCGCTGATTCTCGGCGTGCGGATCGGCTCAAGGTTTCAGGGGCTTGGCTTCGCGGAACTGGGGCGCCATGGCCGCACGGCGTTGGTCTCGGTCGGGTTGATGATCGTGGTTGCGGCGGTATTTGCGGAAGTGGCGGCGCGGTGGTTGGGCAGTGATCCGCTGTCGCTGTGGCTGGCGTACATGCCGGGGGCGATTGAGACGATTGCGATTGTCGCGTTTGGTGGCGGGCTGAATGTGGTGTTTATCTTGACTCATCATTTGAGCAGGATGGTGTTGCTGCATTTTGCGCCGGCGTTGTTGGTGCAGCTGCGTCGGGCACGCGAAGAAGCCTGACCGGAGCTACTGATGCCTGCATGTTGCGGCGTGTCAGTTAGATCCATCCCCCTCACCCCAGCCCTCTCCCCCAAGGGGGGCGAGGGGGAAGGGAGCCGATTGTGGGCTGTTCAAAACTTGAGTTCGGCTCGATATACCAGGTCGGCGTAGCTCGAAAAAACAACTCGGTCAGTCCCAGGGGGGGGCGAGGGGGGAAGGGAGCCGATTGTGGGCTGTTCGAAACTTGAGGTCGGCTCGATATCCCAGGTCGGCGTAGCTCGAAAAAACAACTCGGTCAGTCCCAGGGGGGCGAGGGGGAAGGGAGCCGATTGTGGGCTGTTCAAAACTTGCGTTCGGCTCGATATCCCAGGTCGGCGTAGCTCGAAAAAACAACACCAGCCCTCTCCCTCAAGGGGGCGAGGGGGGAGGGAGCCGATTGTGGGCTGTTCGAAACTTGAGGTCGGCTCGATATCCCAGGTCGGCGTAGCTCGAAAAAACAACTCGGTCAGTCCCCTCTCCCTTTGGGAGAGGGTTAGGGTGAGGGGCTTTTGCTCTACGTGGTCGATGCGGCGCTAGCGGATGTGTGCTGCGAAGCCTTCGCTATCCGGCGCGATATCGCTCTTCAAGGTCAAAGCAGGAATCTCATACTCCCCCGCATTCTGCTGCCGAAACCCGATCGGCCGTGCACTCCACAACTCATCCAGCCGCCGCCCCAATTCATCACAAGTCTCGGCATAGCGCGCCGCATCCATCCGGCTAGTCCGATACACCACAAACGGTGGCACCACTTCAAAACCGGGGTAGTACAGAATCCCGTGTTGAATCGGAAACAGCAAATCATCAATCGGCCCGTTGATCCCACGCGGCGCATAGTGCGATTCCCAGCCGCCAGTGGTGACCATCAACATCGCCCGTTTGCCTTTCATTTTTCCTTCGCCATATCGCTCACCCCAACGGCTGTCGGAGTGTTCGCCGACGCCATAGGCAAAACCATAGGCGTACACCCGATCGACCCAACCTTTGAGAATCGCCGGCATGGTGAACCACCACAGCGGAAACTGCAGAATCAGCGCATCGGCCCACAACAGTTTTTCCTGCTCACGGGCGATGTCGGCAGCCTGGGTGCCTTCGGCGTACGCGACTTTCGAGTCGAGCGAGGCATGGAACGGTTTCGTCGCATCGCGCTGCGGGGCGTCGTCGGCGTCGAGGGTGGCTTTCCAGTTCATCGCGTAGAGGTCGGAGACCTGCACGGTGTGGCCGGCGGCTTGCAGGCGCTGGACGCTGAAGTCGCGAAACGAGCCGTTGAGGGAAGTCGGTTCTGGATGGGCGTAAACCAGTAACACGTTCATGTTGAAGCTCCGTTAGCTGAGTGACTGCAGGATCGGCGTTCAACCGGTATATTGGAAATGAATGTCTGATATGTCTGGTATAGCCATGAATAATTTGAGACGGCTGGATATCAATCTGCTGCTGACCCTCGATGTGTTGCTGTCGGAGCACAACGTCACCCGCGCGGCGCAGCGCCTGAACCTGTCGCAGCCTTCGGTGAGTGTGCATCTGGCCAAGTTGCGCGACATCTTCGGCGATCCGCTGCTGTTGCCCGGGCCGCGTGGTATGCGCCCGACGGCGCGCGCCGATGAGTTGCGTGAGCCGTTGCGCGAAGCGTTGGAGGCGTTGGAGAGGGCGGTGGCGCCGGCCAGTGCGTTCGCCCCGGCGCAGGCGACGCACACCTGGAAAATCGCCGCGACCGATTACGGTGAGTCGACGGTGGTGTTGCCGGCGCTGAGCAGTTTGCGCGAACAGGCACCGGGCACGCGGCTGGCGGTGATCGATCTGACGCCGGCGCATTTGGTCAAACAGGCCGAGCAGGGGGTGTTCGATCTGGCGCTGCACATCAGTGAAGACGCGCCGCCGGAACTGCATCGGCGACCACTGTTCACCGAACGTTATGTGCTGGCCGGTCGTGTCGGGCATCCAGGTTTGATGCGTGCGCCAAGCCGTAAACAATTCTGCGCGCTGGAGCACGTGATGGTGTCGCGCGAGGGCGGTGGCTTTTTCGGGGTGACCGATCGGGCGCTGGCCGATGTCGGGCTGATGCGCAAAGTGGTGTTGTCGGTGCCGCACTTTCTGATGGCGATGTCGGTGTTGGCCAGCACCGATCTGGTGGCAATGCTGCCGTCACGCCTGGTGCGCGGCAACCCGGCATTGCAAGTGGTCGACGCGCCGCTGGAAGTACCCGGTTACGAGATGGCGATGTTCTGGGGCGAACGTTCGCACCGCGATCCGGCGCACAAATGGCTGCGTGAGCAGTTGCTGGCGTCGGTCTGAGGCGCTGTCAGGCGTGACCCAGTGCCACCGCAAACGACACAACGATCATGCACGCAAACGCAAAATTGAGATTCATGAGGTGTTCATCCTGAGCCTTTTAGAAGTGGTGCCATTGTGAACAGGCTGAAAGCAAAGAAAAAATTCGCCTTGTTGATTCCAATGATCGAAACAATTGATACCCCGCCTGTTTGTGTTTGTTGAAGGCTTTCGCTACTCTCGCAAAACCTGCAATTACAAGCATAAACAGGCATGACCATGCACGATCATTCTGCGGCTGAACTGCCGTCCCTGCGTCGACAGAAAATTCTTTTGCTCCTTGAACGCGACGGCAAAGTCATGGCGTCCGAGTTGAGCCAGCACTTTGCGGTGTCCGAGGACACCATCCGCCGCGACCTCGCCGAACTGGACAACGCCGGGCTGGTGCAACGCGTGCACGGCGGTGCGCTGCCGCGTCCGAAAGACTCCGGCAAGGATTACTTCACGCGGCTGGACGAGACGGATGAGGTGAAAGTTCGCCTGGCGCAACGGGCGGCGCAGCAGATTGAAGACGGCCAGATTGTGCTGTTCGACTCCGGCTCCACCACGTTGCAGGTGGCGCGCTCGTTGCGTGCCGATATCAGCATCACGGCGGTGACTGCATCACCGATGACGGCGATTGCCTTGTCCGAATTCAAGGCAGTGAAAGTGATTCTCGCTGGCGGCCAGCTGAATCCACGGACGATGGCGGCGGGTGGGCATGAGGCGCTGCGTTTGCTCGCGGGGATCAAGGCGGATCTGGCGATTACCGGGGTGTGTGCGATTCATCCGGAGGTGGGGATCACTTCGCTGCATTTTGATGAAGTACCGGTGAAGCAGGCGATGCTCGATGGTGCCGCGCGAGTGATTGCCGTGACCACGGCGGACAAGCTCGGGGCGGTGGAACCGTTTGTGGTGGCGCCGTGTACGCGCCTGCATACGCTGATTACCGAGCGGCATGTGGCGTCGGGGAGTGTCGAGGATTACCGGCGGTTGGGGATTGTGGTGGAGCAGTTGCCGGATTGAGGTTTTGTGGCGGTTTTGATGGCCTCATCGCTGGCAAGCCAGCTCCCACAGTTTCCGTGGCGTACACGAAATCCCTGTACACCACTAAAACCTGTGGGAGCTGGCTTGCCAGCGATAGGGCCGGTGCAATCACCGCAACTTTTCGAGCATCTGGTAGTACCACATCCCGGCAGCCAGTAACGGATTGCCGAGCAAATCCCCCATCGGCACGCGTATGTGCTGGCACTGGGCAAACGTATCGAACTGCTCCATCTGCCCGGTGATCGCCCGGCTCATGATTTCGCCCATGATGTGCGTCGTCGCGATGCCGTGCCCCGAGTAGCCCTGGCAATACCAGACGTTGTCCGAGAGCTTGCCCAGTTGCGGAATGCGGTTGATGACGATGCCCATCGCGCAGCTCCACTGATAATCGATCTGCACGCCTTTGAGCGCCGGAAAGGTTTGTTCGATGCACGGGCGCAGTTCGGCGGCGATGTCACGTGAATCCTTGCCGCTGTAGTTGGCGCCGCCGCCGAACAGCAAGCGGCCATCGGCGGTGAGGCGGTAGTAGTCGAGGACGAAGCGGCAGTCGTACACCGCCAGATCTCCCGGGTTGATCTGCTTGGCCAGATCACCGAGCGGCGCGGTGGTGACGATGCCGCCCATGGCCGGAAAAATCTTGCCCTTGAGCTGCCCTGGTTCGAGCTTGTGATAGACGTCGCCAGCGAGCATCACCTGATTGGCGTCGATCTGCCCGTGAGCCGTGCGCACACCGGGCGTAGCGCCGTGAATGATCTCCAGCACTTCGCTGTTTTCGAAGATCAGCGCGCCGAGACTTTCCGCCGCCCGCGCCTCACCGATGCACAGGTTAAGCGGGTGCAGATGCATGTTGCGGGTGTTCTTGATCGCGCCGTGGTACAGGTCGCTTTGCAGCAGGTCGCGCACCTGGCTGCGGTCGAGCAGGCTGACCTCATCGCCCAATCCGCGCCGCACGGCTTCTTCATAATCCTTGCGCAAGTCGGTCATGTGGCTGGGCTTGTACGCCGCGTGCAAGTGGCCGTGTTTCAGGTCGCATTGAATGCCGTATTTGTCGACGCGTTGCTGGATGATTTCGTGTCCGCGCCAGCGCAGGTGCCAGATGAAGTCATCGACCTCGTCGCCGAGTTTCGCGCGCATCTGTTTGCGCATCGCGCCGTCGCCGGAAAGGCTGCCGGTGACTTGGCCGCCATTGCGCCCGGTGGCGCCCCAGCCGATCTTGTGGCTTTCGACGATGGCGACTTTCAGGCCTTTTTCCGCGAGTTCGACAGCGGTGGCGACGCCAGTGAAACCGCCGCCGATGATCACCACGTCAACCTTGTGCCGGCCCTGCAGGGTCGGGTAGTCGGTGTCCTGGTTGAGGGTGGCGGTGTAGTAGGAATTGCAGCGTTCGGTCATGTCAGTATCCACACAAAGTTCGGAAGTCGGGATGCAATTCCCTGTGGGAGCTGGCTTGCCAGCGATAGCGGAGTGTCAATCACCACAGAAGGTGAATGTGCCGGCCTCATCGCTGGCAAGCCAGCTCCCACAGGTTCGGTGTCGGATCGTTAGGCCTCGGTGAGATACCAGCGCCAATCCTGCTCACCCACCTCGGCCATGAACTGCCGATACTCGGCACGTTTCACCGCCAGATACACCCCGAGAAATTCCTGCCCCAAGGCATCCCGCGCCCACACCGAATTCTCCAGCGCCTGCCGCGACGTCAGCCAATCGGTCGGCAACAATTCCTTCGCCTGCGCATAACCATTGCCCTCGACCGGCGCACCCGGATCAAGGTCTTCACGAATGCCACGATGAATCCCGGCAAGGATCGCTGCCGCTGCCAGATACGGGTTGGCGTCGGCGCCGCAGATGCGGTGTTCGATGTGCCGAGTGTTGGCCGGGCCGCCCGGAACGCGCAGGCTCACGGTACGGTTGTCGACACCCCAGGTCGGCGCCAACGGTGCATAGCTGTTGGCCTGAAAGCGCCGGTACGAGTTGGCGTTCGGGCAGAACAGCAGCAGCGAATCGAGCAAGGACGCGAGCATGCCGCCAATCGCTGTGCGCAGCAGCGGAGTGCCGGCCGGGTCTTCCGAGGCGAACAGATTGTGCCCCGCGCCATCGGCCAGACTCACGTGCATGTGCATGCCGGTACCGGCCAGATCATCGAACGGCTTGGCCATGAACGTCGCCTGCATGCCGTGCTTGTGGGCGATGGCTTTGACCAGACGTTTGTAGCGCACGGCCTGATCCATCGCCTCTAGTGCGTCGCCATGTTCAAGGGTAATTTCCACCTGACCCGGCGCGTATTCGGAGATCGCCGTGCGCGCCGGAATACCGTGCAGTTTGCAGGCGCTGTAGAGGTCGGCGAGGAACGGTTCGATCTGTTCCAGCTCACGCAAGCCGTAAACCTGAGTATGTCGCGGTCGACCGCCGTCCGCGTCCAGTGCCGGTTGCGGGCGGCCGTTGTGATCGCGTTTGGCGTCGAGCAGATAGAACTCCAGTTCACACGCCATCACCGGGTGATAACCCTCGGCTTTGAGGCCGTCGATGATCTTGATCAGCAGGTGGCGTGGGTCAGCGATGCTGGCGGGCATACCCTCGGTCGGGTGCATGCTGACCTGCACGGCGGCGGTCGGAATCTGCCGCCATGGCAGGCGCACCAGACTGCCCTCAAGCGGATAGGCGCGGCAGTCGATATCGCCGACGTCCCAGACCAGACCGGAGTTCTCGACGTCTTCACCCTGCACGGTCAGACCGAGGATGGTGCTGGGTAGCGGTCGCCCGCTTTGGTACACGGCAAGCAGTTCTTCGCGATGCAACAGCTTGCCGCGTGGCACGCCGTTGGCGTCGAGGATGAACAGTTCGATCATGTCGATATCGGGGTTCTGTTCAAGGAACAGGCGTGCGTCTTCGATGGCTGCGAATTTCATAATCAATCACTCACGATGGCGCCGCACAGGCGCGCAGATTCGGGCCGGACACGACGCAGCAATAGGCGTGGCTGTCCTGGCAGGGATATCAAGGAATAGAAGGCTGTCGCGGTTCTTTAACGGACGCGATCAGACAGACCGGGCGATATCCGGCGGGCGTGCGGAGTGACGCAGCTTGGAACGGCGCAGGGCCATGGGGAGATTGACGATACGATTCATACGCCGCCCCTGTGAGAGAGGGCGCGCAGGGTAGAGACGTTCAACGATTCTGCTTGTTGTAGTGACGTACTCATAACGCGTGTTTCCGTTGGCGGAAAACGTCGGTGGCGGGCTGACCCGCCGACCGGTGTGCCCGGATAGTAAGGGGGAATTCCCAGGCGTGTAAACGGGAGATTCGCAGGCCAGGGTTCAGCGCATCAGGTGAAAGCCCAGCCCGGCGAGGGCGCAAACGATCAACACACTGATCACGCCGCGTTTGAAAACGAACAAAGCCAATGCTGCCGCAACCGCCAGCATCAGCGAAAACACATCAAGCGCCCCGGCAAAACCGTTTGGCCACAACACGTGATAGGCGAAGAAACACGCCAGATTCACAATCACCCCGACCACGGCGGCGGTGATCGCCGTCAGCGGTGCGGTGAACTTCAGTTCGTTGTGCGTCGATTCCACCAACGGCCCGCCGGCCAAAATGAACAGAAACGAGGGCAGGAAGGTGAACCAGGTCACCAGCGTTGCGGCCAGTGCGCCGGCGGCAAACGCATGTTCGGCGCCGAACGCCGGTTGCACGTAGGCACCGACGAAACCGACAAACGCCACCACCATGATCAGCGGGCCCGGCGTGGTTTCGCCGAGTGCGAGGCCGTCGATCATCTGTGTCGGCGTCAACCAGCCGTAATGTCCGACGGCGCCCTGATAGACGTAAGGCAGTACCGCGTAGGCGCCACCAAAAGTAAGCAGCGCAGCTTTGGTGAAGAACCAGGCCATTTGTGTGAACGTGCCATCCCAGCCGAATAACGCCGTCAACAACGCCATGGGCAAACACCAGAGCACTGCGCCGATCAACGCCAGACGCAGCAGCTTCGGCGGGCTGAAACGGGCATGTTCGGGGGCCGGCGTATCGTCGTCGATCAACGCCGGGCCGAAGGATTTATCGCTGTTGCGCGCACCCGCGTTGCTGAACCGCTGCGGCGCGAATCGTCCGCCCAGATAGCCGATCAACGCAGCCCCGAGGACGATCAAGGGGAAGGGCAGATTGAAGGCGAAAATCGCCACGAACGAGGCGCCGGCAATCGCCCACAGCCACGTATTTTTCAACGCGCGCGAGCCGATGCGATGGGCGGCGTGCAGGACAATCGCCGTGATTGCCGGTTTGATTCCGTAAAATACCCCTGCCACTGCTGGCACGTCACCGAAGGCGATGTACAGCCAGGACAAGGCGATCAGAATGAACAACGATGGCAGCACAAACAGCGCACCGGCTATCACGCCACCCCATGTGCGATGCAGCAGCCAGCCGATATACGTTGCCAATTGCTGAGCCTCGGGGCCGGGCAGCAACATGCAGTAGTTGAGTGCGTGCAGGAAACGTTTTTCGGAGATCCAGCGCCGACGCTCGACCAGCTCCTGATGCATGATCGCGATCTGCCCGGCCGGCCCGCCGAAACCGATGCAGCCGAGTTTCAGCCAGAAACGCCAGGCCTGGCGCAGGGTGACGGGGTCGGGGCGGGGCAGGTGGTTCGGCGCTGTGCTCAAGCGAGACTCCGGAGTTGGGTCCTGGCGGAGCGACTATCTAATCAGACTTTCAACCCTCACCCCAGCCCTCTCCCAGAGGGAGAGGGGGCCGACCGAGTTGTCTTGTGTTATCCATCGACCTGAAAGATCGAGTCGATTATGGATTCAGAGCCAATCTTTCAAGTCGGTGAATCTCTGCAATATTCCCCAATCAGTCCCCTCTCCCTCGGGGAGAGGGGGCCGACCGCGGTGTCTGGCGTTATCCATCGACCTGGAAGATCGAGTCGATTATGGATTCAGAGCCAATCTTTCAAGTCGGTGTATCTCAGAAATATCCCCCAATCAGTCCCCTCTCCCTCGGGGAGAGGGCTAGGGTGAGGGGCTTTTGCTTTTCAGGCATGCGCCAGACTCCAGCGCAACGCCGCATCCCGATCGCTCTCACGGCCCTCGACCCAATGCGCACCCTGCGCCGTAGTCTCGCGCTTCCAGAACGGCGCGCGGGTCTTGAGCACGTCCATGATGAATGCGCAGGCTTCGAACGCCATATGCCGATGCTTGCTGCTGACCCCGACAAACACGATCGGCTCGCACACCGACAGCGCGCCGACCCGATGCACAATCTCCACCCCCAACAGCGGCCAGCGCTCGCGGGCTTCTTTGGCGATCTGCTCGAGGGCCTTTTCGGTCATGCCCGGATAGTGTTCCAGAAACAGCTCACTCACGCTCTGACCAATATTCAGATCACGCACATAACCAATGAAATTCACCACCGCGCCCACCCGTGGATTGCGCGCATGCAGATCAGCTGTCAACTGGCCGACATCAAAGCTTTTGTGCTGGACTCGAATAGCCATTGATCACCCCCCGGTCACAGGCGGAAAAAACGCGATTTCATCGAAATCCTCAATCGCCTGACCGGGCTGACACAACTCTTGATTCACCGCGCACATCAGGTTGCCGGCGCCGAGCACTTCACGCCACAGTTCACCGCGCTGCATAAGCATTTGCCGCACATCTTCAACGCTGCCCAAAGCCTCAGTCAGCGGGATCTTTTCACCACCCAGATTCAACCGATCACGGTAGCTGGCGAAGTAGTTGATCAGAATCATTGCGCGCCCTCCCATTGAAAGTGACCGGAGCGCCCGCCCTGTTTGCTGAGCAGGCGGATATCGCCGATGACCATCGCCCGGTCCACGGCTTTGCACATGTCGTAGATGGTCAGCGCGGCAACGCTGGCGGCGGTCAACGCTTCGAGTTCGACGCCGGTCTGGCCGGTGAGGCGGCAGGTGCTGGTGATCTGCACCCGATCCGGTTCGCAGGCCTTGAGTTCGACGTGAATCGAACTGAGCAACAGCGCATGGCACAGCGGGATCAGTTCGTGAGTGCGCTTGGCCGCTTGAATCCCGGCGATCCGCGCCACCGCGAAGACATCGCCTTTCGGGTGGCCGTTGGCCTGAATCATCTGCAGGGTTTGCGGGCGCATCTGCACCCAGGCTTGCGCCGTGGCTTCTCGGCGGGTCGCGGCTTTGTCGCTGACGTCGACCATGTTGGCACGGCCCTGATCGTCGAGGTGGGTGAGGGTGTGGCTCATGCGGAAATCTCCTGGAGCGGGCTGTAAATTCGCGGGGCGTTGCGGTGTGGCACATGGATCAGATTGAGTCGATGCTTGAGCGCCCAACGCACGGTCAACGCGGTAGGTGCCGAAAGACTGACGAGGGTGCCGAGGCGGGCGCGCACGGCTTTGTGAATCAGTTCGAGACTGCAACGGCTGGTGACCACGACGAAGCCTGCACGCGGGTCGATGGCGTCGCTCTGCATCGCGCCGATCAGCTTGTCGAGGGCGTTATGGCGACCGATGTCTTCACGGCACAGCAACGCTTCACCGCCGGCGTCGAAGTACAGCGCCGCGTGCAGGGCGCCGCTGCTGCGCGCCAGTTGTTGAGCGGCTTCGATGCGTTGGCGGATGCCGTCGAAATGCTCGGCTGGCGGCAGCGGTGAAGGTTGCAGAATCTGCAGATGCGGCAGCGCCTGCTCCAGCGCTTCAACGCCACAGATGCCGCAACCGCTGGTGCCGGTCATTTGCCGACGGTGATCCTTCAAGGCCCAGAAGGCGCGGCTGGAAATCTGCACATCGGCCTGACAGGCCTGGTCGAAATGCGTGAGGCGGACGTCGTAGATCTCGTCAACGCTGTCGATGATCGCGTTGCTCAGGCTGAAGCCACGGATGAAGTCTTCAAGGTTGCCGGGCGAGACCATCATCACTGCTTGGCTCAGGCCGTTGTAGCTGATGGCGAGGGCGATTTCGGAGGCCAGCGCGGCGTGGGAGATGGCGGCGTCGGGCAGGTATTCGCGAAACGCCACCTGCGCCGGTTGCGGGGCGGGGGCGTTGGGTTCGCTGGTGGATTCTGTGATGGTTTCGAGGTGGCAGAGCATCTTGAAAGTCCTGAAGCGCTGAAGAGTGTTCAGGCTACGGGGGCGTTAAAAGTGCGTCCAATCGCTTGTTCTGATGTGGTGATTGCTTTGGTCGATCAACCGAGATGTGTATTGACTGGTCCGGCCTCATCGCGAGCAGGCTCACTCCTACATTTGGAATGCGTTCCCCTGTAGGAGTGAGCCTGCTCGCGATGAGGGCCTGACATCCAACATCAATTACTGAGCAGACACTTCTACCCCAAACAACTTCCGCGCCTCGGCAAAACACTTCTCGGCAATTGCCGAACGCGGCTCGGTCTTGCGCATCACCAGGCCCAGCGGCGCCAGCACGCTGGCATCCGGCAGTTGCATGAACGACAGGTGTTCGATCGGCTCTTCCAGGCCACTGTCCAGCGGCATGATTGCGCAGCAGAAGCCCTGGTGAATCGCCTGCAGCAGCTGATAGGTCGAGTCGCTTTCCATGATCGGCTGCGGGCTCAGCCCACGGCTGCGAAAGCTCAAATCAATGGATTTACGGTAATGCATGCCGGCGGTGATCATCCCCAACGGCAACTCGGCGGCGTCTTCCCAGCTCATCTGCGAGCCTTCGAACTGGAAGTGGCGGTTGTCGTAGAGCAGGCCGACACGGGTTTCGCCGATCTCGAAAAACTCGAAATAGTTCGGGTTGACGTGGTCCAGATAGCACACGCCGAGATCAAGCTGATTGTTGCCTAGCCCGGCGATGATCTCGTCGGAACTGAGCGACGATAGGCTGAACTTCAACTCCGGATACGTCCCCGACAACCCCTGAATGTAATTGACCGGGTTGAAGCTGCTCAGCGGCACCAGACCCAGACGCAGACTACCCACCAGCTGCCCGCGACACGCCGCCGCTTCGGCGAACAAACCGTCATGGGCGGCGAGCAAGGTACGCGCCCAGGCCAGCACACGCTCGCCGGCCTGGGTGAAGCCTTCAAAGCGCTGGCCACGGTTGACCAGCACCAGATCCAGTTCGTCTTCCAGATTGCGCAGGCGCATCGACAACGTCGGTTGGGTGATGTGGCAGCGTGCGGCGGCCTGGCCGAAGTGGCGGGTTTCGTCCAGCGCGATCAGGAACTTGAGTTGTTTGATGTCCACGATGGCACCTGCTCGATGAGGATTTTTTGATTGAGTATTGACGCAGATGCGCGAGGCGCACGAAAAGCGCAGGGTGCGACGATCTCATCTGAACGATTGTTCGTCCAATCGGAAGTATTTAAGGCACTATCGATAAGCTCTATCAGGGCCGGTTTTACGGGCCCTGAACAACGTGAAAGGCACCGATAGAGCCGGTCGATAATGTGGTTGGCCAGAGTGATTAGACAGTACTCATAAGTGGCACTTAGGCTGCTCGGCAATGTTGATTGACTGCTGCCGGAGAACTGCCATGAGCGCCAAAGCCGATGCCCTGTTTGTCCCCCTGAATATTGCCGTGCTGACGGTCAGCGATACGCGCGATTACGCCAGCGATACGTCGGGCCAATTGCTGGTCAGTCGTTTGCTGGAGGCCGGGCACACGTTGAGCGAGCGCAACTTGCTCAAGGACGATCTGTACAAGATCCGCGCACAGGTGGCGAACTGGATTGCCGACGACACCGTTCAAGTGGTGCTGATCACTGGCGGCACGGGTTTCACCGGTCGCGACAGCACGCCGGAAGCGGTGGCCTGCTTGTTTGATAAGCAGATTGACGGCTTCGGCGAACTGTTCCGGGCGATTTCGATTCTGGATATCGGCACCTCCACCGTGCAAAGCCGCGCGCTGGCCGGGCTGTCGAACGGCACGCTGGTGTGCTGTCTGCCGGGCTCAACCGGTGCTTGCCGTACGGCGTGGGAAGGCATTCTTGCCGAGCAACTGGATAATCGTCATCGCCCATGCAATTTCGTCCCGCACCTGAAAGCCGCGCAAGCCTGCGGGCCACGCGGATGAGCAAGGCGCCGCTGATGCCGGTCGAAGACGCCCTCGACCAATTGCTCGGCATGGCCAATGAGCAACGTCTGGCCGACAGCGAACTATTGGCGCTCGACGATGCGCGTGGGCGGGTGCTGGCCAGTGATCTGGTGGCGACACTCGACTTGCCGCCGTGGCCGAACAGCGCCATGGACGGTTACGCGCTCAATCTCGCCGATTTGCACCGACAGCCGTTGAAGGTCTCGCAGAAGGTTTACGCCGGGCTGGCGCCGGACACGTTGCTGCCCGGCACCTGCGCACGGATTTTTACCGGCGCGCCACTGCCGCCCGGCGCCACCTGCGTCGAGATGCAGGAGAACGTCGAAGTGCTGGAGGACGGCCGCGTGCGCTTCTTGCAGCCGCTGAAAGCGGGGCAGAACATCCGCGCGCAAGGTCAGGAAAATCGCGTCGGCGACATCCTGCTGCGGGCCGGCAAACGCCTTGGGCCGTTCGAACTGGCGGTCGCCACCGGGCAAGGGCTGGCGCAACTGCACGTGGTGCGTCGCCCGCGTGTGGCGCTGCTGTCGACGGGTGATGAACTGGTCGAGCCGGGCCAGCCGTTGCGCCCCGGCAGTATCTACAACAGCAACCGCGTGTTGCTCGGCCACTGGTTGCGCGAGCTGGGTTGCGAAGTGATCGACGCCGGCATCCTCCCGGATCGCCCGGCGCAGACGCGGCTCAAACTTGAGCAACTGCAAGTGCGCGCTGATCTGATTCTGACTACGGGTGGCGTGTCAGCCGGTGATGCCGATTGCCTCGGGCAGGTGCTGCGCGACAGCGGCAAACCGCTGGTGTGGAAACTGGCGATCAAGCCTGGCAAACCGCTGACGGTCGGGCATTTTGGTGCGGTGCCGGTGATTGGGTTGCCGGGTAATCCGACTTCGGCGCTGGTGACGTTTGGCTTGTTGGCGCGGCCGTATCTGTTGCGCATTCAAGGTGTGGATGACGTCATGCCGCTGAGCTTCACCGTCAATGCAGGTTTCGACTGGCACAAGGCTGGCGGCCGCCGTGAATACCTGCGGGTGAGGCTGGAGGCGGGGCGTGCGGTGCTCTATCCGAATCAAAGCTCCGGCGTCCTGCTCGGCGCCACCTGGGCCGACGGCCTGGTGGAACTGCCCGAGAACAGCACGCACAACGCCGGCGACCCGCTGCGCTTCATCCCCTTCAACGAACTCTTCTGACCTCACCACCAATCAAAACTGTGGGAGCTGGCTTGCCAGCGATGGTGGCATGTCAGTCACATTGACGTTGGCTGACACAGCCTCATCGCTGGCAAGCCAGCTCCCACAATGATTTGTGGTGATGCTTGATGTTGAGGATGTACACAGAACGTGTGGGAGCTGGCTTGCCAGCGATGGCGGCATGTCAGTCAACATTGATTTTGGCTGATAGGGCCCCTTCGCGAGCAAGCTCGCTCCCACAGGGTTTTGAGGAGTTTGCAGAGCTAAGGATCAGCTCAGCACATAGTCCACCGGCTTCAGCGCCGGCGGTACGTCTGCGCCCAGTTCGCTGAGGATATCGCGTTCGATGGTGCGCACCAGCGCATCGGTCGGCAGGTCGTTTTCATCGCGGCCGAAGGGATCTTCCAATTCATCGGCAATCGCATCCAGGCCAAAGAACGTGTAGCTGACAATCGCCGTGAACAGCGGCGTCAGCCAGCCCAGCGGCTCCGCCATGGCAAACGGCAACAGGATGCAGAACAGATAAATCGTTCGGTGCAGCAACAGGGTGTAAGGAAACGGCAGCGGCGTGTTTTTAATCCGTTCGCACACCGCTTGCGCCTGGGTCAGGCTGGTCAGGTGATTGGCCAGCAACATGTAGCGCCATTCAGTCAGTTGACCGTCCTGATGCAGATCGGAACACTGCTGGCCGACCGTTTGCAGAATGCGGCCACTGTAATCCGGTGTCTGTGGATCAGGTTTGGGCATGATCCATTGGCTACTCGCATCGGCCTCGCTTTCTTTACGCAACCGCGCGTTCAACGCATGAGCAAAGCCACACAGGTTAAGCAGCAACGGCTTGCGCTCAGCCGACTCACGTATGACATGGGTTTCACGAATCACCGAACGAATATGCATGATCACTTCACCCCAGGCTTTACGCGCTTCATACCAGCGGTCATAGCAAGCGTTGTTGCGAAAATTCATAAAGATCGACAGCGACAAACCGAGCAAGGTAAACGGCGTGGCATTGACCTTGGTGAAGTTGCTCGGATGAAGGATTTCCACCAGCACAATGGCCGAAGCGAGCAGGGTAACCATCAACGTGCGCAGGGCGATGCGCTTGGCGATCGAACCCTTGAGGGTGAAGAGAATGGCGAATTGATTGACCTTGGGTCTGATGATCATGCTGTGCGGTTCCGATAACCGATGAAACTGGCGGGATCAGCCGCCGGTCATGTTCATGAAACGCACGACCTGAACGTCGTCGTTCACTTCGAAATTGTGTCGATACGGCTTGAGTTTCATCGCCTCGATGATGGCTTTCTCCAGCCGTTGCGGTTGCCCCGGGTGCGCACGCAGTACCGCTTTGAGATCGACCGAATGCTCGTTACCCAGACACAGTAGCAGGCGGCCTTCGACGGTGAGGCGCACGCGGTTGCAGGTGCCGCAAAAGTTGTGGCTGTGCGGCGAGATAAAGCCCAGACGAATCTCCGGCGCCTCGGCCAGCCGCCAGTAGCGTGACGGGCCTTGCGTCGACTCGGCAGAGTCAATCAGGGTATAGCGCTCGGCAATCTTTTCCCGCACCTGCGCGCTGGAGAAAAACGACTCGGCGCGGCTGTGTTCGCTGATGATCCCCAGCGGCATCTCTTCGATGAAAGAGACGTCGAGCCGACGGTCGATTGCGAAACTGACCAGATCGTTGATCTCCTCATCGTTACGGCCCTGCATCACTACGACATTGAGTTTAGTGCGGGTAAAACCGGCCTTGCGCGCGGCATCGATGCCGTTGATCACCTGCGCCAGATCGCCGGTGCGAGTCATCTGCTTGAAGCGCTGCGGATCGAGGCTGTCGAGGCTGATGTTCAGGCGTTTGACCCCGGCATCGAACAGCGGCGCGGCGAGTTTGCCCAGTTGCGAGCCGTTGGTGGTCATGCACAGTTCACGCAGGCCGGGCAGGGCGGCGATCTGCTCGCACAACTTGACCACGCCCGGACGGATCAGCGGTTCGCCGCCGGTGAGACGAATCTTGCGCGTGCCGAGGGCGACGAAGCTCTGCGCCAGTTGATAGATCTCCTCCAGCGTCAGCACTTGCTGGCGTGGCAGAAACTGCATGTCTTCCGCCATGCAATAGACGCAGCGGAAATCGCAGCGGTCGGTCACCGACATGCGCAGATAGTCGACGCGGCGGTTGTAACCATCGATCAAGACACGCTCTGACATGACAGCCTCACAGGAATGAAAACCCCGGTTGAAGGAGTTTGGTTAGCGCAGGTTATGGCTAACGTTAAGTGCCGTCCAATCACTGTTGATGAACAATTGATTGATGCCGTCGATGATGAATTATTTTTCGCCGAAAGTTGCTCCGTTAGTTCCGCAAGGCCCCGTAAATAAAGAGTTTTTAGTGGTGATAGATGCTTTCGATAAGGCGGTCATTAATAGCGATTAGACAACGTTTTGTAACGGTTCATATCCTTGCCCCGGCAAAACCAACGACCACTTTTCAACCTTGAAAGTCGGCCGTCGCTGTTTAACCGAATCAGGTTCATGCCTGTGTGCATCGTCATGGAGAGTCCCATGTCACAAGTCGACCGTTACAAACCCTACAAAGGCGCCGCTGCCGGTTGGGGCGCTGTCATCAGCCTGACCAAGAGCTGGCTGGGCAGTGAAAACGCCCTGAAAAACATCCGCGCCATGCTCAAGACCAACCAGAACGGCGGCTTCGACTGCCCGGGTTGTGCCTGGGGTGAAGCGCCGGGCGCGAGCATGTTGAAGTTCTGCGAGAACGGCGCGAAAGCGGTGAACTGGGAAGCGACCGGGCGTTTGGTCGACCCGGCGTTCTTCAACAAGTACACGGTGTCGAGCCTGGCCGAGCAGAGCGACTACTGGCTGGAATATCAGGGCCGTCTGACCCACCCGATGCGCTACGACGCGCGGGTCGACCGCTATGTGGAAATCAGCTGGTCA
The DNA here is from genome assembly GCF_044743175.1 of Pseudomonas sp. NPDC087690. Lineage (NCBI taxonomy): Bacteria > Pseudomonadati > Pseudomonadota > Gammaproteobacteria > Pseudomonadales > Pseudomonadaceae > Pseudomonas > Pseudomonas sp. NPDC087690. Next base: position 354,690 of record NZ_JBIUVX010000002.1, read on the forward strand.
GACGCTTTTGCGCTGATCGCGGATCACCTGAAAAACCTTGATTCGCCGCATGAGGCCGAGTTCTACACCTCCGGACGTGCGAGCAACGAAGCGGCGTTTCTCTATCAGTTGTTCGTGCGGGCGTTCGGCACCAACAACTTCCCCGACTGCTCGAACATGTGCCACGAAGCCAGTGCAGTGAGCATGAACGAGACCCTTGGCGTCGGCAAAGGCACCGTGGTCTACGAGGACCTGCACCACGCCGATGCGATTTTCGTCATCGGCCAGAACCCCGGCACCAACCACCCGCGCATGCTCGAACCGTTGCGTGAGGCGGTGAAACGTGGCGCGCAAGTGGTCTGCATCAACCCGTTGAAGGAACGTGGCCTGGAGCGTTTCCAGAACCCGCAGAACCCGCTGGAAATGCTCAGCAACGGCTGGGAAGCGACCAACACCGCGTACTTCCGCCCGGCCCTTGGTGGCGACATGGCGATGATTCGCGGCATGGTCAAATTCCTCCTGCAGTGGGAGCGCGAAGCGCAAGCGACTGGCGGCGAAGCGGTGTTCGATCACGCCTTCATCGCCGAGCACACCTCAGGCCTCGACAGCTATCTGGCTGAAGTCGATGCAACCAACTGGGAGCACATCGTCGAACAGTCCGGCGTGCCGCTGCATGACATCGAACTGGCCGCGCGCATGTATGGCCGCGCCAAGAGCGTGATCATGTGCTGGGCCATGGGCCTGACCCAACACGTGCATTCGGTGGCGACCTTGCAGGAAGTCATCAACCTGCAACTGCTGCGCGGCAACGTCGGCCGTCCGGGCGCAGGTCTGTCGCCGGTTCGCGGCCACAGCAACGTGCAGGGCGATCGCACGATGGGTATAAACGAACTGGCGCCGAAAGACTTGATGGACGCGCTGGAAAAACGCTTCAACTTCGACGTGCCGCGCATGCACGGGCACAACACGGTGATGGCGATCGGCGCCATGGAGCGTGGCGAAGCCAAGGTGTTCATCGGTCTGGGCGGCAACTTCGCCCAAGCCACGCCGGACACGCCGCGCACCCACGCGGCGATGCGCAAACTCGACCTGACCGTGCACATCGCGACCAAGCTCAACCGCAGCCATTTGGTCACCGGTCGCGATGCGCTGATCCTGCCGTGCCTCGGGCGCACTGACATCGATATCCAGGCTGAAGGCCCGCAAGGCGTGACCGTCGAAGACACGTTCAGCATGGTGCATTTGTCGTTCGGCCAGTTGAAGCCGAAGTCGGCGCAGTTGAAATCCGAGCCGGCGATCATTGCCGGAATTGCTGCTGCAACTTTGGGTAAGCATCCGATCGATTGGGAATGGGTGGTGGGCGACTACGGACGCATCCGCAACCTGATTGCCGACGTGATTCCGGGCTTCGAGAACTTCAATGAAAAACTGTTGATCCCGGGTGGCTTTCACCTCGGCAACGACGCTTCGGATCGGGTCTGGAACACCGAGAGTGGCAAGGCGCAGTTCACCCCGTGCGTGCTGCCCGAGCACTTGATCAGCGAGGGCGTGCGCAACCTGCCGGTCAAGCCGCATCTGATTCTGCAAACCATGCGCTCCCACGATCAGTACAACACCACGCTGTACGGCCTCGATGACCGTTATCGCGGGGTTTACGGCATGCGCGACGTGATCTTTGCCAACGAGCAGGACATCCAGCGCCTGGGTTTCGAGCCGGGGCAGAAGGTTGATCTGGTGGCGCTGTGGGATGACGAACGTGAGCGTCGGGTCAGCGGTTTTACCTTGATCGCCTACGACATTCCCGCAGGGCAAGCGGCGGCGTATTACCCGGAGACGAATCCTCTTGTGCCGCTGGAAAGCTACGGCGACCGGACGTATACGCCGACCTCCAAGTTCGTGGCGATCCGCCTCGAAGCCGCGAAGGTCAGCAACCTGATCCCGTCGTCGGTGGCGTAACCCGCGACTCATAAAAACACTGGCAATTTGACTGGCTGCAGGCGTTCGCGCCTGGCGGTGGCCCGGGTTCGTGCTGCCGCTTTTCAGCCTGGATGAGGACATCATCATGTTCACTCTGGAGGCACTGGACCTGGCGCGAATTCAATTCGCGTTCACGGTTTCGTTCCACATTATTTTCCCGGCGATCACCATTGGCCTGGCGAGTTTCCTCGCGGTACTCGAAGGTCTGTGGCTGAAAACCCGTAACGACACGTACCGCGATCTTTACCATTTCTGGTCGAAGATTTTCGCCGTCAACTTCGGCATGGGCGTGGTATCGGGCCTGGTCATGGCGTACCAGTTCGGCACCAACTGGAGCGGTTTCTCGGACTTTGCCGGGAGCATCACCGGGCCGTTGCTGACCTATGAAGTGCTGACGGCGTTCTTCCTTGAGGCCGGGTTCCTCGGGGTGATGCTGTTCGGCTGGAACCGCGTCGGCCGGGGTTTGCACTTTTTCGCCACGGTGATGGTGGCCATCGGCACGTTGATTTCGACGTTCTGGATTCTTGCGTCCAATAGCTGGATGCAGACGCCGCAGGGCTTCGAAATCGTTGACGGGCGGGTGATGCCGCTGGACTGGCTGGCGATCGTGTTCAACCCGTCATTCCCGTTCCGTCTGGCGCACATGGCGATTGCCGCTTTTGTGGCGACGTCGTTCTTCGTTGGTGCGTCGGCTGCCTGGCATTTGCTGCGCGGCAATAACACCGCGCCGGTGCGCAAGATGTTTTCCATGGCGTTGTGGATGGCGCTGATCGTTGCGCCGATTCAGGCAGTGGTCGGTGACGCCCACGGTTTGAACACGCTGGAGCATCAACCGGCAAAAATCGCCGCCATCGAAGGTCACTGGGACAACGCCGACAACGGCCCGACGCCACTGGTGCTGTTCGGTATCCCTGATATGCAGGCGGAGAAGACCAAGTATGCGCTGGAAATCCCCTATCTCGGCAGCCTGATCCTCACTCACAGCCTCGACAAGCAGATCCCGGCGCTGAAGAGCTTCCCGAAGGAAGATCGGCCGAATTCGACCGTGATTTTCTGGAGCTTTCGCGTCATGGCCGGGCTGGGGATGTTGATGATCCTCGTCGGTTTGCTCGGTCTGGCGTTGCGCCGTGGCGGCAAGCTTTACCGGCATCGCGGCTTTCAGCGACTGGTGTTGTTGATGGGGCCGAGCGGCTTGATTGCGCTGCTGGCCGGTTGGATCACCACGGAAGTCGGGCGTCAGCCGTGGGTGGTGTATGGCTTGCTGCGCACCCACGACGCCGCGTCGCATCACTCGGTGGCGCAGATGAGCACGTCATTGGCACTGTTCGTGGTGATCTATTTCACCGTGTTCAGCGTGGGCATCGGCTACATGCTGAATCTGGTGAAAAAAGGCCCGCAGCCGCACCACGAGCATCCGCCTGCTGGCGATGAATTGCAGACGCCGCGTCGGCCGATTTCGGCGGCTACCGCCCCTATGAAGGAGCATTGAGTCATGGCTATTCAAGGTATTGATCTCTCGTTGATCTGGGGCGTCATCATCGCCTTCGGGGTGATGATGTACGTGATCATGGACGGCTTCGATCTGGGGCTGGGAATCCTGTTTCCGCTGATCCCGGATGAGCAGGAACGCGATGTGATGATGAACACCGTGGCGCCGGTCTGGGACGGTAACGAGACCTGGCTGGTGTTGGGTGGCGCGGCGTTGTACGGCGCGTTTCCGCTGGCGTACGGGGTGATTCTCGAAGCGTTGTATCTGCCGCTGATCCTGATGCTTTGCGGGCTGATTTTCCGTGGCGTGGCGTTCGAGTTTCGCTTCAAGTCTTCGCCGAAAAAACGTCACTGGTGGGACAAGGCGTTTATTGGTGGTTCGCTGCTGGCGACGTTCTCCCAAGGCGTGGTGATTGGCGCATACGTGTCCGGAATTCCGGTGATCGATCGACAGTTTTCCGGTGGCGGCCTGGACTGGCTGGCGCCGTTTCCGCTGGTGTGTGGCGTGGGTCTGGTGATTGCGTATGCGTTGCTCGGCAGCACCTGGCTGCTGGTCAAGACCGAGGGCATGCTGGAGTCGCGGATGCGTCTGTTCACCCGGCCGCTGGCCTTGCTGTTGATGGCGATGGTGCTGGTGATTGGCGTGTGGACCCTGCAAATGCATCCGGAGCTGGCGGCGCGTTGGTCGACGCACGGGCATCTGCAAGTGTTTGCCGGGTTGGTGGTGTTGGCGTTGCTGGCGCTGTTCGGGCTGCTGCGCACGTTGCGTCAGCGGCATACGCACTGGCCATTCGTGTTCACGCTGGTGCTGATGTTGCTCGGTTACATCGGCCTGGCGCTGAGCATCTGGCCGAACATCATCCCGCCGTCGGTGAGCATCTGGGCCGCCGCATCACCGCCGTCGAGCCAGTTGTTCGCGCTGATCGGTGCACTGTTCATCCTGCCGGTGATCCTGATGTACACCTTCTGGAGCTACTACGTATTCCGCGGCAAAGTGAGGATTGGCGATGGCTACCATTGATTCGCGCGAAGTGAAAAGCAGTCGCTGGTACAAGCGTCTGGGCTGGCTGTTGTTGATCTGGCTGGGCAGTGTGGTGTCGCTGGCCGTGGTCGCCAGTCTGCTGAAACTGGCGATGTATGCAGCGGGCATGAGGACCCACTGAGCCTGAAAAACCGCAGCCTGGCTGCGGTTTTTTATTGCCTCAATCTTCCGAGCGACTGCTGGCCCCATCGCTGGCAAGCCAGCTCCCACAGGGTTTTGGATTAGGCAGGGATAATGAGGGTTACACCGATCATTGTAGGAGTGAGCCTGCTCGCGATGGCTTCGTGTCTGCCGATACTGATGTGTCTGAAACACCGCTATCGCGAGCAGGCTCACTCCTACAGGGCGTTGGTGTTGGTCAGCGAATATGAGAACGCCGCCAGACATTGTGGGAGCTGGCAAGCCAGCTCCCACAGGGTTTTGGATTAGGCCGGGATAATGAGGGTTACACCGATCATTGTAGGAGTGAGCCTGCTCGCGATGGCTTCGTATCTGCCGATACTGATGTGTCTGAAACACCGCTATCGCGAGCAGGCTCACTCCTACAGGGCGTTGGTGTTGGTCAGCGAATATGAGAACGCCACCAGACATTGTGGGAGCTGGCTTGCCAGCGATGGCGGTGGTTCAGTCAATGGAGATGTTGACTGGACTGGCCTCATCGCTAGCAGGCTAGCTCCCACAGTGCTTTGCGGTGTGTTTGAGATTGGGCTTATTGGGCGCCGAACATCGCGGTCCAGTAAATGCCGGCGCTGCTTTTCGGGTCGGTCGCGTAGGCGGCGCCGAGTTCCTGGTATTGCGGGTTCATCAGGTTGGCACAGTGGCCAGGGCTGGCGAGCCAGCCTTCGACGACTTTGTGTACGGTGTCTTGCCCGGCGGCGATGTTTTCGCCGACCAGCTGGCCGCTGTAACCGGCCAGTTCCGCGCGATCGCCCGGGGTACGCCCGTCGCGGTCCTTGTGGTCGAGGTAATTGTTGTTGGCCATGTCGCGGCTGTGATCCTGGGAGATCGTGCCCAGCGTCGCGTTCCAGGCCAGCGGTGCAGCGGCCGCAAACGCCTGGCCGCCACACTGACGCGCCTGACTGCGAGCAACGTTGAGTTCACTCAGCAACTTCTGCCCTTCACTTTGCGCATCGCCCAATTTGGCCGACAGCAGCGGCCGCGCCAGCACAATGCGCCAGTCACGGTCGTCGCGGCTGACGCCGACATCGACAAACTGCGGATCGAGCACCACCTGACAGAAACTTTCCTGAATCGCTTTCATCGCCGACGCCGCATCACGCGGGCCGTTAAGGGTGATCGCTTGCACGTTGACCATCGGATAACTGGCGCTGGCCATGGCTTGTTGCAGGTCGACAGCACCGCTGGCCCGCAGCCGCAGCCGTGGATCAGCCGACAACGGTGGCAGTTCATTCGACGCCTGCGAACCGCACCGCTGCGGTTGGCTGCGGTAGCTGTTGATCGATTCGATCAATTGCGACTCATCGCTGGCCAGCGCCGGGATAGCAAACACAACGCTGGCGGACAACGCGGCAAGACGCAAAACGGGTGGCATGAAGCGCATGGAAATCTCCCTTGAGCTGAATGCGCCCATGATGCGCGAAACGACCCCGGTGAGTGCAATGTCTTTTTTCTTCATTCGGCCGGTTTTCTGCGCAACTTTGCCGATGGATTTGCCGTCTACACTCACCGAAGACCCCGGGAACCGGGCGTCTCCCCGACGTAACATCTTGCCCGACTCGGGCGCTGCCGGAAGAACAGACATGGGATTGAAAGGCTTGGCAGGTTGTCTCGTATTGACCTTGTTGGCAGGCTCCGCATGGGCCACCGATCAGGCCCCGATCAAAGCGAAGGCCGAAGAGAAAGCTCAAGTGCTGGAAGAGAAAGCGGCGGACAAAGTCAGCGCCGCGCCGGCGCCGAAAGCCGAAGCGATCACCCCGACCGAAGTGCAAGCGGTCGACCCGGCCGGCGCTGCACCACTGGACGATCCGATTACCTGTCTGGCGCGCAGTATCTATTGGGAAGCCAAAGGCAAAGACACCCCGGAAATGGAAGCCGTGGCCAGTGTGGTGATGAATCGCCTCGGTCACGAGGGCTTTCCCGACTCCGTGTGTGCTGTCGTCAAACAAGGTTCGGAAACCAAAAGCTGCCAGTTTTCCTGGTGGTGCGACGGCAAACCGGATCAGGTCAAGGAAGATGCCGAATACACGCTGGCCAAGGATATCGCCCGCAAAGCACTGAATCGCCAACTCAAGGATCGCACCAACGGCGCGCTGTATTTCCACGATCGCAACGTGCATCCGAGCTGGGCCAAGGAGTACCGCAAGACTGCCGAAACCGGGAAATTCCTCTTCTATAAACCGGCTGGCGGGGATGCGCGCTAGGCGCAGACTTCCCGCACGCAATCGCGCAACCAGCGATGCGCCGGGTCGGCATCCATGCGCGGATGCCAGAGCATCGACACGCTGATGTCCGGCATCGCGAAGGGCAGGGCGAAACTGTGCAGGCCCGTGCGCAGTTTGCTGGTGTGGCGCTGCGGGACCGTGGCGATCAAGTCGGATTCGCGCACCAGCGTCAGCGCCGCCGAGAATCCGCCGAATGAGGTGACGATATCCCGCGTCAGGCCGAGCGCGAGTAAGGCTTCGTCGACCGGGCCGCTGCTGCGTCCGCGTCGTGAAATGAGAATGTGCTCGCCGCCGGCAAAGCGCTTGCTGGTGACCTTCCCCGAACTCAAGGAGTGCCCCTCGCGCACCACACCGATCCACTGATCCCGAAACAGGATGCGGCTGTGCAGGGTCGGATCGGTCGTGTCGTCGACCACGCCGGTTTCCAGATCGACGCGGCCTTCGCGCAACGGCGTACTGTCCTTGTCGGCTTTTTGCACAAAGCGCAGACGTACGCCGGGCGCCTCTTGAGCGATGCGCGCAAGCAGGGCGGCGGCAAAGGTTTCGACAAAACCGTCGGTGTTGCGCAGGGTGAAGGTGCGTTGCAAGCGGCCAGGATCGAGCACCTCGGCCGGACGCAAAACCGCCTCGGCGTCCTGCACCAGATGACTGACTCGCTCGCGCAACTCCAATGCGCGCGGCGTCGGCACCAGACCTCGACCCGCCCGCACCAGCAACGGATCGCCAGTGGTTTCGCGCAGACGGGCGAGGGCGCGACTCATCGCCGACGGGCTCAGCCGCAGACATTTGGCGGCGCGGGCGACGCTGCCTTCGCGTAGCAAGACGTCGAGGGTGATCAACAGGTTCAGATCCGGTGCCGTCATGACATGGCGTTCCATGCAGGTATTAAGTGCAAAGCATGCGTCTTGCGCCGTGTGTTGTCGAGGCTCAGGCTATGCCGGGTCACCTTTGCATTGTGAGCCCGCCATGCCCCAAGAATCCCTTAGCACTCCCGCCCGCTGGGCGCTGACCAGTCTGGCCCTGTCGATGTTGATGCCGTCCCTGGACACCAGCATCGCCAACGCCGGGCTGCCGATTCTCGCATCGGCGTTTGCGGCGACGTTTCAACAGGTGCAGTGGATCGTTCTGGCGTATTTGCTGGCGGTCACCACATTGATTGTCAGCGTCGGGCGTCTGGGTGATGGTGTGGGGCGACGGCGATTGCTGCTGATCGGGATCGGCATTTTCACCAGCGCTTCGTTGGCTTGCGCGCTGGCACCGGGACTGGGTTGGCTGATTGGCGCACGAGCGGTGCAAGGCGTTGGCGCGGCGATCATGTTCGCCTTGACCGTGGCGCTGGTGTCAGAAGCCGTGCCCGAATCGCGGGCGGGCAGTGCGATGGGGTTGCTGGCAACGATGTCGGCGACGGGCACCAGTCTCGGGCCGTCGCTGGGCGGGCTGTTGATGACGCATGTGGGCTGGCAGGCGATATTTTTGCTCAACGTACCGTTGGGCTTGCTGAATATCTGGTTGGTGTACCGTTTTCTGCCGGCGGACCGGGCAACAGGCCCGCGTGCTGCGTTCGATTACTCTGGCAGCGCAGTGTTGGTCTTGACGCTGGCGGCTTATGCGCTGGCGATGACGCTTGAAGGTTTACTGTTACCGCTGCTGCTGGCCAGCTTGTGCGGCGCGGGATTGTTCATCGTCGTCGAGTTGAAGGCCAAGTCGCCGCTGATTCGTTTGTCGCTGTTCAGCGACGCGCGACTGAGCAGCAGTCTGGCGCTGACCTTACTGGTGACGACGGTGATGATGACCACGCTGGTGGTCGGGCCGTTTTACCTGCACCGGGGGTTGGGCCTCAGCAGCACGATGGTCGGCGTGGCGTTGTCGGTCGGGCCGTTGGTGTCTGCGTTGAGTGGAGTGCCGGCGGGACGTCTGGTGGATCGCTTCGGTGCGCACCGGATTGTGCCGGGCGCATTACTCGGCATGGCCGGCGGTTGCAGCTTGCTGGCGCTGCTGCCCATGAGCATGGGCCTGCCTGGGTACGTGCTGCCGATCATGGTGGTTGCTGTCAGCTACGCGCTGTTCCAGGCGGCCAACAACACCGGATTGATGGCCGGTGTCAGTCAGGATCAGCGTGGGGTGGTTTCGGCGATGCTCGGGCTGGCGCGCAACCTCGGGTTGATTACCGGTGCCGCGGTGATGGGCGCGGTGTTCGCGCTGGCGGCGGGCGATCCGACCCAAGCGCCGGCAACGGCGATTGCCAGCGGATTGCACATCACTTTTGGTATAGCGGTGGCGTTGATGCTCATGGCATTGATCATCAGCCGAGCGCAGTTCAACTGTAGGAGTGAGCCTGCTCGCGATAGCGAACTATCTGCCGACGAAGGTGTTGTAGGTGCTGGCCTCATCGCTGGCAAGCCAGCTCCCACAATGATCGGCGCTCAATCCAGGTCTCTGGCCAAACCAAAACCCTGTGGGAGCTGGCTTGCCAGCGATGACGGCGGAACAGTCGATCAAGATCATTGGCGGGCGGGGAAGTAGAGTTCAAAGCAGGTAACGCCATCCGCGCTGCTCGCGCTGTATCGGCCCTGATGCAACTGCATGATGGTTGCCACGATCGACAGGCCCAGCCCATTCGATTGCGCCGAACGCTCGCGGGACTGGTCAACGCGGTAGAAGCGTTCGAACAGTCGCGCCAAGTGTTCAGGGGCAATGGTTGTGCCCTGATTGCGTACCCGCAGGTAGGCGCCATCCGGTTCGGCAATCGCCTCCACCTGCACCGTCGAATCCGCCGCGCCATACTTGATCGCATTCGCGCACAAATTGGCCAGTGCCCGGCGCAGCAGCATCGGCTCGGCCCAGATCACTCCGCTGCCGCGTGCCTCGATACACACTCCGACATCCGCCGCCAGCCCTTCAAAATAATCGGCAATACGCTGCATCTCGTCCGCCGCGTCCAGTTCCTGGCGCTGGCTCAAGGCACTGGCCGGGTCGGTGCGGGCGAGAAACAGCATGTTGTCGAGCATCCGCGTCAGGCGTTCGAGCTCCTCGACGTTGGAGGCGAGCAACTGTTGATAGGCCTCGCTGCTGCGATTCTGCTGCAGCGCGACCTGGGTTTCGCCGAGCAGGTTGTTGATCGGTGTGCGCAATTCGTGGGCCATGTCGGTGGACACCTGACTCAGTTGCGCAAAACCCTTGGCGAGCCGATCGAGCATGGCATTGAACGCCTCGATCATTGGCTGTAATTCTCGCGGCGCACCGCTGCTGGCAAGGCGTTCGCCAAGGTTGCCGACACCAATGCCATGAGCGTGCTTCGCCAGTCGCCGCAACGGCAGCAAACCGCGATACACCAGCAGACAACCCACCAGCGCCAGCAACAGTGCCGCCAGCGAGGCGAGGCCATAAACGCTCAAACGGTAATTGGCGAGCATTGCCGTGCGCTCGCTCATCAGGCGCCCGGTGGTGACTTGCAGGTTGCCCAGTTCGCCGGAATCGATCCGCGCCGCCACCGCCGAAAACGGCACGCCGTCGACGCTTGACAGGTGCTGTACGTCGTTGAGCGTCATCGCATGGTCGATCGGCACCGCCGGCAACGTCGGTGTCTTCAGGTTGCCCGGGTTGACCACCAGCAGCGGCGGTTGCCCTGGCGCGCCGATGGTCAGCAGTGCTTCGCGATTGCCGAGCATGTTCTGGAACAACGCCGGTTTGTTCTTGATCAGCTCCAGGGTGTTGCTGTCATTGAGAAAGGTGCGCAACTGATCGACGCGGCTGACCAGCGCAGTGTCATCACGGCGGATCAGCTGTTGCTCCAGTTCGTTGTACAGCGCGGCACCGAGGCCGGCCAGCGAGGCGAACGCGAGCAGGGCGAACACCAGCGCCAGACGAAGGGTCAGCGAATGCGGGCGTTGGGCACTCATGGCTGCGTATCGAAGCGGTAGCCGATACCGCGCACGCTATGGATCAGCTTGAGCTGGAACGGATCATCGATTTTCGCCCGCAGACGACGCACGGCGACATCGACCACGTTAGTGTCGCTGTCGAAATTCATGTCCCACACCCGCGACGCGATCAGCGAGCGCGCCAGCACTTGCCCGGTATGCGTGGCGAACAACTGCAGCAACGCGAACTCCTTGTTGGTCAGGGTGATGCGCACCCCGGCGCGGGTCACGCGGCGTTTGAGCACGTCAATCTGCAGGTCGGCCACTTGCAGTTGTTCATCTTCATGAATCGGCCCGCGCCGGGTCAGGGTACGCAGGCGCGCCACCAGTTCGGCAAAGGAGAACGGCTTGATCAGGTAATCGTCGGCGCCCAGTTCGAGGCCTTTGACGCGGTCGGCGATGTCGTCGCGGGCGGTGAGGAACAGCACCGGCGTGTCGGCTTCCTTGCGCAGCCGGCGCAAGACTTCCCAGCCATCCATTTTCGGCATCATCACATCCAGCACGATCACGTCGAAGCTGTGTTCCAGCGCCAGGTGCAGACCGTCGGCACCGTCGCGGGCGAGGCTGACGCTGTAACCCAGTTCCTGCAAACCGTTGAGCAGGTAATTGCCGGCCTTGGGCTCGTCTTCGACAACCAGAATATTCATCGATCAGTCTCAATGGTCATTGATGCAGCCGCTGCCTTGTACCTGATAGTCCAGCACATGTTCGCGGCCCTGATGGTCGAGATAATTCAATTGCGCCGGCACCACGCCGCACGCTTGTGAAATATCGGTGCTGGACAGGACTTTGTCGACATCCAGATTGACGTAGAAGCCGGATTTGTCATGAATCACTGCGGTGTCGGGCATGTTCGCGGCGAACGCGCTGCCGGTGGCGAGGAGGGCGGTGAAGGCGAGCAGGAGGGTTTTCATGGTCAGTCACTCAGTGGTCGGAGTTGATCGGCATTGGCGCCGGGACAACTTCAGGCTACCGAGCGATCCGCACGGCAAACCGACAGCTGAATGACAAAGTTGTAATGAAGCGTGGGGCTGACAGAGATCAATTGTAGGAGTGAGCCTGCTCGCGATAGCGGTGTATCAGTCAGCATCTGTGCTGGGTAAGACACCGCTATCGCGAGCAGGCTCACTCCTACAGGGGTTTGCGGCGTTCTTTTTAGCTTGCGTGGGTACTGAGAATGCTCGCCACCTGCTGCGGCTGGCAGTTGAGGTACGGCGACGATTTCAGCCAGCGCTGATCCGGGTACCAGGAAAACATGAACTGGCCATTCTTCAGACGATCAATCACCTGTTTGGCAATCTGTGGCCGAACCGCCGGGCAGCCCTGGCTGCGGCCGATGCGCCCCTGTTTCTTGCTCCACAGCGGATTCACGTAACTGGCGGCATGAATGACGATGGCGCGATCGCGAGCCATGTCATTGAAGCCTGGCTCCAGACCGTCCATGCGCAACGAATAGCCGTGGGCGCCGCTGTAACTTTCCTGGGTGCGGAACAAGCCGAGACTGGATTGATAACTGCCTTCACGGTTGGAGAACTGCGTGGCGAAGTTTTCCCCGGAGTTGGAACCGTGGGCGACCAGATCGCGTAGAACCAACTTCTGCTTGCTCAGGTCGAAAATCCACAAGCGGCGCTCAGTGGACGGTTGCGAGTAATCAATGATCGCCAGGTGGCGGGACGGTTTCGCACCGTTGTTGACCGCACATTGCATGGCGTTCAGAGCACCTTTCAGCGCTTGGGGATTGAGTTCTGGCGCGGCGTGCGCGAGGCTGTTGTAGAGAATCGGCGATGGCTTGCCGGTGGCAAAAGCTGGACTGGACACGGCGACGAGGGTCGCAGTGGTCAGCAGAAGTCGGCGCAAAAACGTCAACATTTATAAAGTGTCCTCACTTGCTACTTATTTGGCACTTTGGCTCCTGACTCCCAGTCGTTACCGGCAAGCCCGTTGATCGAGCCTGACTGTTCAGCGCACCTGATGTAAGGTTGACCGTCATCTGGACGGCCATGGATTGGAGTAAAGCAGTTGTTCAAAAAGTACGCATGCTACTTGAGCATTTGCCTGATCGCTGCGCCGTTTGTCGCTTGTGCCGATGAGCCGCTGCCGCCCTTGCAGACGCTGCCGACGCCACCGGCCGAAATGCCCGTCGAGCCGCAAAGTCCGTTGCAGGCGGTGTTGATCAGCCTGCCCCAGGCTTGCCCGGCGATTGGCACGCAGCTTAACGGCCCGGCGCTGACGCAGCTGCAAGCGTTCTATGAGCAGCAGGACTGGATGCCGGTGTGGGCGAGCGAAACTGCACGATTGCCGGCTTTGCACACGCAATTGCTGCTGTTGGCCGACGATGGCCTCAATCCGAAACGCTACCCGGTCGCCGCCGTCCCCCCGCAGGACGGTGAGTTGTGCGCCGACATCGAGATCAGTCGCTACTACCTTCAAGCCTTGCAGGATTTGCATTACGGCCGTCTGTTGCAATCGCACTTCGAACCGCTGTGGCATGCCGACACGAACCCCCGCGACCGTCAGGCGGAATTGTTGGCCATTGCCGTGCCGGGCATGCATGACATTGCGGCGGCGTTCGATCTGGCGCGCCCGCGTCTGGCGCAATATCAAAACCTGCGTCAGCTGTACGCCGCGCAACGCCAGAAGGCCCTTCCGCAATGGCAGTCGGTAGGCGACGGCCCGTTGCTGCGTCCCTCAATGGAAGACAAACGCGTGCCGCAACTGGCTCAGCGCTTGTTCAACGAAGGTTACCTGACCCACGCCATCGGCACGCCGGACAACGCCTATAGTGGGGTGCTGGTGGACGCGGTGAAAAGTTTTCAGGTCAATCATTCGTTGCAGGCCGATGGGGTGGTCGGGCCGGGGACGATTGCCGAACTCAATATCAGCCCGCTGATCCGCCGCGAACAGTTGCGGGTCAATCTCGAACGCTTCCGCTGGATGGCCCAGGACATGGAGCCGGACGGCTTGCTGGTCAACGTTGCCGCTGCCGAATTGAGCCTCTATCAAGGCGGTCAGGTGGTGTGGCAGACCCGCACCCAGGTCGGTCGCGCCGAGCGCCAGACACCCTTGCTCAAATCCCGCGTCACGCGCCTGACCTTGAATCCGACCTGGACCGTGCCGCCGACCATCTGGAAAGAAGACAAGCTGCCAGCGATCCGAAAGGATCAGACTTTCCTCAGTCGCCAGAACTTGCAGGTGCTCGACGCCAACGGTCAACCGATCGCGGCGGCAGACGTCGATTGGGACAACCCCGGCAACATCCTTCTGCGCCAGGACGCCGGGCCGCGAAATCCGCTGGGGCAAATGGTCATTCGCTTCCCCAATCCGTTCTCGGTGTACCTGCATGACACGCCGAGCAAGGCACTGTTCGACAAAGGCCCACGGGCGTTCAGCTCCGGTTGCGTGCGGGTCGAGCATCCGATGCAACTGCGCGACCTGCTGCTCAGTCCGGCAGAAAAGGCCCGCACTGAAACACTGTTGGCGACGGGCACCACGCATGAATTCCGCTTGTCGGCACCGGTGCCGATCCTGATGACCTACTGGACTGCGCAAGTCGGCAGCGATGGCCATGTACGCTATGCGCCCGATATCTATAGCCGCGACAGCGCGCTGCTGGCGGGACTCGACCGGGCGCACTGAACCTCAGCGCTGGTGGCGCTGCCAGAAGCGACGGGCCAGCGCCGCATCAAGGCTGAGACGACCTGCCCCGGCGAACACCAGCGGCAACAGTGCAACCAGATAGATCGCTGGCAGCTTGAAGTTGCCGAAACCCTTGTTGGTGATGGCGTAACCCTGCGCCAGTTCACTGAGGCTCGACCAGTCTGCCGGCCAGTGCACGGCGGCGGTGGCAACAATGGTTACCACGATCAGCGAAAGGGCAAAAATGCGTGTGCCGAAACCGAGCAGAATCGCCAGCGCACCGATCAACTCCACCCACATCGCCAGCTCCCAGTTCAGCGTCGCCGGCAGGTGATCGAAGGGAAACGGAAATTTGTCCTGAATATCATCGAACCAGTTCTGGCCATTGAGTTTTTCCACGCCTGACTCGAAAAACTCCCAGGCGATGAACAGCCGCAGGGTCAACGGCGCGAGCCAGAGTCCGGCGCGGTCGAGGTGCAGGTGCAGGGTTTTGAGGGTGATCATATGAGTTCTCCGGTGCGAGGGGGGAAGTGCTTCGACCGGGGTATTTCAGCGCTGGGGTGTATCCAGGTTGTGTCGTCGGCGGTTGGCTTTTCGGGCCCGGTGTGTCTGCGTGGACGCCATATACATTGCGATACACGCCATCCCCGCTCCCACAGTGATGTGTGATCCAGCGCGCTTGCGCAGCGTCTAGCCCCAGTGTCCCCGCGATCCCATGGGGCGAGACTTCGGAACCCGGCATGCAAGCGCTGTTGAACGAGATCCTTGACGCTGTCCGGCCCTTGATCGGGCAGGGCAAAGTGGCTGATTACATTCCTGCCCTCGGCACCGTGCCGGCCAATCAACTGGGCATCGCCGTGTACGGCAACGACGGCGAGATGTACTGCGCCGGTGACGCCGAGACGCCGTTCTCGGTGCAGAGTATTTCCAAGGTGTTCAGCCTGGTACAGGCCATCGATCATTCCGGTGAGGCGATTTGGGAGCGCCTCGGTCACGAACCATCCGGTCAGCCGTTCAACTCGCTGGTGCAGCTGGAGTTCGAGCGCGGTCGGCCGCGCAATCCATTCATCAACGCTGGCGCGCTGGTGATTTGCGATATCAACCAATCACGCTTCGCCGCGCCGACCCTGTCGATGCGCGATTTTGTGCGGCGCCTGTCGGGCAACCCGCAAATCATGATCGACGGCAAAGTCGCCGACTCCGAATACCAGCACCGCGCGCGCAACGCGGCGATGGCGTACCTGATGCAGTCGTTCGGCAATTTCCACAATGACGTCGAGGCGGTGTTGCGCAGTTACTTCAGTCACTGTGCATTGCGGATGAATTGCATCGACCTGGCGCGGGCCTTCTGTTTTTTGGCCAACGACGGTTATTGCAAGCACAGCGGCGAGCAGGTTCTGGCGCGGCGTCAGACCCAGCAGGTCAACTCGATCATGGCCACCAGCGGGCTGTATGACGAGGCGGGCAACTTTGCCTACCGCGTCGGGCTGCCGGGCAAGAGCGGCGTCGGTGGCGGGATCGTTGCGGTAGTGCCGGGGCAGTTCACCGTGTGCGTGTGGTCGCCGGAATTGAATGCCGCCGGCAATTCGCTGGCGGGAATGGCCGCACTGGAGATGCTTAGTTCGCGGATTGGCTGGTCAGTGTTCTGACCCGATCCGCCAAACACTACAAAACCCTGTGGGAGCGAGCCTGCTCGCGAAGGCGTCAGGTCAGCCAACATTGATGCATCAGATCCACCGCTTTCGCGAGCAGGCTCGCTCCTACAGGGTTAGCGGTTGCTTTGCAGGATTGTGTTCCTATACATTTTCCGGCCGCCCTTTGCATGGTGAATCCGCTTCATGTCTCTTGCACTCGAACGTCTCGTCGCTGGCACGCCGATCCCTTTCGCCGGTAACCGCGTCACGCTGGTCAGCCCCGAACTGGCCGCGCGTTTTCAGCCCGGTGACCACCTTCTGGTGGAGCAGGTGAGTGGCGAGTTGTTGTTGATTCCCGTGGCTGATCAACAAGCCGCGGCGGTGGCAATCGAACGTGCTGCTACTGCGTTTACCGCGTTGTCGGCGGTCTCGGATGAGGCGATCAGCCAGTTCTTCGACTTGTTTGCACAACGCCTCGAAACCCCGGATTGCTGGGCGCACATTGAAACCGCCAACCGCGCCGATATCGAGCGGGCCAAGGCGCGCGGTCGCTCGACCACCCGTCTGCTCGCCGATGAGCGCATGCGCCGTGACATGATCGCGGGCCTGCGCGCCTGGCGTGATGCCGCGCCAACCCGGGGAAAAATCATCAGCAGCGTCGAACACGATGGCTGGAAGGTCGAGCAAGTCGTCTCGCCGTTGGGCATCGTTGCTTTTGTCTTCGAAGGGCGGCCGAATGTGTTTGCCGACGCTGCCGGCGTCCTGCGTACCGGCAACACGGCGGTGTTGCGCATTGGCAGCGATGCCTTGGGCACCGCGCAAGCCATCGTCACTCACGCCTTGAACCCGGCGCTGGCCAATGCCGGTTTACCGGTCGGTGCGGTGTCGTTGGTGGAAAGCGTCAATCATGCGGCCGGCTGGGCGATGTTCGCTGACCGCCGTTTGTCGTTGGCGGTGGCGCGTGGTTCGGGGCGAGCGGTCAGTCAATTGGGCAGCATTGCCCAGCAGGCCGGCACCGCTGTCAGCCTGCATGGCACGGGCGGGGCGTGGCTGATTGCTGATCGTGCTGCCGATGCAGCGCGCTTTGCGGCGGTAGTACGTAACTCGCTGGATCGTAAAGTCTGCAATACGTTGAACGTCTGCCTGATCCAGCGTGATCGCGCGGCGGAACTGGTGCCGTTGTTTCTTGATGCATTGCAACAGGCCGGCGCCGCGCGTGGCCAGGGCTGTAAATTGCACATCGTTGAAGGCAGTGAAAGTTGCCTGCCAATTGAATGGCAGAACGCGACGGTCGAGGTTTACCGCGCTGAGGGGTATCAGACTGAAGCACTGGCTGAGCCTTTGGCGGAATCCGCATTGGGCCGCGAATGGGAATGGGAAGAAACCCCGGAAGTCAGTCTGATGATTGTCGACGATCTGGATCAGGCGATTGCGCTGTTCAACCGCTACAGCCCGCAGTTCACTGTGTCGCTGATCAGTGAAGATGCAGCCGTACAAGAACGTTTCTACAACGCGGTGAATGCGCCGTTCGTGGGCAACGGCATTACCCGTTGGGTCGATGGGCAGTACGCGTTGAACAAGCCGGAGCTGGGTCTTTCGAACTGGGAGAGCGGGCGTTTGTTTGCGCGCAGTGCGATTCTTTCGGGGGACGGCGTGTTCACTGTGCGTAGCCGCATGACCCAGATCGATCTCACAGTAAAACGCTGATCTGGCGGACAGTGATCGTTCCCACGCTCCAGCGTGGGAACCCAGCCCGTGACGCTCCGCGTCACTGGACGCAGAGCGTCCCCTGAGGCATTTCCACGCAGAGCGTGGGAACGATCAGTTGCTCAGGCCGCGTGGGTGGCCTGTGCGTGGATCGCGCAAGTCGCCGGTTGCTCGGCCAGCGGCACAAACGTGCGGCGGTCCGAGGACAGCGCATCGACCGAGCCGGTCTCGATGTCATACACCCAGCCATGCAGATTCAGCAGGCCTTTCTCCTGAGCCAGACGCACGCTCGGGTGGGTCTGAATATTCGCCAGTTGCGCAATCACGTTCTCGCGCACCATCGAACTCAATTTCGCCGCGTCACTGGCATGCGTTCGCGCTTCATTCACCACTTTCGCCGACTCGGCATGCTGCAGCCAACCGCTGACGGCGGGCAGATGATCCATGCATTTGCACTGGGCGATTGCGGTCATCGCGCCACAGTCCGAATGGCCGCAAATCACAATATCTGTCACGCCAAGCACCGCCACTGCGTATTCCACCGTTGCCGAAACCCCGCCCGGATGAGGGCTGTAGGACGGCACGATATTACCGGCGTTACGGATCACGAACAGTTCGCCGGGTTCTTGTTGGGTCAGCAATTCGGGCACTACACGGCTGTCGGAACAGGTAATGAACAGCGTTCCTGGCTGTTGCGTGGTTGCCAGGTGTTTGAACAGTTCGGTGCGTTGCGGGAACGCTTCGTTCTGGAATTTCAGGAAGCCATCAATCAGGTTTTTCATGGTCTTGTCCTCTTAGTTCGAGCAACCGCTGCCGAATTCGCTGTATTGAAGAATGTGTTTGCCGCCGTGGCTGTCCAGATACGTCATCTCCACCGGCACCACGCCACACACATCGGCTACCGGGGTAATGCTCAGCACTTGGGCGATATCCAGTGGCATGCCGTAGCGGTAGGCGACGGCCTCGTCAGCGGCAGATGCCTGGACGGAAAAGCCGCCGAGCAGGGCCAGAATCAACAGAATTTTTTGCATGGGGCAGCCTCCAGATATGTTTGGTGACGGGTAGCCATTTGGGGTGTGTTGGCCCGCACGCAGGGTGCGGGCCGGTGCGGATCAGAACGGACGCAGGGGCAGGAATTTGCCGTCGAGGGTGACCACGGCGCGGGAGCCGCCTTCCGGGTCTTCGACTTTCTTGATGTCCAGTTTGAAGTTGATCGCGCTGATGATGCCGTCGCCGAATTGCTCGTGAACCAGTGCCTTGAGCGTGGTGCCGTAGATCTGGATCATCTCGTGGAAGCGGTAGATGGTCGGGTCGGTCGGTACCCCACTGAGGCTGCCACGCAGAGGGATGATCTGCATTGCCGCGACATCGTCGGCGGCCAGTTCGAGCTTGTCGCCGACCACTTGGGCGGCATTTTCCGGCAGTGGGTGCTGGCCGAGCAGGGCGGCGGTGACGTACGCCAGGCTCAGGCCGGTGCCGTCGGCGAGATCCTGCCACGACAGATCTTTGCGTGCCTTGGCGTCGAGAATGCGGGTAGTCAGGGCCAGGCTGGTGTCGTTATAGGCGTGGGACTGTTGCATGGTGTCACTCCTTTCAGGGTTGGCTTGCTGTGTGGGAGCAATCTTCTGCCGATTGATCTATAGCGTCCAAGATCGATATACAATACTTCGCATAAGTTCTGCCTATAGATGGTGTGCCCCATGCTGCTGCGACATTTGCGTTATCTGCTGGCCGTTGCCGATCACGGCGGCTTCACCCGTGCCGCCGAGGCGCTGCACGTGTCGCAGCCGACCCTGTCGCAACAGATCCGCCAACTGGAAGAGTCTCTCGGTGTGAATCTGTTTGATCGCACCTCACGCACAGTCAAACCCACCGATGCCGGCGAGGCTTACATCGAGTGCGCGCGGCGGGTGCTGGTGGAGCTGGAAGCGGGTAAACGCGCGCTGCATGACGTCAAGGATCTGTCTCGCGGGACGTTGCGCCTGGCGATGACACCGACGTTCATGGCCTACCTGGTCGGGCCGTTGGTGCGCGATTTCGCGGCGCGGTATCCGGGAATCCATCTGCAGGTTTTTGAATTGTCGATGGACGACATCGAGGCGGGGCTGGCGGATGACTCGCTGGATGTTGCGATTGCGTTTACACCGGTGCGTAACCCGGAGATCGAATGCATTCCAGCGTTCACCGAACGCTTGGGGATCATGGTCGGGCGTGAGCATCCGCTGTATGACAGCCGCTCAGTACTGACGCCGGATGACATCGCCCAACTGGATTTCGCCTTGTTGGCGCCGGACTTCATTACGCGGTTATCGATTGATGAGTATTTCCGTCAGCACGGGATTACACCGCAGGTGCGGATCGAGGTGAACTCGGTGAGTACGTTGCTGGAGGTGGTACGTCATTCGCCGATGGCGACGATGTTGCCGCAGGCAATTGCCACCGAGGATCGGGCGTTGCGCCGGTTGCGGGTAGAGAGCGAGGCGCCGCAGCGAGGGGCGGCGTTGTTGCGGCGGCGCAATAATTATCACAGTGCGGCGGCGGTGGCGTTTGTGGAATTGGTGTTGGACATGGGAAGCCCCTCACCCTAACCCTCTCCCTCGGGAGAGGGCTGGGGTGAGGGGCTACAATTCCAGTCACGCCAAATCAATGCAAGCGAACAAAAAAAGGCCTGCTTCCGTTAAGGAAGCAGGCCTTTCAATTATTTAATGACTAACTCAGCAGAACCGATCAATCACCCGAACACCGTTGTTGTTCTGCATCGAGTCCCACGCCTGTTTCAGCGTTTGCAGAACATTGCCGATGAAGTCCTTGTCGGCCGCAGCCTTCTTGCCAACATAACCGTGGCCGCGACGGTACATCTTCAGGCGGGCCAGCAAGTTCTGATGGTTGCGGTCGAATTCGTCTTCGTCAGCATGGGTCGCCAGGCAGTCGATATGCACCTGCCCCGACTTGCTGATCCACAGAATATGGCTGTCGTGGCTGTCTTTCTGCGCAGCGAACATACGAGCCAGTTCTTCGACAGTGGGTTGATTGTTCAGATTCATGATATTGCCCCTTGACCAGTCTGGTGATCTTTCAAAGTTGATTCGCTAATACAGGTAGCCCATCGGTTAGTTGATCCCTGGCACCGAAACCAGGACGTCAGCGCTCGCCCGTGGAAAGTACGGGGTCGTGCATCTGTTGCATGTAGTCGTGTTGAATAACTGCTACGCAATAGCGTCACAACGAGGAGAAGCAGCGAAAACCGGGAGGCTCCTTGACGACATTTACCGTGTCGACCACAAGCGTCTTGAGAATTTTCGCCAGCGCTTCTCGTCCTTGTACTGGACGTTCAGGCCAGGTCAGCTTCTTCAATCTGCCTTGTGGGCAGCGTGTATCCGGAAAAAACAACTCGGCGGTCAGACGAGTTTGCTCAAGCATGTTGCCAGTGTTCCCGATCGGGGAACGTCTTCATCATGCAAAAGCAAAACGACGCCGTCAACGGTTTTGTAGTGATTATTTTTGAGCACTACATATTGTCCGACAAAGCTGTTTTGGAATGAGAAAGAATCCGTTCAGATCACGGAAAAAGGCGTGCGCAGCGCGTAGAAGGTGCACGGATAACCGTCCACTTCGCGCTGCTGCAGGGTGCATTCGCCGCCGCTGATTTGCGGAATCAGCCCGGCCCAGAAGCGCTGCGCCGGCAGGTTGGCGTCGATATGGAAAATCTGCCATTGACCGGGGATGCGGCTCAAGAGGGCAGAGACGACAAACTGCGCGACGCCTTGGCCACGAAAGCGTCTTGCGAGGAAAAAGTAGCCGATGTTGTGTTCGGCACCAGGGATATGGATTTCGTTATCGACGCTCACGAAGCCGGCCAGTTCGCCGTCGACCTGAATCAGAAATGGTTGGGTGGCCGGGTGGTGCCAGTAGTCGGTTTTCGGCTGGATGGAGAAGAAGCCATGTGAAGCGAGCTTCAGCGGCAGCCATTCGCTGAAGTCGTACATGTAGAACTGCATAAGGTTTTCGATGATTTCCAGCTCATCGCGCTGAGCGGGGTGCAGTTCGATATTGGCCATGCGCCGGGTTCCTGAAAGTGCTGAGCCTTGCAGAAACAGTAGCGGGTTTTATTTGCCTGCCGCTTTCGGCGCGCGTTTGGTTGTACCCGTGGTTTTGCTGCGGGTCGATGATTTGCGCTTCTTCTTCCAGGGGGCCGCCGCTTTACCGGCCGGTGGCGGGCCGCTGATGGTCAGGCTGAGGCTGGAGCAGCGCGTCACTTGCTTGCTCATCCACGCCGCTTGTTTGGTGACGAATTCTTCCAGACTCATTTCGCCGCTTTGCACCATGTCCAGCGCCTGTTCCCAGATCGCCGTGGTGCCGGGGTCGGCGATCGCGCGTGGCACGGCGTCGATCAGGCTGAACGCAGCCGGGGTGGCGGCGAGGGCCTTGCCGTTTTTCACCAGATAGCCACGATCCAGCAACCCCTGAATGATCGACGCGCGGGTGGCCTCGGTGCCGATACCGGTGGTGTCCTTGAGTTTCTGTTTGAGAAGTGGATCCTCGACCAGTTTGGCGACGTTCTTCATCGCCTTGATCAGATCACCCTCGGTGTAGGGTTTCGGTGGTTGCGTCCACAGATCCTTGAGTCTCACAGACGCGATGGCGCATTCGACACCCTGGCTCAGGGCCGGCAAGGTTTGTGGCGCGGGTGCCTCGCGG
Organism: Pseudomonas sp. NPDC087690; assembly: GCF_044743175.1. Classification (NCBI taxonomy): domain Bacteria; kingdom Pseudomonadati; phylum Pseudomonadota; class Gammaproteobacteria; order Pseudomonadales; family Pseudomonadaceae; genus Pseudomonas; species Pseudomonas sp. NPDC087690. Next base: position 377,173 of record NZ_JBIUVX010000002.1, read on the forward strand.
CCCTTTGCCGCCGCCAGTGCTTCGGGCAATGCGCGTTTCCAGCCCGGCTCGATGATCTGCTTGCCGACCGCGCGCAACGCTTCACCGGCGCAATCGAAATCAGCCTGGGTGCGATCGTATTCGTGATTGGGCAGAAACTGCGCCAGATAGCGTGCGCGAATCAAGGTGTAGACCGCGCGGTGTTTGCCGGTCAGGTGTTCAAGATTTTTCGCCGCTGCGGTGGGGATGATGCCGTGGTGGGCGCTGACCTTGGCGTCGTTCCATGCGCGAGACTTGCGCTGCGGTTCGAGAAAGCCTTGCAATGCTTGAAGGCCCGGATCGGCCTGACGCAACGCGGCGAGAATCCCCGGCGCCTCACTGTGCTGGCTCAGCGGCAAGTAGCCGCAATCACTGCGCGGGTAAGTGATGACCTTGTAGGTTTCATAGAGCGCCTGGGCGATGTCGAGGGTTTCCTGCGCGCCGAGGCCGAGTTTCTTCGAGCAGACTTCCTGCAAGGTGCCGAGATCGAAGGGCAGGGGCGCCACTTCGCGCATGCGCTCGGTTTTCAGCTTGACCACCCGGGCACTCGCAGCGCTGCCGATCGCAGCCGCCGCTTGCTGGGCCAACGCCTGGTTCAGGCAGCGCTCCTGATCATCACAGACATCCGACGGCGCCCGCCACTGTGCGGTAAACGGAATGCCGTTGTGCAGCAGATCGACATCGATCGCCCAGAATGGCACCGGCACGAAATCGGCGATGCTGCGGTCGCGGTCCACCACCAGGCGCAACGTCGGCGTCTGTACGCGGCCTACCGGCAACACCCCTTGATAACCCGATTGCCGACCGAGCAGCGTGAACAGCCGGCTCATGTTCATGCCGATCAGCCAGTCCGCCCGCGAGCGGCCCAGCGCCGAGTGATACAGGCTGAAGGTTTCGGCCCCCGGTTTCAGCGCGGCCAAGGCTTTGCGGATCGAGGCTTCGTCCAGCGCCGACAGCCACAAGCGGCGGATCGGCCCGCGATAACGGCAATGCTCGACCAGTTCCCGGGCAATCATCTCGCCCTCACGGTCGGCGTCGGTGGCGATGATCAGTTCGCTGGCCTCGCCGAGCAGGCGCTTCACCGCTTTGTACTGGCTGGCGGTGCGTGGCTTGACGGTCATTTTCCATTTGTCCGGAATGATCGGCAGGTCGGCCAGCACCCAGCGCTTGTAACGGGCGTCGTAGGCATCCGGCGGGGCGGTTTCGAGCAAGTGGCCGATGCACCAGGTGACTGTGACATCCGTTCCCAGCCAGCAGCCGTCGCCCCGGCGCTTGGCACCGAGCACGGCCGCAATGTCTTTGGCCTGGGAGGGTTTTTCACAGAGGTACAGCCGCATATCCACCATCGCCGATCAAGGTCTGAACAGGTGCACAGAATGGCCGGAGTTGGCGCTCGGAGCAACTTTTATCTGTATGGATATACAGATAAAAAGATTGCCGCAAGTGACGGTAAAAACCGGGACGCAGCACCGCACTATCGAGAAATTGATTAGCGCCAGGGGTCTGCGCCGTGTCAGCTTCGGCGCGTTTGCAACGCGAGTGACAGGACGATCTCGCCAGTAGATCGCCGTGGTCTGTCGGACACTGACTACCCAGAAACAAGGACGTAAACCATGCTTCAAACCTCCTTCAACACCAGCACTGCCTTTACCGAAGTCGACACGTTCAGCCATCTGTACGACCGTGGCGGCGATGCGCTGGTCAATGGTAAACCATCGTTCACCGCCGACCAGGCCGCCGATGAAATCCTGCGCAAGGGCCTGTCGTGGGGCGACAAGAACGCTGACGGCAAGATCGACCTCAGTTACAACTTCCTCAGCGAGAAACCGGCGAACTACAACGTCAAACTGGGCAACTTCAGCGAATTCAGCGCGCAGCAGAAGGCACAAGCCGTGCTCGCGATGCAATCCTGGGCTGATGTTGCCAACGTCACCTTCAGTGAAGGCAAGGGCGGCGATGGCCACATGACCTTCGGCAACTACGACGTCAGCACCGGTGGCGCAGCGTTCGCGTATCTGCCGAGCGGCGGTGGCTATGACGGTCAGTCGTGGTACCTGATCAACGATCAATATCAGGTCAACAAGACTCCGGACACCAACAACTACGGGCGTCAGACCCTGACCCACGAAATCGGCCACACCCTCGGTCTGTCGCACCCGGGCGCGTACAACGCCGGTAACGGCAACCCGACCTACAACGACGCCAAGTACGCTGAAGACACGCGCGGCTACAGCCTGATGAGTTACTGGAGCGAAGCCAACACCGACCAGAACTTCAGCAAGGACGGCAGCGGCGCCTACGCTTCGGCGCCATTGCTGGACGATATCGTCGCGGTGCAAAAGCTGTATGGCGCCAACTACGCGACCCGCGCCGATGACACTACGTACGGCTTCAACTCCAATGCCGAGCGCGATTTCTACAGCGCCTCTTCGGCGTCCTCCAAAGTGGTTTTCTCGGTGTGGGATGGCGGCGGTAACGACACGCTGGATTTCTCCGGCTTCAGTCAGAACCAGAAGATCAACCTCAACGAAGGTTCGTTCTCCGATGTCGGCGGTCTGGTGGGCAACGTGTCCATTGCTTACGGTGTGACCGTGGAGAATGCGGTGGGCGGTGCGGGCAATGACCTGCTGATCGGCAACGCCGCCGTCAACGAACTGGTCGGCGGTGCCGGTAACGACATCATTTACGGGGGAGGCGGTGGCGATACCTTGTGGGGCGGTGCAGGCGCAGACACCTTCGTGTTCGGTGCCGCCAGCGATTCGACCATGACCGCGCCGGACTGGATCATGGATTTCACCAGCGGCCTGGACAAGATCGACCTGTCGGGCATTGCCGGTTTCGCCACGGGGGCGGCGTCGCTGAACTTCGTCAGCGGCTTCACCGGGCATGCGGGCGATGCGATCCTGACCTACTTCGCGCAGACCAATCAGACCAGTTTGATGGTTGACCTGACGGGGCAGGGTTCTGTGGACTTTGCTGTGGGTGTGGTGGGGCAGGCGGTGGCGACTGATATCGTTGCGTGATGCCTGAAAAGCGGCCCTCACCCTAACCCTCTCCCAGGGGGAGAGGGGACTGAATGGGGAATATTGGCGAAACTCACCGACTTGAACGATTGGTTTTGAATCCATAATCGACTCGATTTTTCAGGTCGATGGATTTCGCCAGACAACTCGGTCAGTCCCCTCTCCCTCCGGGCGGTCCGACGTTTCGGGAGGGCTAGGGTGAGGGGCTTTTGATGTTAAAGGGCCGTTCAGCTGTAAACCCAACCCAACCCGTACCAATGGGCTATACCTGAACCGGTCTCTTCGCCGTACTCAGGAGAACCCCATGAAAACCTCCGGCCCAAGTCCAGTCATCGCCCTCGAACAACTTGCCGGCTGTCTGCTGGTGAAATTCCACGGCATCCAGGTCGCCGCCTCTTCCCACGTCATGATTCTCAACGAAGCCAACTACCCGCCGGTCTATTACGTCCCCCGCGAAGACATCGACGAAAAGTATTTCGCCCGCACCGATCACACCAGTTACTGCCCGTACAAGGGCGACGCCAACTACTTTAGTCTGCAAGTGCCGGGGCATGAGGGCGCGAATGCGGTGTGGACTTACGAGAATCCGAAAGTGTCAGTGGCGCCGATCCGCGACTACGTGGCGTTTTATCCGGATCAGGTGAAGTTCGAGGTGATCAAGGCTGATGCCTGAGCAAAAAAATCGGCGAGGGTAAAAGCCCTCGCCGATATTTGTCTGGTTGAGTGTCAGTTCTTGTCGAGATCGATATTCTTCGTCTCACGCAAACAGATCATCCCCACCACCAGGCTCACCCCGGTAATCAGCACTGGATACCACAGCCCGTAAAAGATGTCCCCGGTGTACACCACCAGCGCGAACGACACCGTCGGCAGGAATCCGCCAAACCAGCCGTTACCAATGTGATACGGCAGCGACATCGAGGTGTAGCGAATCCGCGTCGGGAACAGCTCCACCATCAGCGCCGCAAGAGGCCCGTAACACATGGCCGAGATGATGATCAGCGCGACGATCAGCGCAACGATCATCGGCTTGTTGATCTGCTGCGCATCCGCCTGTTGCGGGTAGCCGGCGAGGGTGATTGCGCCGCGTAATGCCGCCTCATCGAAGCCGTCGAGTTTGACGTCACCGACGCTGATTTGCACCGCGCTGCCGGCAGGCGCAGCGGCGCTGGAGTAGGGCAGGCCTTGCTTGACCAGAAAGGTTTTGGCCTTGTCGCACGGGCTGTCGAATTTGGCTTTGCCGACCGGATCGAACTGGAAGGTGCAGGTCGCCGGATCCGCCAGCACGGTGATCGGTGCCTGGCGGCTGGCCTGATCAATCGCCGGATTCGCATAGTGCGCCAGCGATTTGAAGATCGGGAAGTACAGCGCCGTGGCCAGCAGCAAGCCGAGCATCAGCACGGGTTTGCGCCCGACCTTGTCCGACAGCCAGCCGAAGATGATGAAGAACGGCGCGCCGATCACCACGCTGATGATCAGCAAGGTGTTGGCCACCGCCGGGTCCATTTTCAGGAACTGGGTGAGGAAGAACAGCACGTAGAACTGCGCCGCGTAGAAGGTCACCGCTTGCCCGGCGTTGATGCTGAACAGGGCGATCAGCACGACTTTGAGGTTTTCCCATTTGCCGAAGGATTCGCGGATCGGCGCTTTTGAGGTTTTGCCTTCCTCTTTCATTTTCAGGTACGCCGGCGACTCGTGCAGGCTCAAGCGAATCCAGGTGGAAATGCCCAGCAGCACGATCGACAGCAGGAACGGAATGCGCCATCCCCAGACTTCAAACTGATCGCCGGTGAAGTAGCGGCAACCGAGTACCACCAGCAGCGACAGCAGCAGGCCGAGGGTGGCGGTGGACTGAATCCAGCTGGTGTGGAAGCCGCGTTTGCCAATCGGCGCGTGCTCGGCAACGTAGGTCGCAGCGCCGCCGTATTCACCGCCGAGCGCCAGCCCCTGAAGCATGCGCAGCACCACCAGAATGATTGGCGCGGCGATGCCGATGCTGGCGTAGGTCGGCAGCAGACCGACGCAGAACGTCGCCACGCCCATCAAAATGATCGTCGCGAGGAAGGTGTATTTGCGCCCGATCATGTCCCCCAACCGACCGAACACCAGCGCCCCGAACGGCCGCACGATAAAGCCTGCGGCGAAGGCCATCAGCGCAAAGATGAACGCCGTGGTGTCGTTGACTCCGGCGAAAAACTGCTTGCTGATCACTGCCGCGAGGGCGCCGTAGAGGAAGAAGTCATACCACTCGAACACCGTCCCCAGTGAGGACGCGAAGATGACTTTGCGTGTATCCGGGCTGGTCTCCGCGCTGCGCACGGCGTCCAGCGGCTGAACGTGTTCTGACATATCGGTATCCCTCACAGTGATTGTTTTTGTTGTTCCACTGGTGCTCGATGTCCATGAATCAAACGCATATCCCCTGTAGGAGTGAGCCTGCTCGCGATGGCGGTGTATCAGTCAACACAGATGTCGAATGTTATTCCGTCATCGCGAGCAGGCTCACTCCTACAGGTACGGTGTTTACAGCTTTGGAATTGAGAATGAGTTGAGCAGCCTTCTCGGCAATCATCAGCGTAGGCGAACACGTATTGCCCGAGGTGATGCGCGGCATGATCGAGGCGTCGGCGATGCGCAAGCCGGGCACGCCGTGTACACGCAGCTGTGCGTCGACCACCGCCTCAGCGTCGTTGCCCATGCGACAGGTGCCGACCGGGTGGAAAATCGTCGTGCCGATCTTCGCCGCCGCTTGCTGCAACTCTTCTTCGCTTTGCAGGTTGGCGCCGGGCAGATACTCGACCGGTTTGAACGCTTGCAGGGCAGGGGCGCTGACGATGCGTCGGGTCAGGCGGATTGCGTCCGCTGCCACGCGCAAATCTTCCGGATGACTGAGATAGTTGGGCTGAATCAACGGCGCCTCCTGTGGATCCGCCGAACGAATATCAATGCGTCCACGACTCTGCGGACGCAGATCGCAAACCGACGCGGTGAACGCCGGGAAACTGTGCAACGGCTCGCCAAAACGCTCCAGCGACAGCGGCTGCACGTGGTACTCAAGATTCGCCGAGGTCTGCTCCGGCCCTGAACGCGCAAACGCGCCCAGCTGACTTGGCGCCATTGACAGCGGCCCGCTGCGGTCATAAAGGTAACGCAGGCCCATGCCCATCTTGCCCCACACGCTGCCAGCGATCTGGTTCAGCGTGCGCGCATTTTCCAGTTGGTAGATCAGGCGTAACTGCAGGTGATCCTGCAGATTGCCGCCGACGCCCGGCAACTCGTGAATCACACCGATACCGAGGCGTTCCAGCAGTGGCCGAGGACCGATCCCGGAGCGTTGCAAAATGCTTGGCGAACCGACCGAACCGGCGCACAAAATGATCTCCTTGCGCGCCTTGAACTGTTTGCTCTGGCCTTCATGACGCGCACTGACTTTGGACGCGCGACCGTTTTCCAGCAGAACCCGATCGACTTCAACCCCGGTCAGCACCGTCAGATTCGCCCGGTTGCGCAGCGGTTTCAAAAAGGCCTTCGCCGCATTCCAGCGCACGCCGGCCTTCTGATTGACCTGAAAGTAGCCGCAACCCTCGTTATCGCCCTGATTGAAATCATCGATGCTGGCAATACCGCTCTGCTCGGTAGCGCTGCGAAACGCGTCCAGAATCGGCCACGACAGCCGCTGCTGTTCCACCCGCCATTCACCCTTGGCGCCGTGAAATTCAGCCGCACCGGCAAAATGGTTTTCGCTCTGTTTGAACAGCGGCAGCACATCGTTCCAGGCCCAGCCCGGATTGCCCTCGGCGGCCCAGCCATCATAGTCGTTGGCCTGACCACGCATGTAGATCATGCCGTTGATGGAAGAACAGCCGCCGAGCACTTTGCCGCGCGGATAACTCAGCGCGCGACCGTTGAGGCCCGGTTGTTCTTCGGTCTTGAAGCACCAGTCGGTGCGCGGGTTACCGATGCAGAACAGGTAACCGACAGGAATGTGAATCCACGCATAGTTGTCGCGCCCGCCGGCTTCCAGCAACAGCACACGCTGCTGCGGGTCCGCCGACAGCCGATTGGCCAGCAAGCACCCGGCAGGGCCGGCGCCGACCACGATGTAGTCGTATTCATCGAGGGAAGTCTGCATTCCCTGACCTCGCTTTTTGTTTTTATTGTCGGACACTCTAGTTGTTAGCTTTCGTTAAAAGAATGTTAGTTTTTGCGCAGCCGCTGTGCGTTTTTGAACAGCCTCACTAGACGATAGCCGACAAGGACACAGCATGTTCGACTGGAACGACCTGCGGTTTTTTCTCGAACTGCAACGCAGCGGCCGCCTGCTCACGGCCGCCCGCCGTCTGAACACCACGCACGCCACCGTCGCCCGCCACATCGAAGCCATCGAAAAAAGCCTCGGCACTGCATTGTTTGTTCAGCACGCGCAAGGCTATGAGATGACCCCGGCGGGGGAGGCGCTGCTCAAGCATGCCGAGGCGATGGAAAATGTTGCGTTGTTGGCGCAGGAGGAAATCACCCAGTCGACAGCACCGTTGGGCAAAATCCGCGTAGGGGTGACGGAAGGGCTCGGGATCAAGTTTCTCGCCAGCCGCATGATCGGCCTGTTCGAACGGTATCCGGGACTGGAAGTGGAACTGGTCGCGGTGCCGCGCTTTGTCAGCATCCTCAACCGTGAGGCGGAAATCAGCATCCATCTGGAGCGCCCGGCGGCAGACATGCTGGTGACGCGCAAACTCACGGACTATCGACTCGCGTTATACGCCAGCCAACGCTATCTCGATAAGGCACCGCCCCTGCAAAGCCGCGAAGACCTCGGGCGACATGCGTGGATCGGTTATGTCGATGATTTGCTCTTCAGTCAGGAACTGATGTTCCTCAACAGTTTCTGTCGCAGCCCTCGGGTGGTGTTTCACAGCACCAGCGTTATTGCCCAGCAGGAAGCCGCGCGGTCGGGATTGGGGATTGCGGTGTTGCCTTGCTACATGGCCGAGTCGGATGCCGATCTGGTGCCGTTGCTGGCGGATGAAAGCATCGAGCGTAGTTACTGGATCAGCACGCGGCGCGAGTTGCACAAGTCGGTGCGGCTGCGGGTGGTCTGGGATTATGTGGTGGGGTTGTGTGAGGCGGAGCAGGGGTTGTTGCTGGGTAGATCGCAGGCCGGCATCCGTTAATCCTCTTTGGCTGTGCTGCTGTTGGCGCCGCTTTTGCTTGAACTGCGCCAAAGCCTTTGGCAATGGAGAGCAGCAATGAGGGAATGGCTTAGCGTTCGCGACATCAAAGCGGACACCTTGAAGGCCATCAGTGACGGCGTCTTGCGGCATGGCCGAGCCTTGTCTGAGGCGCGCGGCGGGCAAGCTGAAGCCATCGCCTGTGCGCTGATGGAGGAGGGAACACTGATCGGCGGCGCTACCGGTAGAACCGAATTCAGGCGTCTGTTTGTCAATTACCTGTGGATCGACGCGCAATGGCGCGGAACCGGGCTGGGTACTGAGGCGTTGCACAAGCTTGAGGCGTTAGCGGTTGAAAGGGCGTGCGTGGATGCCTTGATCGAAACGCTGGATGACAACGTCGCCCGGTGGTACATCCGCTGCGGATATAGATTGATCGCGCATGTGCCTGAGTACTGCGGCCCGTGGAGTCGTCATTCGCTGTTGAAAACCTTTGGCGCAACCCTAGGAAATGCCGCCGATGACCAATAGCGATCTGGGCAGTAAACCTAAAACCGGCATGCTTCATCACGTTGAAATCAACGTCTCATCGCTGGAAGTCTCGCTGCGCTTTTGGCAGCCGCTTCTCTTGATGCTGGGTTATGCGCAGCATCAAAACTGGCATGCCGGGCGCAGCTTTATTTTCAACGGCACCTACCTGGTGTTCGTTCAGGCAAGCGATCTGCAACAGGGCTTTAATCGCCGGGGGGTGGGTTTGAATCATCTGGCGTTCCAGGCGGGTTCGCAGGCGCAAGTGGATGAAATGGCGGGTTGGCTGCGAACGTCCGGTTTTCGTCTTCTCTACGAGAGCGCCTATCCGTACGCCGGCGGCCCGGAGCACTACGCCCTCTACTGTGAGGATCCGGACAAGGTCAAAGTAGAGATCATCGCGCCGGCGATATAGATCTGACGCTCCCTTCGCAGGTTGGCACTGTCTGGCGGAGGGTGACGACAGGCGCTCCCGCAGGGTTCTTTGGCCGAGGGCATTTGTTGGGTTGATTTATATATGGATATCCGTATATTCGAATTTCCGTATGTGTTGGGTCCGTTTCATGATCACCCCCACCGAAGTCTTCAAGAGCCTCGCCGACGAAACCCGCGTCCGCGCCATGCTGCTCATCACCGATCAAGGTGAACTCTGCGTCTGCGAGTTGATGTGCGCACTCGGCGACAGCCAGCCGAAAATCAGCCGCCACCTCGCGCAACTGCGCAGCAATGGTTTGCTGCTTGATCGCCGTCAGGGCCAGTGGGTCTATTACCGGCTCAATCCGGAGCTGCCGGCGTGGGTGCGTGAGATTCTGCAAGTGACGTCAAAGGCCAACGCCGATTGGCTCAAAGACAACACTGCCCGTCTGCAAAATATGGATGGCCGTCCTGTCCGTGAAACCGCCTGCTGCTAAGGAGAAAACCATGCGAGTTCTGTTTATGTGCACGGCCAACAGTTGCCGTAGCATCCTCTCTGAAGCCATGTTCAATCACTTGGCACCTGCCGGGTTTGAAGCGGTGAGTGCCGGCAGTTTTCCCAAAGGCCAAGTCTTGCCGCGCAGCCTGTTGACCCTGCAAAAGCATGGCATCGCCATTGATGGCTTGCACAGCAAAGGCAACGACGCTTTTGAAAGCAACCCGCCGGACATCGTCATCACCGTGTGCGACAAAGCCGCTGGCGAGGCCTGCCCGGTGTATTTCGGCCCGGCGTTGAAATCCCACTGGGGGCTGGAAGATCCGTCCGATGTTAAAGGTGACGACACGATGATTGAGGCGGCCTTTCGCGCGACATTGACGCGCATCGGCCAGCGCTGCCAGGCCTTCCTCGATCTGCCCTTTGAAACCCTCAGCCGCGATGAACTGAAAATCGCGCTCGACCGCATCGGCACGCGTTAAGGAGGATTTATGTCCGAACTGCCCAACCTCGATCTCAATCTGTTCGATAACGCCAAACCGTCGCAAGCGGGCGAACACAAACCACGCATCCTGCTGCTCTACGGCTCGACCCGCGAACGTTCCTTCAGCCGTTTACTGGTGGAGGAGGCCGCGCGCCTGCTCGAACACTTTGGCGCCGAAACGCGGATCTTCAATCCGTCCGGCCTGCCGCTGCCCGACGACGCTCCGGTCGACCATCCCAAGGTGCAGGAACTGCGTGATCTGGTGCTGTGGTCGGAAGGCCAGGTCTGGTGTTCACCCGAACGTCATGGCGCCATGTCTGCCGTGTTCAAGGCGCAGATCGACTGGATCCCGCTGGAACTCGGCGCGGTACGCCCGACCCAGGGCAAAACCCTGGCCGTGATGCAAGTCTGCGGCGGTTCGCAGTCGTTCAACGTGGTCAACCAGTTGCGCGTGTTGGGCCGCTGGATGCGCATGTTCACCATCCCCAATCAATCCTCGGTGCCGAAGGCCTACATGGAGTTCGACGATGTCGGGCGGATGAAATCGTCGCCGTTCTATGATCGTGTGGTGGATGTGATGGAAGAGCTGGTGAAGTTCACCGTGCTGCTGCGCGATCGACAGGCGCATCTGGTTGATCGTTACTCCGAGCGCAAGGAAAGCGCCGAGCAACTGATGGCGCGGGTGAATCAGCGTTCGATTTGAGGTTGTCCCTCGACAAGGGAGGGCGGACTCAACTCTGCGGCGGCTCGCGGGTGCTGCGTTGCCCAGCGGTGCGCGGTTGCCCGTCGGGAATCGACAACGTCGCGCGCAGGCCGCCCTCAGCGCGGTTGACCAAAGTGATCCGTCCGCCCAACTGTGTGGCGATGGTGTTGACGATGGTCAGTCCCAGCCCCGCCCCCTGGGCATTGCCGCGACTGTAGAAGCGTTCGAACAAGCGTGCCCGGTCCGCTTCATCAATGCCCGGCCCCTGATCTTCGACGCTCAAGTGATAAAACCCCTCGGACTGGCTGAGCAGTACGGTGATCACTCCGTGTTCGGGGGAGAAGTTCGCAGCGTTGGTGATCAGGTTGTTCAGGGCAATGTCGATCGTGCCGGCGCTGGCCATGATGTTGAACGGCTGGGTGCTGTCTTCAAAGGCCAGTTCCAGCTGTTTGCTTAGCAACCATGGCGTCAGTTGCACCAGGCTATTGCGCACTGTTTCACTGAGGTCGATGGGTTGCAGCGGCGGTGGATTGGGTTTCGGCTCCAGGCGCGCCATGGTCAGCAACTGGTTGACCAAGCGACTGGTGCGGTCGACCCCGGCGATCAGAAACGCCAGCGATTCGCGGCGCTCCTGTTCGGTGCCAGCCTCCTGCAGATTCTGCGCATGCACCCGCAGCACCGCCAGCGGCGTGCGCATTTCGTGGGCGGCATCGGCGATAAAGCGCCGCTCGCGGCCAAGCACTTCCTGGATCTGCGCGAGCATGCGGTTGAGCGCCGCCTGCATCGGCTCCAGCTCACTGGGCAGCGGCGCCAGTTGCAACGGCTCCAGCGAACCGCTGTGGCGGCCGCGCAAGGTCTCGGCCATGTTCGCCAAGGGCTTGAGGCCCCAGCCGATGGCCAGCCAGACCATCGCTGCGAGCAGCAAGCTGCCGACCACATTCGGCCACAGGGTGTGGCGGACGATGCGGTCGACCAGATCGGCGCGCACATCGTCACGCTCACCGACCCAGATGCGCAGGCCGTTCTGTTTGTCTTCAAGGAGAAAGGCGCGCCAGTGCCGATTGTTCAGATCCACCACATCGCTGAAGCCGGGCTGAGTCGGCGGCGCCCTGAAGGACGGGGCGCTGGCGGTGTGCACCAACACATCACCGGCAGGATTCCACACCTGAAAAGCGATTTTGCGTTCGTACGGATGACCCTCGCCGCGCGGCGCCGCTTCGCCCAGCGCCGAGTTGAACGCCTGGTACAGTTCGGCGTGCTGTTTGCTGGCCAAGGGCATGCGCATCACGCCTTGCAGCAGGCGCGCGTTCTGCGCCAATTGCGCGTCGTAGACTTCGGCGATTTCGTGGTTGCTGTCGTGCAGGTTGAAGGTGCTGAGCACCGCGAGGCCGGCCAGCAACAGGCCGATGATCAAGGTCAGCGTGCGGCGGCGGATCGAGGTCATCGACGCTCCTCCACCAGATAACCGACACCACGGATGGTGCGGATCAGGTCGGTGGAAAACTTCTTGCGCAGGTGATGGATGTGCACTTCGAGGGTGTTGCTTTCGGCTTCTTCGTTCCAGCCGTAAAGCAGCTGCATCAGTTGATCGCGGGTCATCACTCGGCCCGGCGGCGATAGCAGTTCGTGCAGCAACTGATATTCCTTGGGCGTCAGGGCCACAGGCTGGCCCTGATAGCTGACTTGCTGGGTGCCGGGGTTAAGGCTGATGCCGGCATGCTCGATCAACGCCTGGGCGCGCCCGGCACTGCGCCGCAACAAGGCGCGCAAGCGTGCCTTGAGCTCATCCAGGTCGAACGGTTTGATCAGGTAGTCGTCGGCCCCGGCGTCGAGCCCGGCGATGCGATCTTCAGTAGCGTCGCGAGCGGTCAGAATCAGCACCGGCAGATTCGAACCGCTGTCGCGCAGGCGGCGCAGCACTTGCAGGCCGTCCATGCGCGGCAGACCGAGGTCCAGCACGGCGACATCGAAGGTTTCGCTGAGCAGCGCGTGCAACGCGCTGCTGCCGTCCTTGAGCCAGTCGACGGTGTAACCCTCGCGGCCCAGCGCCTGATGAATGCCTTCACCCAGCGCGACGTCATCCTCAACCAGTAATAAACGCACGCGGACTCCTGTCAGTCGAGTTTCTTGTTCACGTCCACCAGCAGGGCGGCGATCTCTTTGCGGCGCCCGGCATCGGCACTTTCCCGGCCCGGGCGCGGCGCGGCTTGCTGAGCTTTGAGCAGTGCAGCTTTGGCTTCAGCGTAGCGCTTCTGACGGTAGAGGTGATCGCCCCAGAAGTACAGGCTGTCGATGCCGTTGGGGTTGAGTTGCAAGGCTTGCTTGAGCAGTTGCTCGGCCTTGTCGCTGTCGCCGAAACCGATGGGCCAGCCGGGCACGCGGTCATACAGTGCGGCGAGGCTGGTGTAAGCCGAGCCTTGCAGGGCTTTGGGGTCGAGGGTCAGGGATTTTTCCAGATCGGCCTTGGCGTCCTTGGCTTTGCCCAAGGCACCGAGACCGCCCTCGGCACCGGCCCAACTGCTGGTGACGATGCCTTTCCAGATCCACGCTTCGGCCACCGCCGGGCGTTGCGTGGTGAACGTGTTGGCCTCGCGGGCCAATTGCTCGAACGCGGCGGCGCGCTGTTTTTCCGCCACTTCATATTGAATGTGCGCCCAACTCTGCTGGATGCCCTCGAGGCGTTGCTGGTCGGCCGGTTCCAGCGCCCAGACGCTTTGACTCAGGGCGGCGAGCAACAGGCATGCGGATAGTTTTTTCATGGCTTTGGCGACTCGTTGTCAGGTTGTTCACTGAGGCGGCGGATCAGCGGCAACTGCTTGCGCAGGCCTCGATCGACCAGATGCGGGAGCAGATTGTTCAGGCGGACGAAGAAGCGTTCCGGCCAGCCCAGGTAGAGGTCGCGACGATCACCGGCAATCGCGTGGATCACCGCCGAGGCCACGGTTTGCGGATCGTCGACGTTGGCCTTGAGTGCGTCGTTCAACGCTTGTGCGGCGGCGCTGTTCATCGAGGTGCGCGTGGCTCGCGGCGCGACGTACAGCACGCTGACGCGGGTGTCAGCGAGCTCCCGGCGCAGCGCCTCGGAAAATCCGCGCAAAGCGAATTTGCTCGCGCAGTAACTGGCGTAACCCGGGTAGCCGATCGAGCCGTAGGTCGAGCCGACGTTGACCACCATCGCGCTGTCGGCCTGCTTGAGCAGCGGCAACAGCAGTTTGGTCAGGCATATCGGCGCACTGATGTTCACCGCCAGCATCGCATTGATGTCGCTGTCATCGAGCTGTTCGAGCATGGCGAAGTGATTGACCCCGGCGGCGTTGATCAGCAGGTTGATACCACCGATGGCTTCGGCGGCGACCAGCACTTTGCGCCGGTCGCTGAGGAAGGTCAGGTCGGCCGCGACCCAGCACAACGAGTCGGGGTAGTGCTTGAGCAACGGCGCCAATGCCTCCTGATGCCGCGCCACCGCGAGCACATGGGCACCGGCGGCGCACAAGGTTTCGGCGATGGCCAGGCCGATGCCGCCACTGGCACCGGTCAGCACCACCCTTGCATCACGCAGCTGCATGTTGAGCCTCCGCGTCACGCGGCAAGCCACGGAACATGTCGGTGTACAGGCGATAGACGACTTTCGAGGCATGGATCACGGCGGCTTGATCGGCAGGATCTTCGAGTTGATTCATCAGGCGCCGGTAGGTTTGCATGTGCTCGATATCGAGCGAACCGTGGGAGCTCAGGTAACTGAACGCCGTTTCCGGCAACGCCAGACGCTCGCGAATGCTGCCCGCCGCGTGGGTAGCCAAAGCGATGCTGGTGCCTTCGAGCACGTTGACCATGCCGAACAGACCGACCGGATTGCCCCGGGCGATCAGGTCGTAAAGGAAGCTGACCATCAACTCGATCGACAACGACGGCTGACCGTCGCGCACCGCGTCACGATCACCGCCACACGCGGCGATGTCGTTGAGCACCCAGTGCTCGTGGCCGTATTCGTCTTCGATGTACTCGGCCACCGCTTTGCGCAGCCATTCCAGACGCGTCGGCAGACTTGCACCGCAAGCCATCATCAGCGGCACGGTGTGGCGCACGTGGTAATACGCCTGCGCCAGAAACGCCCGATAACTGTCGAGGCTGACCTTGCCTTGCAGGGCATCGACGATGATCGGCAGGTTGAACAGTTCGTGGCGTTCCTGTTGCGTGGCTTCTTGCAGGGTGTCAAAAAAACTCATGATGCGGACTCCTCGGAAACAGCGGATTCGGTCAATTGGTTGTGGTACTGCGCGACGATGGCGTCGCGGCGCGGACGGCCATTGGCGGTGAGCAAGCCATTGGCGGCGGTGAAGGGTTGCGGCAAGCGCGTCCACTGATGCACCTGGGCGTAATCGGGCAAAGCCTCGTTGGCTTCGGCGACGGCAGCGGCCAGTTCGGCATCGGTGCAGTCCGGACGATGTGGCCAGAGCAGGGCGTGGTTATGCGGCAAGGCCTCGCCGTAAACGAACGCCTGAGCGATGTGACGGCGCTGGGTCAGCTCGGACTCGACCCATTCCGGGTTGACGTTGCGCCCGAAACTGGTGACGAACTGGTGCTTCTTGCGGCCCTTGAGATAGAGAAAACCTTCCGGGTCGAACTCGCCCAGATCGCCGCTCGGCCACCATTCCTCGGCGTAGGGCGCGTCGCCCAGATAACCGAGCAGCGTCGAGCCCTTGATCAGCACTTCGCCGTCCTCGGCCAGGCGCACTTCGACATGCGGCAACGGCCGGCCGACGCTGCCGGGGCGGCGCGCGCCGGGGCGATTGAGGCACACCACCGAGGCGCATTCGGACAAGCCGTAACCTTCATAAACCGGCAGCCCGACCCGTTGCGCGCGATGCAGCAGATCCTCCGAGACCCGCGCACCGCCGACAGCGGCAAAGTTTAGGGTTTGCGGGTCGAAGGCTTTTTGTTCGGCGGCGCTGACCAGCAACAGCAGCAACTGCGGCACCAGGATCAGACTCTCCGGCGCACGGCTGGCCAGATAACCGAGCAGACGCGGAATCTCGACGCCGCTAGCGCCCTGAATGCCGAGGGTTTTCTGGCTCGGCAAACTCAGCATGGCGCCGGCATACAGCGCGGCATAGCAACCGAGGTTCTCCAGCAGAATCGCCAACGGCAACAGCGCCAGATGATGCTGCGGGCCGGTGGCTTCGCTGGCCTGATCCAGCTCCCGTGCAACCCGCAGCAGGCTGTCGGCGCTCAGGCACACACCTTTCGGCGTGCCGGTGGTGCCGGAGGTGAAGGTGAGTTTCGCGGTGCCGGCGGGCATACGACTGGGGCCACTGAACGCGCGGCACCAGAACTCGCCACGTTGTTCATAGCCGGCCGCGAGCAGTTCGGCACCCAGTTCCGGCTCGGCAATCACCCGTTCGGCCTGGCTCTGTTGCAGACAATGGGCGCGCTGCGCCGCACTGAAAAACGGCGGCAGCGTCACGCAGGTCAGGCCTTCGAACAGCACGGCCAGATCCCAGAGCATCGCGTCGACGCCGTTGTCCAACGCCAGCGCAATCACCTGCGCCTGCTCGTCGCGCAAACGCTCCTGGCGATACAACACCTCGGCGTACAGCGTGGCGTAATCGAGCTTCAGCGTGTCGCCCCACAGGGCCGTCGCGTGGTCATTGCGCCGGGCATGGTCGCGCAGGGTTTCCTGGAAGCGTTGCAGTTCAAGCGACATGACAGGCTCCTTCAATCGAACCGGGCAAACCCAGGCGGGCAAACAGACCGATATCGCGCAAATGGACGAACCCGGCGCGAATGTTGCCGACGTGCACCCAAGGTTTGCTTTCGTAATAACTGCCCCAGTGTTGACGCTCGTCACCCAATCGTTCCGGGTCAGCGGCGCACAATGTCACTGGCTTCAAACCCAGGCGATGGAAGCTGTTGACCAGGCCGATATTGCCGGTGAACGTCACCCATTCCAGGCCGCCCATGGCTAGCAGGTAGGTGATGGCGATGATGCTCAGGCGCGCACTGCCGGTGTCGCTGGCGGCGAGGTTGCCGACTTCGACGATGGCGCTGCGCTCGACCGGGCGATCTGCCGCCGCGCTGATCAACGGCTCGATCGGCTCATCCAGATAGCGCTCAAGGAACAGTGATTCCAGATGCGCGCGACGCACCCCGGCCACGGCGCACAACTCGCCATCGCCGTTGTGCATGCCGAACAGCTCGGGCATGAAATGGCGGATGTCGGCGCCGTGGGCCTTGCGAAAGCGTTGCTGGATAAAGCTTTCAAACGTCGCTCGCAGAGTGTCGTCGGGCAGCGCGCCGGTCAGTGTCATCTGCGGTGTTTCGGCTTGACCGAAGCGCAGGGGCAGGGCGATGTTCCAGTCAAAATCGGGCATGGGCAGAACGCCTCCCTCAATAGGTTTGAGGCGAGTATCGGAGGCATTTCTTAACGAAGTCTGAAGGTGAAAAAAGGTTAACGTGAGGGTCTGTCTTCAGACTCTCTTAAGACTGGGCGGGCAGGGTAACGCCGTCGGTTCGCCCAACAACCGGAGCGAGGCGGTCGAACGAATCGGCCGTCACTCACGACTATCACGAGGCGCAGCTTATGACCCGCGACACCGCCGTAACCCGTTATGGAAAACTCTCAATCACCCTACACTGGCTGATGCTGGCGCTGTTTGTCGGCGTTTACGCATGCGTCGAAATCAAGGGCTACCTGCCCAAGGGCAGCGAAGCACGCGGCTTGCTGATGGGCTTCCACGGCCTGTTCGGCGCGAGCATCTTCGCTCTGGTCTGGCTCCGCCTGCTCGGCCGCCTCAGCCCACGCCCGCCGATCACGCCCAAACCACCGGCGTGGCAGACCGGCATCGCGCACCTGACACACCTGGCGCTGTACGGCCTGATGATCGCCACGCCGATCCTCGCCTGGCTGATGCTCGCCGCCGCCGACAAACCGTTCCCGTACTTCGGCTTCCACGTCCCGGCACCCGTGGCCATCGACCCGGACTTCGCCAAACAACTGAAGTACTGGCATGAACTGATTGGCAGCACCGGTTACTGGCTGATCGGGCTGCACGCGCTGGCGGGGTTGTTTCACCATTATTGGGTGCGGGATAACACCCTCGTGCGGATGCTGCCGGGCCGCACGGAATAACCCTTATCCACTACAACCCCTGTGGGAGCGAGCCTGCTCGCGAAAGCGGTGTGTCAGCGTCTGATGATGTTGGCTGACACGGCCCCTTCGCGAGCAGGCTCGCTCCCACAGTTTTTTGTGGTGTGTTCGAGTAACCGACACTTCAGGTTTTTCGCCTGCCTGCCGATGAAATCTGCACGATTTCAACGGATGCCATTCATGAACAAGGTCGTTGCTGTACTGACGCTTAGTGCCCTCGTTGCTGGCTGCAAAAGCAGCAGTTCTTCTACCCAGACCGCAGATATCTCCAATCTGCGCTGCTTCGCTTACTGGGACGATAAATCCATTAGCTCGCTGGAAGTCAGCTATATCCGCGATCTGAGTAAGAGCGGTAACCTGCCGTGCACGATCATGCTGGGCGACCTGTACGAGAAGGGGCGCGGTGTGCCCCAGGACATTTCCAAAGCCAAAGCCCTCTATCAATCCGTAGCCGATAAAGACCCCGGCGCCTACGGCCAACTTGGCCGCATGGCCGAAGAAGGCATCGGCGGGCCGATCAACGACAGCGATGCTCGGCAGTATTATCAGCGTGCTGTGAGCAAGCCCGAACAGCGGCGCAGTGAAGCCAAACTGGCCAAATACATGGAGGAAGGACGAGGTGGCCCGCAGGATCTGCAAGGCGCGCTGACGCATTACTTCAACGCCACGCAATACCTCGGCGATGCCTCTTGGCAAGGCATCGAACGCCTGCGCGGCCAAGGCTTGGCTCTGACGATCGAGCAGCAACAGCGCTACAACAATATTTTTGTCAGCAGTGTTCAGAGCGGCCTCAGAAAACGCGTTGAAGTCATAGAGAAATCTCTGGAGAACAACGTCAATTCGACGTCTGCGAGCAAACCGGTGCAAGTGCAGCTGGAGTACACCCCTGGCGCATTGGCTCCAGTGGTTTCGATACGGCAAAGCTCGGGCGATATCGCCCTTGATCAGAGAGTCATGCAAGCCTTTAGCGACTATCGCTTTCCCGGCGACCCGATCCTGCCACCGGGCCAGAAGAGCTATCAGGCGATTCCGGTCGTCAGGACAGACGGCAAGAGCCCGCTGCAGAGGTTCAACGAGAGCAGAAACAAATAAGCCTTCACCCTGCCAAAATCATTTACAGGCGTGCCATTCAAGGACGAATTCCGGATGAATTACATGAGTAAGGCGGTTGCTTTTCTGGCCCTCGCGACCCTTGTAGCAGGCTGCAAGAGCACTCCACCCAATCCACAGGAAGAAAGCCTCACCGGCACCCGCTGCATGGCGTTCTCGAGTGTGAAAGACCTTTCCACCGAACACCTCGACTATGTTCGCGAAGCCAGCAGCAACGGCAACCTCAAGTGCAAGATTGCGCTTGGCGTGTTGTATGAGTTCGGTCGTGGCGGCTTATCACCAGATGTGCGCAAGGCCCGGGCCCTGTATGAGTCTGTCGCTGTCGTGGATGGCGCCGGGTATGAGCAACTGGCGCGCATGGCCGATGAGGGCAGCGGTCAGGCGCCCGATGCTGTCGAAGCGCGACGACTTTATCAATTGGCGCTCGCGCATCGTCAGAGCGTCTACAGCGAGTTCGCGCTGGCACGGTTGATGGAAGCAGGGCGAGGCGGCCCACAGGATCTGTCCGGGGCGCTGACGCATTACCTCAATGCCACTCAGCGCATCGATGACGAGGCATGGGCCGGCGTGCAGCGGGTCCGCGCCCAGGTGTTGACGCTGACCACCGAGCAGACACAGCGCTACAACGAAAAATGGTACGACGGCGTCGGCAACAGCCTCGCAGCAGCGATACACGATACCGAGTTGCTGTTGAACAGACAGATCAAACCCGGCACCGCGAGTAAACCCGTCACGCTGGAGGCGAAAGGCAAACCCGGTTCGCTGGTGCCGCACATCACCTTGGTCGAAAGCTCCGGCAACAACGACGTGGACCAAGCGGTGGTCAAGGCCCTCAGCGAATACCGTTACCCGGCGCAGCCGATTTTGAAGGCTGGGCAGGAGTCCTGGTCATCAGAGTTTCCGGTCAAGGTCGGAGTGAACTGAACTGGCCGGGCCGGTCCGGGCCACTTGCCGGAACAGTCTCTCGCGTCCACTCTATGACCTGCCGACAAGGAGCGTCCGCCGACCCTCCGTCGTGATTACTGGGCGCTTGCAGCATGAGCGAAGACAACAAGGTAAAAGGCCCGGCGTCGTACTTCCCCTCCATCGAGAAAAAATACGGCCAGCCCATCGATCACTGGCTGAGCCTGCTCGCCGGCATCACCGACAAGAAACACATGGAACTGGTGGCGTGGCTCAAGGAAGAACACGGCATGGGCCACGGTCATGCCAACGCCTTGGTTGCGCATCATCTGGCGGGTAAAAAGTGAGGGCAGGGCAGCGATGAATTTCACCCACCGGCCTGTGACGGCCGACGACGTCCACACCCTCTGCAGCTTTCCCCAGGGCGAACAAGAGCTGTTCTTCATGTTCCCGAAAGCCAACTTCCCGCTGACGGAAGAACAGATGCACAGCGCAATCAGCCAGCGCTTCGACTCCACGGCTTTTCTGGCCAACGGCGAGTTCGTTGGCTTCGCCAATTTCTATCGGGCTGAGCACGATGGCATCTGCTGCATCGGCAACGTCATCGTCGCGCCTTACGCCCGAGGCCAAGGTGTGGCGCGGTACATCGTCGAAACCATGACCGCGCTGGGTTTCGGAAAATACCGGGCCAAGGAAGTGCAACTGTCCTGCTTTAACGAAAACACCGCTGGCCTGCTGCTCTATCCGAAACTTGGCTTCGTGCCGTACTCCATCGAAGAACGCCCGGCGCCAAATGGCGGACGTTCTGCCCTGATCAACATGACGCGCCACCGGCCCTAACCATCCCCAATCCCTGTGGGAGCCGGGCTTGCCCGCGATGACGCTAGCCCGGCCGCCGCGAACCCAGAAGCCCAACACAAAACCTGTGGGAGCGAGCCTGCTCGCGAAGACGCCAGCCCAGTCACCCCATCAACCACTGACCGAAATAAACAGTAAAACCACCACTGTTTAAACGAAGCCTCAGGTAACCACCTAAACCCTACAACGCCTTGCGCCGTTGCCTACGACTAAGCCAGAATCCGCCGGCTTGTGCGTCTAGGTCGCGGGTTTTATCGTCTGTCGGTCACTGAAAAGCAGTGATCGGGTTTGGTAGCCCGCCATAACTAGTCGCATCGCGAACCGTTCGCAGACCTCGTCAGGTCTTTGCTCAATGGTGGCCATGCGCAGGACACCTTCGGGTGTGCCGGGTCCTAGTTACCGGTCTACCAACCCGCGTATGGCCGCCACCTTCGTTTGGTAGCGAATGTGAAGGCTCCTTTATTAACTAGGAGTTTCACCATGATCAAACCAACACCCAACCCACCCGAAACCGACCCCACATCTCCCTACGAATCCCTCGACTCCAAGCGATTCCACGAAGCCGCCGAACGCGCCCTCGACCACTACCTCAAACCCGCCAGCCAAATCATGGCCAGCCTCCAACAACCCGAACGCATGTACCTGGCCAACCCGAAGTACGACAACGAATCCCTGCTCGCCAACGCCAGCGAAACCCTCGGCTCCGCCAGTGAAATGCTGATCAACTTCGCCGCCATGCTCGACACCTCCCACCGCAAAACCGCGCTCGGCATCGCCCAAGTCGTGATGCTCGGCGAACTCGCCGTCAATCAAGCGCTGGATAACGTCGAAATCGCCAGCTAGATGTGAACGATCCCTGTAGCGATTCCTCTGTTCTTCGCTACAGGGATCTATTACCCCACATTGTTCAGGCGTCGCTTTAAATAGACATGTGCTACATCGCTTGTAATGGCCTGACTTGACGCGATAGCGTTGGCGTCCATCTCTCGACCGAGCAGTTCTCCAATGGCGTTACACGAATGCATGCACACATTTGAAGAGTTAGCCAAAACGGTTCTGCCCGGCCATATGACGAGAATGAAAAGCTCTCTTGAAACTCCGCGAGAGATGAAGGACTTTTCAGTGCCCGGTGTTGGCGTTAAATCGTTGCTGAAGCAGTTCAAACTGTCGCAAGATTTTTCGGGTTGCTACGTGCTGATCGACAACGGCGTGCCTATCTACGTTGGTATTTCAAGAAGCGTGATCAGTCGGCTTCGTCAGCACGTCTTCGGTAAAACACACTTCGACGCTAGCCTGGCTTTTCGAATCGCGATGGCAAAACATCCAGATCAAACGATTTCCAAGCTGACGCGCGCGAAGGCAATGGATGATCCTCTATTCGGTACATCATTCGCAGAGGCTCAGTCCTATCTCAAGTCACTCCAGGTGGCAGCGATAGATATTGAGAATCCGCTTGTGCTTTACGTTTTCGAACCCTACTGCGCGCTGGATCTTGATACTCACCAGTGGAATTCGTTTGAGACCCATTGATTCGGAATTCTCTGCATCTCAACTGACCTATTAAACAGATGATCTACATGTTTGTTTAATAGGCGTCTCTCAATGCTGGCCACGCCCTACAACTCCTTGCGCCATCGCCTACGACTAAGCCAGAATCCGCCGGCTTGTGCGTCTGGCACTCCCTCCGTACCTTGATTCCCGTCACTGCTCATCAGTGATCGGGTCTGCAAGCCCGCCGGAAAAACCAGTCGCACAGCCAGCCAAAAGGACACTCGTTCGTGTCCGCTCAATGGCAGCTTTGTGCGGGAGACCTTCGGGTCTGCCGGGTGCCTGGTTTCCCGGTCTTGCAGACCCGCGCATAGCTGCCACCCATCATCTGCAAGTGATGCCGGTAGCTCCTAGTGAACAATCAGGAGTTTCACCATGATCAAACCAACACCCAACCCTCCAGAAACCGACCCCGCATCCCCCTACGAATCCCCCGACTCCAAGAGATTCCACGCCGCCGCCGAACGCGCCCTCGACCACTACCTCAAACCCGCCAGCCAAATCATGGCCAGCACCCACCAACCCGAACGCATGTACCTCGCCAATCCGAAGTACAACAGCGAATCCCTGCTCGCCAACGCCAGCGAAACCCTCGGCTCCGCCAGCGAAATGCTCCTCAACTTCGCCGCCATGCTCGACACCTCCCACCGCAAAACCGCGCTCGGCATCGCCCAAGTCGTAATGCTCGGCGAAATCGCCGTCAACCAAGCGCTGGATAACGTCGAAATCGCCAGCTAACCCCCACCCCGACGAGGGGAAACCCTCGTCGAACCCCGCGGGCACACCTTGGCTGGCACACGGCCACGGCTTGCGCGCAAAAGTCTCGGCTGTCACCCTTCGGGCCGTTCTCAAGGATCAGAACCAGGAAACATGGATGAGTGGCTACGTACCCAACCCCCCGAAAAATTATCGCTACGAAGAAGCCAAACCCGTCGATATTCACGCCCAGCGTTGGGCGGAATATGAGAAGCACGGGAAAGAGCCTGCGCGCGAACCTGAGAAAATCGGGATCGCGTTGAGGATTGGGGTTTTCTTTGATGGCACTGGGAATAATGCGAACAACACGGCGGCTGGATTGCTGTGTGGGGCGCAGCATCCGATTGCGCCGGAAGATATTCCTGCTAGCTGTCAGCCCTATATGAGAGATCCGGACAGCAGTTATGGCGCCGGGCCTACCAATGTGAAGAAATTATTTTCCTTATATAAAAAGACCCAGAAAGCCGAGGGAGATGGCTTTCTAAAGGACGTATCAAGCCCAATTTATGTCGAAGGTATCGGCACCGACAGCAATAAAAAAGACAGCGTCGTGGGCTCCGGAATGGGGCGGGGTGAGACTGGTGTTGTGGGGCGTGTGCAGGCGTCTTTTACGCAAATAAAACAGGCTATAGAAGAAGCACTGCAAGAAAACCCAAACTGTGAGATAGCCTCTCTGACTTTTGATACATTCGGTTTCAGTCGTGGGGCCGCCGCTGCACGGCACTTCTCGAACGAAGTCGTGCGGGGTAAGCAGGGTGCTTTAGGAAGTCTGCTAAACAGTAACGCCAGAGATTTCAGCCGCGACTTTGATAGCCAATTCGGAGGCGGCATCAAAATGGGATTCATCGGGCTATTCGATACGGTGCCCTCCATAGCCGGCTTTACCAATTTTGGTCGCGTGAAGAGTCCCATCGCTCCTGGTGTGAGGCTTTACTTGGGTCGTCGATACTTCACGGATGTAGTCCACCTCGTAGCCCGTGATGAATGCCGCGCCAATTTTGCCCTCAGCCGAGTAAAACCCGTACATCCTGAGTTCGCCTTTCCCGGGGTCCATTCGGATATAGGCGGCAGCTATCTCGATGAAGTCGAGGAGTGCGTTCTAGTCAGTCCTATGCAAACTCTCGCGGTACCGCTGTATGTCGACGTTTCAACCACGTCGATTTATCAAGATGCTGCGCGTGTGAAAAACGAGTGGATTGCTAAAGGATGGCCGGCTCATCTACTGGAAATTGTCACCCCCGCTTCCTTCGAAATACCCCAAGAGCATCAAGACAGACTTTCGCCGGGGCAGAAGCGCGTGTTCGCCGCTCTACAACTAAAACGTCCCGTCAGCGGTAAGCTCTCAAGGATCTACCTGAGAGTCATGTATCAACTGGCAAAAGAAAAGGGTGTTCAGTTTTCCGACATACCTGAAGATGACGAATACTCCGTCCCCGCAGAACTCCAATCCCTGTGTGATCGATTTCTCGCCGGAAACTACAGAACCACTCCAGAGGATGAATCTCTGCTTAAGCTCAAGTACATCCACGCCTCCGCGAACTGGAATCATCCCCTCGGAAGAAGAGACGGAAGCGGTATTGATGCTGTTTACATCAACGCCCCGACGCAAGACGCGATCCGTGTACAACACCCCCACGTACCTGATTGGAAGCTTTGGTGATGAAGGTAGCGATAGCTTTGCTCTGCGTTCTACTGTTGATGGGCTGCCAGACCGGAGTTTCCGAAAGTGGAGAAAATGACCCTAAGTCTCCTTGGTGGCAACTAGGATTCGTTGAACCGAGTTATATGAAAATCTGGGTGGAAGACAGCTCAGTCCTCGACATCAATAACATGATGTTTTTCAGAGTCGGCGCAAAATCCGCCCCCGGAGGCGAACCAGAAGATGGGACGGAGTCTGCCCGAGGTTGGGGAACTGTAGGTGGCTCCGGGGTTCCGGTTACCGGCGCTGATCTTCCAAGGATGATCTTTGTCCGTTGGCAGTCCATATCAGAGCAAAAAACCTATAAGGGCTTTATAGCAATTCCAGAAGAAGCGAGGCAACTGATGGTGAGGTCAACACATCATCGCTGCCCGGAGACTCCAGAAAGAGCCGCCCGATATATGGCTACGTTGTATGTGGGCCTAGCCCCTGGCGGTGTGCTTCAAGCTTGGGTCAGAGATTCATGCCACCGCCCAATAAAAGTTGCCCATGCCCAGGGAGAGATCGAACCGTTGGGCCCGGAGCAGGGAAAACACGGTGGTCGTTACGCCTACCCAGTGAGTGAAAAGGCCAAGCGGTATATCGACGAGTACGGCATTCCGTACGGGAGTTGGTAAACCGTCAGCCAATGAAGCAACTCATTACGATGCTTTGCATCTTGCTAGTCACGGGATGCCAAGTTGCTGTTCCACTATCAGCCAAAAACGATCCGAAATCCGAGTGGTGGGAGTTGGCGTTTACCGAGCCGGACTACATGAAGGTCTGGGTAGAGAACAGTTCTGTTCAAGACATTATAACGGCAGGATTTTCTACAAAACCGGCGGTGGCACTGCTGCGGGGGGAGAACCTGAAGATGGTACGGAGTCCGCCCGAGGTTGGACAGGTGGGGTAGGCGGCAGTGGAAGGAGAGTGGTGGGAGCAGATTTACCTGTTCGCATCTGGGTCCGTTGGCAATCGATTGTCGAACAGAAAAAGTGGCAGGCATGGGTAGAAATCCCAGAGGAAGCCAGGCAGTTGATGGTGGCGTCCGTCAATCAACGTTGCCCGCAGACGCCTGATCAGGAAGCGAGATTTATGGCGTCGGTTTATCTAGGGTTGGCCCCCGGTGGTGTTGTGCAGGTTTGGGTAAGAGACTCTTGCCACCACCCGGTCAAAGTCGCTCGAGCGCTGGCTGAAATCGAGCCGCTGGGGCCGAGCCAAGGTAAGAACGAAGGGCGTTACGCTTATCCGGTGAGTGAAAAGGCAAAGCGGTATATCGACAAATATGGCATTCCGTACGGAAGTTGGTAGTCGTGACACTTAACTGAATGGATCTTTTGTAATGAAAGCAAGGATTGCGCTGCTGGGCGCTTTATTGTTGTCCGGCTGCCAAATCACAGGCCCAGAAACCGGCGAAAATGACCCTAAATATCCATGGTGGGAGTTAGTGTTCGTTCAGCCGAATTACATGAAGGTCTGGGTAGAGGACAGCTCCGTCCAAGACATCAATGACAGAATTTTCTTTCGCGCTGGCAAGAGCACTGCTGCTAGCGGTGAACCCGATATCAGCACAGAGTCTGCTCGTGGTTGGGGGGCAGTATCGGGGACCGGGAGACCTGTGACGGGCGCTGATCTTCCAAAACAGATCTTTGTCCGCTGGCAATCCATAACAGAGCAAAAAACCTATCAAGGTTTCATCGAGATTCCGGAAGAGGGCAGGCAATTGATGGTGAAGTCAACACACCAGCGTTGTCCGGGAACACCGGAGAAAACTGCTCGCTTTATGGCGTCACTTTACGTGGGGCTCGCTCCGGGCGGCGTGCTCAAAACATGGGTTAGAGATTCATGTCGAAATCCGGTTGAGATTTCTCGCGGTCAAGGAGAGATAGAGCCTCTGGGGCCGGACCAAGGGAAGCACGGTGGTCGTTATGCCTATCCGGTAAGTGAGAAGGCTAAGCGATATGTGGAAAAGTACGGCATTCCGTATGGAAGCTGGTAGGAAAGAGGTAGAAGTCACTTCTCTTGCCTGCTTTCAGTGGCGCTGTCTGGAGTGAATCACCTTTGACAGCCACCGCGTCAATGCTGAGCTCAACGAAGGTCCGCTTTCGGCCAATAGCGGACGTTCGACCAAGGACTGCCACTGGTGAAAGGCAGCCGCTCATGATGAAAAATTAATCTGTCCTATTTTGCTGGCCATTTTTTGCTGAGTAGAAATCCAAGCCTAGATTGGGAGTTGAGGGGCGAGCGAAATGAGTACATCTGGTGGGCTATGACCCCCCACCCAGGTAGGCATCTCCGTCCTGTACAACATGGCATGTAAAGATCAGTGTCGACTGCATGCTACCGATCACGGTCGTTCGGCAGCCTTCAGCCAATCGACTACGCCATTGACTCCAAGTGAAAGTAGAGTGTCTTGTATTCCCACAACGCGCTGTAGCATCGCGCCACAGTCAGATTCTTCTCGTTCTTCTGCTTCCGCAAAGAGCCGGGTCATAAGCTGGGTAAGACTATTTTTATGATCAAATAAATGTCGCTTTTCATGACGGACATAAGCCAGATAGCGTTCGGTTGCGTACAAAGCTTGTTCTGGATCATTTTGTACAATCGCGTTAAGCCATTCATGAAATCCGAAGAGACGATGATGTCTATTTTCGCTATCTTCATCATTCTCAAATACTGAAAAACAGCAATCAATTAGTTCTATTGGAACCGAAATCGCATCAGCTTCATCGTTGAATATTTGAGTCATCTGCTCGGCAACGTTTAGGGCACGAGTGCCGCCTGTGTTTAAACCTGACTTTATACCGGCAAGACACTGTTCTCGATTCTGCCGAATATTTCCATGGTTTGTCCACACGGTTGCTGCACCACGCCAAGCGTCTGTGTTATCCAGAGCGTTCAAGTCTCCTAGGAATTCCGCAAAATTGATGTGCTGGGTCATGGTAGCTAAAGCCGAAATACGTCCCCATGTTTCTAGGTCTTTGCCGCTCCCCTTGTTGCGAAGACACGCTAGCAGAGGTCTTACTACTTCAAAATGATTGTGGTAAGAATAATAAAGACACGGTTCGGCGACTTGCCAAAGTCCACCTCCATCTTGTACGGCGAGATCGAACAACTCCCATCCTAGATCGAAATAAGTGCTTTGCAAATACGGTAAGCGACGTAAGATCATGGCACGGATAGCAGGGTGTTCGTCACTCGCAAAGCGACGCAACATGGGCGCTAGCAATTCAGGAAATTCAATGCCTCTCTGTAGAAAATTATTAGCCAAGATCATCAAGGCATCAGAAACGTCTCCCTTTGCCATATTGATTCCGAGATCTATTAAATCTACACCGTCCCCCTCGACTGGATCAGCTTCTTGAAGTCCCACAAAGTCTTCGGCCAAAGATATGAGCCGCGATGCCTCTCGAGCATCCTGTATGACGTTTGCACAGGCTTCAAGTGCTTTGGCCGTGGAGCGTTTGTGTTGCCATTCGGCTGAATGAAGCTCTAGCTCATCAAAAATTCGGCATACCAAGAGGGAGACCTGAGGCTCTTCGACCGATTGCCATGCATCGTGGGGGCGTAAATTTCCATAACGATAAGCTAGATATGTAGCTACCCCATCCATAATGTCATCACGAAAACTTTCTGGAATTACTAACCAGTGAATAGACAAAAAGCCCAAGAATCGGGAGGGGTTCCGAGATGAGGCCTCTCGCAATTGCGAGCCAACCTCCCGCTCGCCCCCGATAAGAAAGTCAGCCATATGCCAATTCGAGTATCCGTTGTAGTGCGCTAATAATTTCAATACCCCGCTATCACTCGCACCTAAAAATATTTCAAATGAGAATGGTGCGCTTACCATACCGCCAGCCGAACGGATTTTCGGCTGACGAACCAGTACTCCTGCTTTTTCCTCATATGAATCCACTACCGCTTGCACTTCGGGGGAGCGCAGGTAGCAAGGAATCGGCAAAATCAGCTCCGCTTGCGCTCTCAATACCCAAAGTCTGGATTCCTCGGCAACTTCTTCGTTCCAAATAGTTAAAATGCTCGTCGTCACTGCATCTTGCACTGGCACGGCCAAAAGATTAAATGCCGACTGTATTAGCGAACCCAGTTCGTAAGATAATTCAAATTCCAACATCCTTGTATCACACAACATACGGGCTATTATTTCAATATTCGCCGCAGGCGAGGCAGTGCAGGCGAGTATCGAGAAATACAGCAACGCTCCTTCATGATTAAAACAAAGACGCTCTTGGTTTTTTTGCCACCAGCCTGAGTTGTTTTTTGCTTGCTGCAGAATAGCCGCCTCAACTGCATCAAGTAGAACGTTCATGCTGCTCGAGTGAACTGTATCTCTTTGGCTATGCAAATCTTCGTATGAACTCTCGTTCAAAAAACCATTCCTGTAGCCTACGCGAGTATTACCATAGCGTAAGGCGCGAACATTGCTCCAGTGCTCGATTGACTCTATTGCTAAATCCAGCAAAGCAACGGACTGCAACATACGTTTACTTATAAATTTTTCATCCCGCCCCCCGAATTCATGTTTTTGGCAACGCAACTTGTTATTGAGTCTAAATTTAAGTAAATCCTCGTCGTTAATGTCACCTGAGATATACTGCCAGAGCAGGGCATCTTCCACTACACCTGCCTCTACGCATCTAGCGATGACCCGGCCAAGAACGCTGTGCTCAGTTAGCGGCATATTGATCAGCCGCTCAAGCAATGGAGCAACCAGTGCCATATTTTCTAATTTGATTTCAGACAGGTGGATTCCGAGTCGGTCAGCAATTTCATTCCTATCAAGCCAGCCTAGTGAAAGCGCATCCATCCAGAATGACAACACTCCCGCACAATCTTCATTGCTCCATTGAGCAATGCGATAAGCATGCCCAATCAATCCGTCGGAATCCTGGGCAGACTTCAGAGTTGGAACCAGATGTTTGAGCCAGAAACGATGCCACTCAATCGCACTAGCCAAGGCATAGATCACCTGAAAAATATCACGGTGTTTTTCCCGCAAATCACGTAGCAATGGCCAGTCTTCTTCCTGGGGCATCTGCTCGGCAAATGACTCCGCTACTAGGCGCCTGATGTGGAAGGCCGCGCTACCAGTCAAGACGGATCTAAGTTGTTTTCTAAATTCGCGACGCTCACCTAGTGCCAACTGTGCGACAAAACTGCGGATGCTGGGGCGTACAAAGGGTACTGGCGGCAAGCCATGTATGAACTTATTCAAAGTAACGCCAGTTCGCACGGCTCCGCTTATCACCAATACATCCAATAGGGTTTGATGTCCGAATGTCAGCTTTCCATCCTGGGTTTCTCGCAGCACATTTAAGCTACACAGTTTCCGCTGAATGTCTTGAGAGGCTGAGAAGCGCTGATGCGGCACCGCCAAGCTTCTTAATTTCAGCATTTCCGAGGCAATTGATTCAATTGCTTGTATTGCCGCATCTCCCAAAGCGTTGTCGGCTCGCACGATCGTATCGAGATAACGTTGTGCCAGTGCTTGGCTAGTCACAACGTTGAAGCTACCGCCTCGTTGGGCCAGTTCAACAAACAATGCTAGTTCGCGTGGATTTCTTATCAGTACGCGAGTGGCGCCATCAATAGTTGCAGTCGCAATCCCTAGCGTATCAAGTAAGGGTGCAATGTCGGCCTCCCAGTCCATCGGTTGGCACTTCAATTCGCAATCCCATTGTCGTTCCGCAATTCGCCGGTCGTACTGCCTGTCGAAGTCACGGCAGGCAGTAACGACAGTAATATTAGGAATCAGTAGCAGGCGGTCTATCTGCGCAAGAAAATATTGAAGAACGCGATGATCGCGGGCGATGGAGAGCACATCCAAAGAGTCAATTACTACAATCACTTGAGCGTTTTCAGCCAATCGAGCAGCTTTTTCGACCCATTGCTCAGAAAGGCCTTGGGCTAGACGATCTTCCGATGTAGCCAAGTCGGCGAATTCGCGGGACTGGATAAAGAGTGGCACGATGTCAGAATTGCTTTCGGCCCGCTTCTCCAATGTTTCTTGTAACGCAAGCATCACGCACGTTTTACCCGATCCCGGAAGGCCCGTCAGCAAGATGGATCTTTTTTTATCATCAATGGATACAAGTAGCTCATCCAGGGTTGGGTTGGAAATACGTTGTCCCGCAATATCCCTTCGCCACGATCTGCCAATGGCAGATGTACTGGAAAAAGAAAGACGTACCTCAGCAAGATTCATTGGCGGAACTAGTGTTGCTCCCGCCTTTTGAAGAATAGTCTTGAGGTCGCTTTTAGTTAATCGGTGCTGCGAGGCTGTAGTTGTGCTATCGCCCCCTGTGCGCGCGCCGAGTTGGTCGAGGCTCGCCCAAAGTGCCGCGAATGCAGCGTCAGTATTGCTCACCATGTTGCGTAAGCGTTCGCGGAGCAGTTCCTCCATACGATCTAGGTCATCACTGGTGATAAAGTTCGTTCGGCACAGGAATTTATAGGTGGAAAGATCGGGGGAGAATTTAGCAAGTAGCGCCGAAAAATTTTTATCTACTGCTTGGTGCTCTTGGCCTAGACTTGCTAGGTAGCTCGCTTCGTTATGCTGGGTAGAACTGTGTTCTCTTAATTTTGCAAGAGGGCCAAAGTTGTTTCTTGAATAGAAACGAACATTTACGTTCGGATTATCTTCCAGCAAGCAGGAGGCTTTGCCCAACTCATCTGCAAGATCGCTTATCGACCAAGATTTGAAATCGGTTTGATTTTTTTTGCACTGACACGCAATCAAAGTGCCGTCAGTTTTGACTACTACCACATCATCTACGGAATAGCTGATCGAATCTATTTCGAGCCATTGAAAGTCTTGATCGGATAATACTGTCAATGCCCAATCAAATGCCACCAACGTCTGGTAAATGTCACCTCGATTGGAACGGATACCAGCGATGCTCATAAATTTCTCCTATTGGGGGGGATTCACCCCCTCAAATTAGCGTCAGCAGTTTCAATGGATTTGAGCATGATATTCAAATTTAGGGCGCTTAACTACGGATCACCCTTGTCAAAAAAAGGACGTTCATCAGGACTACATGACAATCGAGGACAGACCATAAGACTAATGATGCTGAACGTCCGTTATTGGCCGGAAGCCGCCGTACCAGGCAGACCGTTTTCGGCCAATTGCGGCCCATCAATTAAAGGCGCTTTTGTCCGAGAAGCACCATTCAAAAATATTTGAAGCACGACGCGCAGGCACCGACCTCAAGGACGATGTAGCCCTGTCGCATCCCGCCAGTA
This sequence comes from Pseudomonas sp. NPDC087690, assembly GCF_044743175.1. Lineage (NCBI taxonomy): Bacteria > Pseudomonadati > Pseudomonadota > Gammaproteobacteria > Pseudomonadales > Pseudomonadaceae > Pseudomonas > Pseudomonas sp. NPDC087690. The sequence continues at coordinate 409,273 of NZ_JBIUVX010000002.1, forward strand.
CATGGTTTGTTCGAACTGAAAGCTAACTAGAAAGAAGGCTGAACACGACTGAGATATTGATTGGGCGACTTTTTCCAAATCTTCCATAGCCGACTCTCCCTCTGGTTCAGGCCCTTTAATTCTGATGGTACAACGCACAGCGACAGGAAAGTCGATACCCATTGTATTCTCAGCATAAATCGTGGGGTCACCGAAGGCGTCATCGGTACTTAATTTAAGTCCTGAGCTAAATTCAGCGTATAGCCCATCTTCTGTTACCTCGACCTTTCGAGCTCCAGCATTCTCAAGGGCATTGCTCAATGTCAAAATTGTGAGCGTGCTATCAGCTTCCAAACATAGATCAAGACTCATCAATTCTCCCTTTTTCCCGCAGAACACTTGCACCAAATTTCAATGCGACCGTCGCGACAGTGTATTTGACTAGCGGTATGAATGTCCGATTTTGGCCGAAAGCCGCCCCATCCGTAATTCCCTATCAGTCCGAGTACTGCCAGATCAGCGGAATCCATTAGCGGTATCAATCAGCAACGATGTTGAATGTGGCACTCCCCAAAACCTCCCCATTAACCATAACCCGCACCCCATGCCGCCCCACAAAATGCTTCCGCGTCGTAAAATCCCTAATCACCTGCCGCCTCCCCACAACCTCCACCCCAAACCCCGCCAACACCACCGTCTTCAACTTAAAAACCTTCCCCGAAACCCCGCCATTCGCCTTCACATAGTCAATCGCATAATCAATCACCAACCGCTGTTCATGCGCCACCGTCGACTTCACCACAAACGACAACGTAATCGCTTCCCCCAACCTCACCACTACCGGTTCAACCCGCACATCCAACAACTCAACCTCAGCCTTCGCCCCGGCACCAATCACCGTCAACGCCCTTAAATCCCCCTGCTTGATCAAACTCCGCAACGCATGCTTGGCAATCCACGCCGTGTGCTTGTTATCCAGCGACCAACCTTCAATCGCGTCCAACACCCACTCCGGATGCACCTTCGTCACATCATTCAAATGATTCGCCACGGACTTGCGCACGTACAAACTCTCATCCGCCTTCAACCGATCCAGTATCCCGGCGGCCAACTGCGGATCCGCCTGCACCGCTTCCAACCGAAACGACCAAGGCAGGCGAGGGCGGCTGCCTTCGCTGGCGAGTCGTCGAACGTGGTGGTTTTCGTCTCGGGTCCAGTCGTGCATCCGTTCCAGCGAGCGCTCCAGGTCGCTGCGCAGAAAGTGGCGGATGGCGAATTCGGAGGAGCCGAAGGTGGTGAAGTACTTCAGGGCGTCCATGGAGGTGTCGAACGCATGCCCGCCGTAGCTCGCGACGTAGTGCGGCAAACACATGCTGACGAATCCGCTGTTCAGCCGCGGCGCGAGTTCGAAAAGCACTTCTAGGGAATCTTGGTAATCCAGCGGCAACACGGCGTGCAGGCTTTCGCTGACACGCGCCATGCGTTGCATCACTGATAATTCAGCGAGTCCATCCTGGGCGTGTTTGAGAAATGCCTTGGCCTTGAACGCCGGGTACACGGATCTCATTTCGCGGGCGATGTGTTGCAAGCGCTCGGCGTTGAAGATTTCCTTTAACGCCGGGGCGGCGGTGTCGGTGGTGCTCATGGTCAGGTCATCGGGGTGCTGACGAACGCTTCGAGGCTTTCCGCGTATGCAGTGTATTGGGCGATGCGCGGGTAGCGGTCGTTGTCGATCTGGTCGGGTACGACGAGGCCGGTGAAGCTCCAGGCGACCGCAAGGCTGATGCCGTCCTGAGCGAGGGTGCCGTCGGTGGGCAAGTGGTAGTTGTCGAGTTCTGTTTCCAGCGCGCTGAACGCGGCGGCGAGTTGGCCTTCGACGCGTTCGACCCACGGTTGGTACTGAATGTCGGCGGGGCGCAGGTTGCGTTCGTAGTAGAGCTGAACGGCTTTTTCGCAGGCGGCGAGGCTCAGGCCGATAAGGCGCAGGGCGCCGGCGCGTTGGCTCAACTCGGTCGGCAGCAGGCTTTTGCCTGAAGCAGACTCGAGGTAGTCGAGGATCAACGTCGAGTCCATCAACACCACGCCGTCATCGAGAATCAGCGTCGGCGCCTTGACCACCGGGTTGATCTGCTGGAATTGCTCGAAGTGGCGAAACACCGAGACCGCCTCATGTTCGAGGTCGATCCCTAAGCGTTTGGCGGAGATCGCCACGCGCCGCACGTATGGGGAATCCAGCATGCCGATCAGTTTCATGACGCGTTCCTTCAAGTCGAACCGGTGGGGAAGGCATAACCTAGCCGAGCTTGAAGGAATTGTCAGTCGTCGAAGCCGACCTGTTCGTGAATTTCGTCGACCTTGAGTTCCAGGCGATAGGCGACGGCGATGAACAGCGCCTGGCACAGGCACAACGTCGCGCTCAGCGAGCGGAAGGCGAACGAGCTGCCTTCGTTGACCAGCAACACGGTGTTCGCGCGTTTGGCCAGTGGCGAGAGGTTGCTGTCGGTGAGGATCAGGGTTTTCGCCTGATGGTGCTGGGCGATGCGCAGGCAGTGTTGGGTTTCCTTGGCGTACGGGGTGAAGCTGATCGCGATGACCAGATCGTTGGCGCGCACGCTGCGCATCTGTTCGCGGTAGCTGCCGCCGAGGCCGGAAACCAGATGGATGCGCTTGTTGGTGTGTTGCAGGTTGTAGACCAGGTAGTCGGCGACGGCGAAGGAACGGCGCACGCCAACCACGTAGATATTGTCGGCGTTGACGACGAGGTCGACGGCTTTGTCGAAGGCGGCGTCGTCGAGCTCCTGGCCCAGGCGTTCGATGCCGGAGAGGGTGGCGTCGATGCATTCACGGGCGAGGTCGCCGCCGCTGGCCTTCTGCGACTTGTTGGCGATCATGCTGCGGATGCGTTGCTGGTAGTTCTGCACCGGCGTGGCTTTGTGCGTGTAGGCCTCGCGGAACAAGGCCTGCATTTCGCTGAAACCGCTGAAGCCGAAGCGCTGCGAGAAACGCACGATGGCCGACGGGTGCACTTCGCACTCGCGGGCGATGTCGCTGATGCGATCGACCATGATCCGGTCGCTCTGCTGGCTCATGTAGCTGGCGATGCGTTTGAGCTGGCGCGGCAGGGCTTCGTATTCTTCGGTGATCAGTTGCAGCAGGCGCTCGGCATTGATCGGGGGGCTGGCGAGGTCGCGCTCGGAGGTTTGCTCGTCGGTAGCCGGCTGATCGGTGCGGGACATAAAGAATCCTTCTGGCTTGTTCTTATAGGGCTGACGAATCGGTCAGCCCCTGACAATAGGTGGGCTGTGCGCAGTCTACAGGGTAGGCCGGAATAAAATCTGCGGCATGCAATCGGCGCTCACGCTGCTGAATCGATGCACTGGGGCTGGAACGGTCGTACAAAAGTTTATTGGAAAAAATATTCCACGTAAAAATTATTTGGAATATTTATTGATTGTTCGGTTCCAGTCGTTTTAGTCTGCATCCACCAAGAGTGTTCGGCACGACCACCGTCCCGAACGCAGGCTGATAAAAATAACAGGAGCCAGCATGGGCCAGACTCGTTTTGCCAGTGGGCGTCAATTGGATCTGATTTGCCTGGGGCGCCTTGGCGTCGATCTCTATGCGCAGCAAGTCGGCGCGCGGCTGGAGGACGTTTCCAGTTTCGCCAAATACCTCGGCGGCTCCTCCGCCAATATCGCCTTCGGCACTGCGCGGCTGGGCCTCAAGTCGGCGATGTTGAGCCGGGTCGGCGACGATCACATGGGCCGTTTCCTGCTCGAATCGCTGGCCCGCGAGGGTTGCGACGTCAGCGGCATCAAGGTCGATCCGGAACGTCTGACCGCTATGGTCCTGCTCGGTCTCAAGGACCGCGAAACCTTTCCGTTGGTGTTCTACCGCGAGAACTGCGCCGACATGGCGTTGCGCACCGAAGACATCAGCGAAGCCTTTATCGCCTCTAGCAAAGCCTTGCTGATCACCGGCACGCATTTCTCCACCGATGGCGTCTACAAAGCGAGCATCCAGGCCCTGGAGTACGCCGAGAAGCACGACGTCAAACGCATTCTCGACATCGACTATCGGCCGGTGCTGTGGGGTTTGGCCGGTAAGGCGGACGGCGAAACCCGTTTCGTCGCCGATCAGAACGTCAGCCAGCATGTGCAGAAAATCCTCCCGCGTTTTGACCTGATCGTCGGTACTGAAGAGGAGTTTCTGATTGCCGGTGGTTCGGAGGATTTGCTCACCGCGTTGCGCAATGTGCGGCGCGTCAGTGCGGCGACATTGGTGGTCAAACTCGGTCCGCAGGGCTGCACGGTGATTCACGGGGTGATTCCGGTGCGTCTTGAAGACGGCGCGATTTTCCCCGGCGTGCGTGTTGAAGTGCTTAACGTGTTGGGTGCTGGCGATGCGTTCATGTCGGGGTTCCTCGCCGGTTGGCTGGAGGACGCCAGCGATGAGCGCTGCTGCCAGCTCGCCAATGCCTGCGGCGGTCTGGTGGTGTCGCGGCATGCCTGTGCACCGGCAATGCCGACCCGCGCCGAACTCGATTATCTGTTCAACAGCACGGTACCGATTACCCGGCCGGATCAAGACGTCACCCTGCAGCGTTTGCATCAGGTCAGCGTGCCACGCAAACAGTGGAAGCAGCTGTTCATTTTTGCCTTCGATCATCGCGGGCAACTGGTGGAACTGGCGCACAAGGGCGGGCGCGATCTCGACGCGATCTGCCAGCTCAAACAACTGTTCATTCAGGCCGTGGAGCGCGTCGAAGCCGATTTGCGCGAGCAGGGCATCGAGGCCGACGTCGGGCTGCTGGCCGATCAGCGTTTCGGTCAGGACTCGCTGAACGCCGCCACCGGGCGTGGCTGGTGGGTGGCGCGCCCGGTGGAAGTGCAGGGTTCGCGGCCGCTGGCGTTCGAACATGGGCGCTCGGTGGGCAGCAATCTGATTGCCTGGCCACAGGAGCAGATCATCAAGTGTCTGGTGCAGTTTCACCCGGACGATGAACCGCTGCTGCGCCTGGAGCAGGAGGCGCAGATCAAGGGTTTGTATCAGGCGTCGCTGGTCAGCGGGCATGAGTTGCTGCTGGAGATTATTCCGCCGAAGGATCTGCCGTCGGCGCATCCGGAGGTTTTGTATCGCGCGCTGAAACGTCTCTACAACCTCGGGATTTATCCGGCGTGGTGGAAGATCGAGGCGCAAAGTGCCGAGGAATGGCAACAGCTCGATGAGTTGATTCAGGAGCGTGATCCGTACTGCCGTGGCGTGGTGTTGCTGGGGCTGAATGCGCCGACGGCGGAGTTGGCAACCGGGTTTCAGCAGGCGCGCCAGAGCCGGACCTGTCGCGGGTTCGCCGTGGGCCGGACGATTTTTCAGGAACCGAGCCGCGCGTGGATGGCCGGCGAGATCGACGATGAAACACTGATCAGGCAGGTGCAGGGCACGTTTGTCGAATTGATCGAGGCGTGGCGCTCATCGCGCAGCTAAGCATTCACACCGAATCCTGTAGGAGTGAGCCTGCTCGCGATAGCTGCGTCAGGTAACCCTGAATTGAATGTGCCACCGCTATCGCGAGCAGGCTCACTTCTACATGGGAGCGGTGGTGGTCTTAATGATTGATGTAAAAACAATAAAAGGTGCAGCCATGCCCGCTATCCGAATTGGCATCAACCCGATCTCCTGGAGCAACGACGACTTGCCGTCCCTCGGTGGCGAGACGCCGCTGAGCACCGCGCTGAGCGAAGGCAAGGAGATCGGCTACGAAGGTTTTGAGCTCAACGGCAAGTTTCCCAAGGATGCCAAAGGCGTCGCTGACGTGCTGCGGCCTTACGATCTGGCGTTGGTCTCCGGCTGGTATTCCAGTCGTCTGGCGCGGCGTTCGGTGGCCGAGGAAATCGACGCCATCGGCGGCCACGTCGAGCTGCTGGCGAAGAATGGCGCCAAGGTGCTGGTCTACGGCGAGGTCGCTGACTCGATTCAAGGCCAGCGCATTGCCTTGGTCGAACGCCCGCGTTTTCACACCGAACAAGCGTGGCAGGCATACGCCGACAAGCTCACTGAGCTGGCGCGTTTCACCCTGTCGCAGGGTGTGCGTCTGGCGTATCACCACCACATGGGGGCCTATGTGGAATCGCCGTCGGACATCGACAAGTTGATGGCGCTGACCGGCAGCGAAGTCGGCCTGCTGTTCGACTCGGGGCACTGCTACATGGGCGGCGGCGAGCCGTTGCAGGTGCTGCGTAAACACATCGAACGCATCTGCCACGTGCATTTCAAGGACGTGCGCAAACCGGTGGTGCAACTCGCGCGCAATAACCTCTGGAGTTTCCCCGACTGCATCATCAACGGCACTTTCACCGTGCCGGGCGATGGCGATATCGATTTCGGCGCGTTGCTCGATGTGCTGCTGGCCGCCGATTACCACGGTTGGCTGGTGGTCGAGGCCGAGCAGGATCCCGCCGTGGCGCCGAGTTATGTCTACGCGAAAAAAGGCTTCGACACCTTGCGTGCGCTGCTCGATGAGAGGAGCCGCTGATGAGCCTTCTGGTCAAGAGTAACGGCCGTGGCCGGACAGTGGTCGAGTTGGCCAAGGGTGAACTGGAATATGTCGGGTTCGCCGCGTATCGCTTGAGTCTCGGCGAAACCTTGCCGGTCGCTGCTGGCGATAAGGAGTTGTGTCTGGTGCTGCTCAGCGGCCGTATCAGCCTCAAGGGCGAAGCGCCGGGGCAGGGTGCGTTCGACTGGGACAACCTCGGCGATCGGCAATCGGTGTTTGAAGACAAATCTCCGTTTGCCGCGTATTTGCCGCCCGGCAGTCAGGCGCAGGTGACGGCACTCAGCGACGTGCAAATCGCCGTATGTGCCGCGCCCGGTTCGCCGGACAAGGGTTTCGGCCCACGGCTGATCAAGCCCGACAACATGAAGCGCAGTGTGCGTGGCAAAGGCGCGAACACCCGTTACGTCTGCGACATCCTGCCGGACACCGAGCCTGCGCATTCGCTGTTGGTGGTGGAGGTGCGCACGCCGTCCGGGCATTCCTCGAGCTACCCGCCGCACAAGCACGACACTGACGATCTGCCGCACCAGAGCTTTCTCGAAGAAACCTATTACCACCAGATCAATCCGCCGCAGGGCTTTGTGTTCCAGCGCGTGTACACCGACGACCGCAGCATCGATCAGGCCATGGCCGTGGAAAACAGCGACCTGGTCGTGGTGCCCAAGGGGTATCACCCGGTCAGCGTGCCGTATGGCTACGAGTCTTATTACCTGAACGTGATGGCCGGGCCGAAACGGGTCTGGCAGTTCCATAACGATCCTCAGCACAGTTGGCTGCTCGACCTCTGAATTCCAGCACTTGCACGGAGAACAACAACAATGAGCGACACCCCGGTTTTAGGCCATTACATCCACGGCCAGGTGCAGGACAGCGGCAGCGAACGCTTCAGCAATGTGTTCAACCCGGCCACCGGTGCGGTGCAGGCGCGGGTCGGGCTGGCCACTGAAAAAACCGTCGACGAGGCAGTGGCCTCGGCGCTGCAAGCGTTCCCGGCGTGGTCGGAGCAATCGTCGCTGCGCCGCTCGCGAGTAATGTTCAAGTTCAAGGAACTGCTCGACCGGCACCACAACGAACTGGCAGAAATCATCAGCCGCGAACACGGCAAGGTGCTGTCCGACGCAAAGGGTGAAGTGACCCGTGGTATCGAGATCGTCGAGTACGCCTGTGGCGCGCCGAACCTGCTGAAAACCGATTTCAGCGACAACATCGGTGGCGGCATCGACAACTGGAACCTGCGTCAGCCACTCGGTGTGTGCGCCGGGGTGACGCCGTTCAACTTCCCGGTGATGGTGCCGCTGTGGATGATCCCGCTGGCGCTGGTCACCGGCAATTGCTTCATCCTCAAACCGTCGGAGCGCGACCCGTCGGCAAGTCTGCTGATGGCGCGATTGCTCACGGAGGCCGGTTTGCCCGACGGCGTGTTCAACGTCGTGCAGGGCGACAAAGTCGCGGTGGACGCTTTGCTGCAACACCCGGACATCGAGGCGATCTCGTTTGTCGGTTCGACACCGATTGCCGAATACATCCACCAGCAAGCGACCGCGCGCGGCAAACGTGTGCAGGCGCTGGGTGGGGCGAAGAACCACATGATCGTCATGCCCGATGCCGATCTCGATCAAGCCGCAGACGCTTTGATCGGCGCGGCTTACGGCTCGGCGGGCGAGCGTTGCATGGCGATTTCGGTTGCCGTCGCGGTGGGCGATGTCGGCGATCAGTTGATCGCCAAACTGCTGCCACGCATCGATCAACTGAAAGTCGGCAACGGTCTGCAGGGCGACAGCGACATGGGGCCGTTGGTGACGGCTGAGCATAAGGCCAAGGTCGAAGGTTTTATCGACGCAGGCGTGGCGCAAGGTGCGCAATTGATAGTCGATGGGCGCAACTTTAAGGTGCCGGGCGCGGAGGAGGGTTTCTTCGTCGGGGCGACGCTGTTCGATAACGTCACTACCGAGATGAGCATCTACCGGCAAGAGATTTTCGGCCCGGTGCTGGGCATTGTTCGCGTGCCCGATTTTGCCAGTGCCGTGGCGTTGATCAATGCCCATGAGTTCGGCAACGGCGTGTCCTGCTTTACCAGTGACGGCGGCATTGCCCGGGCATTTGCGCGCACGATCAAGGTCGGCATGGTCGGGATCAATGTGCCGATTCCGGTGCCGATGGCGTGGCACTCGTTCGGCGGCTGGAAGCGCTCGCTGTTTGGCGATCATCACGCTTATGGCGAGGAAGGCATTCGTTTTTACAGCCGCTACAAAAGCGTGATGCAGCGCTGGCCCGACAGCATCGCCAAAGGCCCTGAATTCAGCATGCCCACCGCCAAATAACGTCTTTCTGCGGAGAACCACTGTCATGAGCAAACCCCTGCGTTTCGCCCTGAACCGTATGGTCGCCCCACGCCTGTCGCTGCCGGCATTCATTGAACTGGCGGTGACCCTGAAAGCCGACGCCATCGAGATTCGCAACGACCTCAAGGGTGTCGAAATCGAAGACGGCACTGCGCCTGAGCAAGTGCGTGAATTGTGCGCGGCGAAAGGCATCAGCGTGCTGTCGATCAATGCGCTGTATCCCTTTGATGTGTGGAACGACCAGCGTCGCGCGCAAGCCTTGAAGCTCGCCGCGTATGCCCGCGATTGCGGCGCGCAGGGCCTGGTCATGTGCCCACTGAATGATCGTGCCGACGCTCGCAGCCAGGCCGAACGCGCGGCGGGTTTGCGCACCGCGTTGTCTGAGCTGGCACCGATGCTGCGCGATCACGGCATCCTCGGTTTCATCGAACCGCTGGGTTTCGAAGAGTGCTCGCTGCGCCGTAAATACACGGCAGTGGAGGCGATCAAGGCTGTGGGCGGCCTGGATGTATTCCGCTTGGTGCATGACACCTTCCACCATCATTTGGCCAGGGAGCAGGAGTTCTTCCCCGAGCTGACCGGGCTGGTGCATATCTCCGGCGTCGAAGAGGCCGACGCCCCGCTCAATAGCATTCGTGATGGTCATCGCGTGCTGGTGGGCGAGGGCGACATTCTGGGGAATGCCGCGCAGATCGAGCAACTGCTCGCCAGTGGCTACGACGGCTACCTGTCATTCGAGCCATTCGCCGACAGCGTGCATGGCCTGACGGATATCCGCCAAGCCATCGGCGCCAGCATGGCTCACCTGCAAAATTCTCTGACCTGACAAATCCCCCTGTAGGAGCTGCCGAAGGCTGCGATCTTCTGATTTTGTTTTGGAAGATCAAGATCAGAAGATCGCAGCCTTCGGCAGCTCCTACAGGGGGCGAGGTGTACTTTTTGAAGGATCGGTTATGACCACAACAAGATTGACCATGGCTCAGGCCCTGGTGAAATTCCTCGATAACCAGTACATCGAGGTCGATGGCGTAGAAAGCAAATTCGTCGCCGGGATTTTCACTATTTTTGGTCACGGCAACGTGCTGGGCCTCGGCCAGGCACTGGAGCAGGACAGCGGTGACTTGATCGTCCATCAGGGCCGCAACGAGCAGGGCATGGCGCATGCCGCCATCGGTTTCGCCAAGCAGCACCTGCGTCGCAAGATCTACGCCTGTTCCTCTTCGGTCGGCCCCGGTGCGGCCAACATGATTACCGCTGCCGCCACGGCCACTGCCAACCGTATCCCCTTGCTGTTGTTGCCCGGCGATGTCTACGCCTGCCGACAACCCGACCCGGTGCTGCAACAGATCGAGCAGTTCCACGACTTGAGCATCAGCACCAACGATGCCTTCAAAGCCGTGAGCAAATACTGGGACCGCATCAACCGCCCCGAGCAGTTGATGACGGCGGCGATCCACGCCATGCGCGTGCTCACCGATCCTGCCGAAACCGGCGCGGTGACGCTGGCCTTGCCGCAAGACGTGCAAGCCGAAGCCTACGACTACCCTGATTATTTCCTGCAAAAACGCGTGCATCGCATCGAGCGTCGTCCGGCCACCGAAGCGATGCTCGGCGATGCGCTGGCGCTGTTCAAAGGCAAGCGCAAACCGTTGATCATCTGTGGCGGCGGAGTGCGTTACTCCGGGGCCAATGCGGCGTTGCAGGCGTTTGCCGAACGCTTCGACATTCCTTTTGCAGAAACCCAGGCCGGCAAGAGTGCGGTGGTCTCCAGCCATCCGCTGAACGTTGGCGGCATCGGTGAAACCGGCTGTCTGGCGGCGAATCTGCTGGCCAGAGAGGCCGATCTGATCATTGGTATCGGCACCCGTTACAGCGATTTCACCACGGCGTCGAAGTCGTTGTTTCAGCATCCGGAGGTGAAGTTTCTCAACCTCAATATCAGCCCCTGCGATGCGCTGAAACTCGACGGTGTGCAGTTGCTTGCCGACGCCAAAAACGGCATGCAGGCGTTGTCGCAAGCACTGGGTGAATACCGTTCGAGCTGGGGCGAGCAACCGCGTCAGGCCAAGGCGCAACTGGATGAGGAGGTCGATCGGATTTATCAGGTCGACTACCAGGCCAAGGATTTCGTCCCGGAAATCAACGACCACATGGATCCGGCGGTCTTGCGTGAATTTATCGAGCTGACCGGGTCGTGCCTGACCCAAAGCCGCGTGCTCGGCGTACTCAATGAGACTCTGGCCGACGACGCCGTGATCGTTGCCGCCGCCGGCAGCCTGCCCGGCGATTTGCAGCGCAGTTGGCGCAGCAAGGGCGTCAACACCTATCACGTCGAATACGGCTATTCCTGCATGGGTTACGAAGTCAACGCCGCGCTGGGCGTGAAGCTCGCCGAACCTGAACGCGAGGTCTACGCACTGGTCGGTGACGGCTCCTACATGATGCTGCACTCGGAGCTGGCGACCTCGATTCAGGAGCGGCGCAAGATCAACGTCGTGCTGCTGGACAACATGACTTTCGGTTGCATCAACAACCTGCAAATGGAACACGGCATGGACAGCTTCGGCACCGAGTTCCGTTTCCGCAATCCCGAGACCGGCAAGCTCGACGGTGGTTTTGTGCCGGTGGATTTCGCCATGAGCGCGGCGGCTTACGGCTGCAAGACCTACAAGGTCAATAGCGTCGAAGAGCTGCAAGCGGCGCTGGCCGATGCGCGCTTGCAGACGGTGTCGACGCTGATCGATATCAAGGTGCTGCCGAAGACGATGATCCACAAATACCTGTCGTGGTGGCGGGTCGGTGTGGCGCAGGTGTCGACCAGTGCGCGCACCGATGCGGTGGCCAAGACCCTCAATGAACGACTGGCCAAGGCCCGTCAGTACTGATTGCCCCTGAATCCAGGAATAATTTCGCAGGAGAGTGTCCATGACTTTGAAGATTGGCGTTATCGGTACCGGGGCCATCGGCCAGGATCACATCCGTCGTTGCAGCCAGACTTTGCTCAACAGTCAGGTCGTCGCTGTCACCGACATCAATTTGCAGCAAGCGGCGAAAGTCGTTGCCGATCTGAAACTGACCGCCGAGGTCTATCCCGACGGCCATGCGCTGATCAGGGCGCCAGAGGTCGAGGCGATCCTCGTCACGTCCTGGGGGCCGAGTCACGAAGAGTTTGTGCTGGCAGCGATTGCCGCCGGCAAACCGGTGTTTTGCGAGAAGCCGCTGGCGGTGACTGCCGCCGGCTGCCGCAAGATCGTCGAAGCCGAGGTCGCCCACGGCAAGCGTCTGGTGCAGGTCGGTTTCATGCGGCCGTACGATGAAGGCTATCGCGCGCTCAAAGCGGTGATCGACAGCGGCCAGATCGGTGAACCACTGATGCTGCACTGCGCGCACCGTAACCCGAGCGTGGGCGAAAACTACAAGACCGACATGGCGATCACCGACACGTTGATCCACGAACTGGATGTGCTGCGCTGGTTGCTCGACGACGATTACGTGTCGGTGCAAGTGGTGTTCCCGCGCAAATCGAGTAAAGCACTGGCGCATTTGAAAGACCCGCAAATCGTCCTGCTGGAAACCGCCAAGGGCACGCGTATCGACGTCGAAGTTTTCGTTAATTGCCAGTACGGCTACGACATTCAGTGCGAGGTGGTGGGCGAAACCGGCATCGCCAGGCTGCCCGAGCCGCAACAGGTGCAAATGCGCAGCGGCGCGAAGCTGTCGAACGCGATTCTGATGGACTGGAAGGATCGCTTCATTGGCGCCTACGACGTTGAGTTGCAGGCCTTCATCGACAGCGTGCGCGCCGGGCAGGTCGGTGGCCCGTCGGCGTGGGATGGCTTCGCCGCAGCGGTCGCGGCGGATGCGTGCATCGAAGCGCAAAACAACGGGCAGATCGTCAAAGTCACCCTGCCAGAACGGCCACGTTTCTACGGATAACCCCAATCTAATCGTGGGAGCGGGCTTGCTCGCGAAAGCGGTGTGTCAGTCGGCATTAGTGTTGGATGTGCCATCGCATTCGCGAGCAAGCCCGCTCCCACAGGGATTGTGTGAAGGAGGAAGTAATGCGCATCGCACTGGATCCTTACATGTACCGCAATCTGTCCTTGGGCAAGATGGTCGACAAGGTCGCCGAGCTCGGTTACGAACACATCGAGCTGTCCCCCCGGGAAGATTTTCTGCCGTTCTACAAGGCGCCGCGTGTCGACAAGGCGCGCATCAAGGAGTTTCGCAAAGCCCTGAGCGACACCGGGGTCAAACTCTCTTCGTTATTACCGATGTACCACTGGGCTGCCGCCGACGAAGGCTTGCGCGTGGCCGCCGTGCGCAACTGGAAACGCGCGATTCAGATTGCCGTGGCGATGGATTGCGAGCTGGTCAACACGGAATTCACCGGTCAATCGGATAACCCGCTGGTGTGCGAAAACCAGTTCATGCGTTCAATGGACGAGTTGATCCCCGAGTTCGAACGCGAGGGCATCAAACTGGATATCCAGGCGCATCCGTATGACTTCTGTGAGCGTAACAACGAGTCGGTGGACATCATTCGCGGGCTGGACTGCGACTGGATCAACTACCTCTATGCCGCGCCACACACGTTTTTCTATGACGACGGCGTCGGTGACATTGCCTCGATGCTCAAGTACGCGGGTTCGAAACTCAGCCACCTGATCATCGCCGACACCTACAACCACAAGGCCTCGTCGGGATTGCGCTACATCGTCAATCCGCCGGGCGTCACCGCCACCGTGCACCAGCATCTGGACATCGGTCAGGGCGAAGTCGACTGGGCAGCTTTTTTCGGCACGTTGCGCGAGATCAAGTTCGACGGCATCGCCACAGTCTCGGTGTTCGCCTGGGAAGACCGGCCGGACGAATCCAACCGGATGATGCTGGAGCGGGTTAAAAGCGAACTTTGCCGCTGAGGCCGCACCTATCCCGGTGTAGGAGCTGCCGAAGGCTGCGATCTTTTGACGTTGATTTTTAAGAATCAAAAGCAAGATCAACAGATCGCAGCCTTCGGCAGCTCCTACACAGGGTTCGTTTCGATCCATAACAATAAGAAGGAGTCGAATCATGCGTATCGGACTTGTCGGTTACGGCCATGGCGGTCGCTTTTTTCATGCACCGCTGCTCAGCAGTCTGCCCGGTGCGACCTTTGTCGGTGTGGTCACGCGCTCTGCCGAACGCCAGCAGTTGCTCGCCACTGAGTATCCCGGCGTGCCAGCCTTCGACAGCATTGGCCAACTGGTCGAGGCGGGCGTGGATGTGCTGGTGATTTCCACGCCGCTCAAGGGCCGGCCGGCGCTGGTACTCGATGGCCTTGAGCACGGGGTGATGGTAGTCAGCGACAAACCTTTCGCCGCCGATGCGCAACAGGCGCAGACCTTGATCACCATGGCCGAGCGCCAGGGTGTGCGGCTCAGCGTTTATCAGAACCGTCGCTGGGATTCCGATTTCCTTACGGTGCGCAAACTCATCGAATCCGGTGCGTTGGGGCAGGTCACCCGCTTCGAGTCGCGGGTCGAACGCTACTCGCCGCCATCGGTGAACAACGGCAGCGGCGGAGGTTTTCTGCGCGATCTCGGCAGTCACCTGGTGGATCAGGCGCTGCTGCTGTTCGGCCCGGTCAGCCGGGTGTACGGCGAGCTGGATCACCTGGAAAAAGAGCAGGCCTACGACAGCGGTTTCTTCGTCTCGCTGACCCACGCCAGCGGGGTGATCTCGCACTTGGGCGGCAGTTGCCTGCAAAACAGCCCCGGCCCGCGCTTTCGCGTCACCGGCACGCAGGGTTGCTACAGCGTCGATGGCCTCGACGGTCAGGAGGCTCAGGCGTTGGCCGGGCTTTCGCCGAGATCGGCGGGCGAACGCTGGGGTGTCGAGGAGCATCGCCGGTGGGGCTGGTTCGAACAGGGCGAGATTCGCGAGCGAGTGCCATCGGAGCGCGGCTGCTGGAATCAGTTCTATCTGCAGCTACAAACCGCGTTACACAGCGGCGGCCCATTGCCCGTGGAGGCGCGTGATGCACTGGCAACCACCCGTGTTCTGGACGCGGCACGGCTGAGTGCCGAGCGTGGCCAAGTGGTCGATTTGCAGGCGTTCGGAGCGCCTGGAGCAAATTTAGAATAAAATTCTAAAATGAGTTGAATTGGAATTAAATTTCCAATAATGTCGTTTCCAGGTTGCCGACTATCAACGTCCAGCCTCGCTCAAGCCAGGCTTGAACGAGGGCAGGGCGAACCAAAAACAAGAAACAAAAGCCAGGTACCGTCGATGAAAACCTTTAACGCTGCTTCGCCTGTTTCACGCCTCGCGCTCCACCTCTTTCGCGATCTGCCTCGCGCCTCGTTGCATTTCTTCGTTCGCCTGCTCTGCGTCGAGCGCAACGGCGCCCTGGTCTGCTGCATCCCCGGCGCCCCGATCGTCCGTTTGCCCGTTCACTGAAATCGTCCCGCCTCATCCATAAAACCAACAAGAATGTGGAGAAAGACCTTTCATGAAGACCCCGATCCGTTTCACCGCACTGGCCCTGTCCCTGATGTTCGCCAGCGGCGTGGCATTGGCCGACATGCGCATCGGCGTAAGCATGTCGCAGTTCGATGACACCTGGCTGACGTACCTGCGCGAATCCATGGACAGCAAGGCCAAGTCCTACCCCGATGGCGTCAAGCTGCAATTCGAAGACGCGCGCAGCGACGTGGTCAAGCAGTTGAGCCAGGTCGAAAGCTTCATCAGTCAGAAAGTCGATGCCATTGTCGTCAATCCGGTGGATACCGCAGCGACCCGCAAAATCACCGAAGCCGCCGTGAAGGCAGGCATCCCGCTGGTCTACGTCAACCGCCGTCCCGATGATCTGAAGCTGCCCAAGGGCGTGGTCACGGTTGCCTCCAACGATCTTGAAGCCGGCGAAATGCAGATGCAGTACCTCGCCGACAAAATGGGCGGCAAGGGCGAAATCGTCATCCTGCTGGGTGACCTCGCCAACAACTCCACGACCAATCGCACCAAGGGCGTGAAAGAGGTACTGGCGAAATATCCGCAGATCAAGGTTGAGCAGGAACAGACCGGTATCTGGCTGCGCGATAAAGGCATGACGCTGGTCAATGACTGGCTGACCCAGGGCCGCAAGTTCGACGCGGTGGTCTCCAACAACGACGAAATGGCCATTGGCGCCGCCATGGCCCTGCAGCAGGCCGGGGTGGACAAGGGCAGCGTGCTGATCGCCGGTGTCGACGGTACGCCCGACGGTTTGAACGCCATCAAGAAAGGCAGCATGGCCGTTTCGGTGTTCCAGGACGCCAAAGGCCAGGCTGACGGTTCCATCGACACTGCCGTGAAAATGGCGAAAAACGAAGCGGTGGAGCAGAACGTCTGGGTGCCGTATCGCCTGATCACTCCGGAAAACGTCGACACCTTCAAATAGTCCGTCGGTTCAATAACAACAATAAACACGCAAGGTGGCTGCGGCGACCTTGCTGATGGAGTACCTGATCATGTTCGCTTCAGCGACTGCTTCGAGCACCCTCCCGTTGGCGGGCATCCCGCCAGCAACAACTCTCGTCGATGAGCCGTACCTGCTGGAAATCAGCGACATCAGCAAGGGTTTTCCCGGTGTGGTGGCCTTGTCCAATGTGCAACTTCGCGTGCGTCCTGGGTCGGTGCTGGCACTGATGGGCGAGAACGGCGCAGGCAAATCGACGCTGATGAAAATCATCGCCGGCATCTACCAGCCCGACGCCGGCGAACTGCGTCTGCGCGGCAAACCGGTGGTGTTCGAAACACCGCTGGCGGCGCTGCAGGCGGGGATCGCGATGATCCACCAGGAACTCAACCTGATGCCGCACATGAGCATCGCCGAGAACATCTGGATCGGTCGCGAGCAGCTCAATGGCCTGCACATGATCGATCATCGCGAGATGCATCGCTGCACCGCGCAATTGCTCGAGCGCCTGCGCATCAACCTCGATCCGGAAGAGCAGGTCGGCAACCTGAGCATCGCCGAGCGACAGATGGTCGAGATCGCCAAGGCGGTGTCCTACGACTCCGACATCCTGATCATGGATGAGCCGACCTCGGCTATCACCGACAAGGAAGTCGCGCACCTGTTTTCGATCATTGCCGACCTCAAGCGGCAGGGCAAAGGCATCATCTACATCACTCACAAAATGAACGAAGTGTTCGCTATCGCCGATGAAGTGGCGGTGTTTCGCGATGGCCAATACATCGGCCTGCAACGCGCTGACAGCATGGATGGCGATAGTCTGATTTCAATGATGGTTGGCCGTGAGCTGAGCCAGTTGTTCCCGGTGCGCGAGAAGCCGATCGGCGACCTGTTGCTGTCGGTGCGCGAGCTCAAGCTCGACGGAGTTTTCCAAGGTGTCTCGTTTGATCTGCATGCCGGCGAAATCCTTGGCATTGCCGGACTGATGGGCTCCGGCCGCACCAACGTGGCTGAAGCGGTGTTCGGGATTACCCCAAGCGACGGCGGCGAGATTCGCCTCGATGGCGAGGTGGTGCGCATCACCGATCCGCACATGGCAATCGAGAAGGGCTTCGCGCTGTTGACCGAGGATCGCAAGCTCAGCGGTTTGTTTCCGTGCCTTTCGGTCCTGGAAAACATGGAAATGGCGGTGCTGCCACATTACGCCGGCCACGGTTTTATCCAACAGAAAGCCCTGCGCGCGCTGTGCGAAGACATGTGCAAGAAGCTGCGGGTGAAGACCCCGTCACTGGAGCAATGCATCGATACCTTGTCCGGGGGCAATCAGCAGAAAGCCTTGCTCGCGCGCTGGCTGATGACCAATCCGCGCATCCTGATTCTCGATGAGCCGACCCGAGGCATCGATGTCGGCGCGAAGGCCGAAATCTACCGACTGATCTCGCTGCTGGCCAGCGAAGGCATGGCGGTGATCATGATTTCCTCGGAGTTGCCCGAAGTACTCGGCATGAGCGACCGCGTGATGGTCATGCACGAAGGCGATCTGATGGGCACCCTCGACCGCAGCGAAGCGACTCAGGAGCGGGTGATGCAGTTGGCTTCGGGCATGGCGCTGCATCACTGACAGCCGTTGTGACCTGATGGCGGTTTTTTATTTTGAAGGTGGATGGTTATGAACGCGATACTGGAAAACAAGCCAGCGACGGTGCCGACCAAGAGTCGTCGGCGCTTTCCGACTGAACTGAGCATTTTTTTGGTGCTGATCGGCATCGGTCTGGTTTTTGAGGTGTTCGGCTGGATCGTCCGCGACCAGAGTTTCCTGATGAACTCGCAGCGCCTGGTGCTGATGATCCTGCAGGTGTCGATCATTGGCTTGCTGGCCATTGGCGTGACGCAGGTGATCATCACCACGGGCATCGACTTGTCCTCGGGTTCAGTGTTGGCGCTGTCAGCCATGATCGCCGCCAGCCTGGCGCAGACCTCGGACTTCGCCCGGGCGGTGTTTCCGTCGCTGACGGACTTGCCGGTGTGGATTCCAGTGATCGCCGGGCTCGGTGTCGGCTTGCTGGCGGGCGCGATCAACGGCAGCATCATTGCCATCACCGGCATCCCGCCGTTCATTGCGACCCTCGGCATGATGGTCTCGGCTCGCGGGCTGGCGCGGTATTACACTGAAGGTCAGCCGGTGAGCATGTTGTCCGACTCCTACACAGCGATTGGTCATGGCGCGATGCCGGTGATCATCTTTCTGGTGGTGGCGGTGATCTTCCACATCGCCCTGCGTTACACCAAGTACGGCAAATACACTTACGCCATCGGCGGCAACATGCAGGCGGCGCGGACTTCGGGGATCAACGTCAAGCGCCATCTGGTGATCGTCTACAGTATTGCCGGGTTGCTCGCAGGCCTGGCTGGCGTGGTTGCCTCGGCGCGTGCCGCCACCGGGCAGGCGGGAATGGGCATGTCGTATGAACTGGATGCGATTGCCGCAGCGGTCATCGGCGGCACCAGTCTGGCGGGGGGCGTAGGGCGCATTACCGGCACCGTGATCGGGGCATTGATCCTCGGGGTCATGGCCAGTGGCTTTACCTTTGTCGGGGTGGATGCGTATATTCAGGACATTATCAAAGGATTGATTATTGTTGTGGCCGTGGTCATCGACCAGTACCGCAACAAGCGCAAACTCAAGCGCTGATACCGAAGCAAACCGCAAAATGCGCCACGCCTGCCCGCGTGGCGCAGCCGTTTGTCTTCTATATACAGCCGCTTGACTGAATTTCTTGCTATAAACGCACTCCGATGACCGCTGTGAAGCTTGTGTCAGAGCAGTTTCCGGGCGTTGTCGGACAAATTCCCAGTATTTACAGTTGCTGAGGCCTCAAGTCGGCCTTAGACTGCCGCCCCTCGTAAATTGAGTGCCGGGTGGCATTTGCAATAAACGATGCCTTTTCGATGACCGCACGCGGATCGCCGAAACGCTCCCTAATTCGCCTTAATGCACGTTTTTTTATAGAGATATCAATGACAAAGGACAAGTTGCTGGCCATGCCGGCAGATGACTACATGAATTCCGAGCAACACGCTTTCTTCACTGAGCTGTTGCAGAACATGAAAGTCGAAACCCACGAGCGCATTGAGCAAAACCGTATCGCCATCGAGAGCCTGGACACTCCGGCCGACCCGGCGGACGCGGCTTCGGTCGAAGAAGAGCGCACCTGGCTGGTCAACGCGATCGATCGCGACCAGCGCATGCTGCCGCAACTGGAACAAGCCCTTGAGCGCATCAAGGAAGACAGCTTTGGCTGGTGCGACGACAGCGGCGAGGCCATTGGCCTGAAGCGTCTGCTGATCAGCCCGACCACCAAATACTGCATCGAAGCTCAAGAGCGTCACGAGCAGATCGACAAGCACCAGCGTCAGGCCTGATTCTGTGAGGTGCCCTTTTAATCAGGGGCGCCTGGAAAAGATCGCAGCCTTCGGCAGCCCCTACAGAGGGTTGTCGGGGCTGCGATCTTTGCTTTTTTTCGCCTGCGATATTCCACGCGGTTCATTGACCTGCCACAGCCCCACGACTAACGGACCATGGATAATGGCGTTGTAGTGGCGTTTAATGCAGTCACAACAATGAGAACAAGCGTGGGGTGTTGATATGACGAGAGATGGATCTCTGGTTGCGGCTTTGCCTGCACCAGTGTTTTTACCGAAAAACCGCTGGCTCGCACCGACGTTGCAAAGCATCGCCCTGATGCTGTTGCTCGCCGGCATGACACTGGGTGAGTGGTCGCTTTACCTAGGCATGCCGTTGGCAATGCTGGTCATCTGGCTGCCGCGCCTGCGTTCCCGTACTGTCACCGATGCCGCGCCTGTCGACACTGGCAACGCCATGTCCGAATTGACCCGTGACCTTTCCTATACCACCAGCCATAACGCGTTGTCGGCGGCCGGTGTGGCGTTTTCGGTCAAGGAACTGGCGAGCAAACTCGAATCGCAACTCGATGCGGCGGCACGGATCGTCAGCAACGCCGAGGTGATGATTGCCACTGAGCAGGCCACGTCGCAGCTCAGCCGAGAAGCGCTGGAGGCCGCCAGCGAAGCGCATCACAGCAGTGCGGCGGGGCGTACCGAACTGGCCGATTCGATCCTGCGGATGCAACAACTCAGTCAGCGCGCCAACGCCAGCCGTGAACTGATCGAAGCCTTGAGCGTGCGCAGCGATGACATTCAACGCGTGACGCTGGTGATTCAGTCGATTGCCAGCCAGACCAATCTGTTGGCGCTGAACGCGGCGATCGAAGCGGCGCGGGCCGGCGAGCATGGCCGTGGTTTCGCTGTGGTGGCGGACGAGGTGCGTGGTCTGGCGGCGCGCACGGCATCGGCGACGGGCGAGGTCGGCGAGATGGTGGCCGACATTCAGCAACGTACGGCGCAAGTGGTCGAGCAGATTCGCCAGCTGTCGAGCGATTTGCACACCGGCGTCGAGCAGGTCGAGCACACCGGCCAGCACCTGGACAACATCGCCCGACTGGCGGCCGGCGTGGAAAGCCAGGTCGGCGAGATCGCCCGAGGTGCACAAACCAACCGTGAACAGCTCGACAGCTTGTTCAAGGCCGTGGAGCAGATGCGCAGCGATCTGGCGATCAGCGATCAACAGACCCGGCGCCTCGCTGACGCAGCGGTGCAGATGGAAGGGCAGGCGGAGACCATCAGCGAGCGCCTCGCCGAGGTCGGTCTCGATGACTATCACCAGCGTATCTACGACCTCGCGCGTGAAGGCGCGAACCAGATTGCGGCGCGCTTCGAAGCGGATGTCGAGCAGGGACGGGTCAGCCTGGAGGATCTGTTCGATCGTCAGTACCAGCCGATTGCGAATACCCAGCCAGCGAAGTATCAAACCCGTTTTGACCGCTATACCGACCAGGTGCTGCCGGCGATTCAGGAACCGTTGCTACCGCGCCATGAGGGCCTGGTGTTCGCGATCGCCTGCACGCAGCAGGGTTATGTACCGACGCACAATCAACTGTTCAGTCAGCCATTGACCGGTGATGCGCAGGTCGACGCGGTCAACAATCGCACCAAACGCAAGTTTGCCGACCGCACCGGCATTCGCTGCGGCAGTCATCAACAACCAGTGCTGTTGCAGACCTATACCCGTGATACCGGCGAGCTGATGCACGACCTGTCGGTACCAATCCTGGTCAAGGGGCGCCACTGGGGCGGATTGCGCTTGGGCTACAAACCGGAAAGTCCGCGCTGATCGATTGTTACTGAAGGTGCAATGAATCTGTGCACGAGGGTTGCTGTTTTCTTTCGACAGAAAGCATTAATCTGCCTAGATAGTTAGGTAGCTAATGAATTCAGGAGGTCAGCATGCAATCAAGAGTCGATGTCGCGGTGATGATCGGCAGTGGCGTGCCCGCCGGTCTGCGCGCATTGGGTCAAAGTGTCTGTTGGGTCGTGCTGCTTGATGGCGAGCGGTGCGGAACCGCATTCGCCAGTCGCGACGAAGCCGAGGAGTGCAAGGCTGCCTGGCTCGCGCAACTGCAAGCCGAGCCGGGCGACAGCCTGCACTGATCCGGTTTACTTGCCGCGGTGCAGACGCACGTTCAGTTCATCGACCATCACGGCTTCCTCGCCGTCGGCGCGCAGCCACTCCTTGAGCAATTGCGCCTGTTGCGGCGTCCAGAAGTCGGCATCGATCAGTTTGGTCTCGGCAGCCAGCGGATGTGCTTCGATGAAGTCGTCGATTGCGCTGTCTTCCGAAGGCAGTCCCAGTTGATCAAACAGGGTTTTCAAGCCGTATGCAGGCAGTTCCATCGTGTGCTCCTTATTGAGCGCCCTATGGCGCAGATGATCACTCTCTTTATCTGAGGCAGTCGCTGGCGCGGAGTTCGATTTGTGATTCAAGCGAGCGAGCGAGGGCGCAGGCTTCGTTATGATCCTCGCGGAAACCTCTTACAAGTCCCGTCGATTTTTCCCTGATGTGAAAGAAGGCGTTGCCGGCAGGGATTACCTGAAAGCGTGGGGTATGGGCGTATTGCCCGGCGCTGGACAGTTCGGCCATCCCGTTCACGTGCAGGACGAGGGGAGACTTTACGCGGGCGTCAGCGGGCAGGGCGAAGTGAGTCAGAGTGCACATATGAAGTCCTTTTCATGAGGCGGCCGGTATTTACAGGCCGTTTCGGGTAGTCGTAATGAGCATCGCTGCTCTAGAATCGCCAGTACCTGTTGACGACAGCGCTTATCTAAAGCAATTTTTCACGAGCGATATGTCGGAAAAGAGCTTTTTTTCGTGAGAATTTTCCCTAAAGTTCGTAGTCAGCATTCTCTGTGCACAAGTAAGGAATTTTCCTTCGAGTTTTGGCGACATCGAGGCAAGTTTCGCGGGTGACATTCCAGTAGTCTTGCGAACCTCGCGATGATTGAGCAGTCTGCTCGGTTCGAGCTTTTCATTTGAGTCACCGGCAGTTCCATCGGCCTGGCCGTTTTTTTGCCGTGCGCGTTTTCCGCGTACGGTTTTTTCAGATGTGGGGATGTTTCTTTGGCAGTCAGTAACCTCGATATGCATGCTTTGTTCGTGCTGGGTGATTTGCGTGCAAAGCTGGTCAAGCAGTTTCAATCGCGTTTTGTTTACATCACCGAGCAAAACGCCGAAGGCATTTACGTTGCCGAAATCGATACCGAAAGCGCTTTGGTCGTAGATGACAAGCCCGGGCTCAAGCTCAAGGTCGGCGATCATTTCAGTGCCTCGGTCCTGCCCAGCCGTGAAGGCGGCAAGATGGATATCCGATTTCGCGAAATCAAACTGACGGTCTATGGCCTGGGCGACTACGCTTTTGTCTCGACGGCCGATGGTCAGGCGATTCTGTTCAAGGAAGGGCACAGCGTCGTAACGGTGTTCGCCGCCAATGAACAACTGCAGGAAGGCCTGACCAAAACGCTGAAAGCCGTCACCGCCAAAGCCGCCAAGTGGCGCAAGGGCGAACTGGTGACCTTCAAGGCCAGCGAGTGAGCGCAGCATTGAGCCGCGCCGATTTCCATTCGCAAAACCTCGATACCGCGCGTGCGCAAGCCCGGCGCCTGTTCGCGGCGAAGGCCGAAATGCAAGGCGCGTGGCTGAGTTGGGTCGCCTCGCAGATCTACACGTTGCGTCCCGCGGCATACGCCAGCATGGTCAGACGCGAGCTACAAAGCTTGCAGGAAAAATCTGAAACATAACCTCGTCACGCGCAGGCACCTGAAAAAGCAGGAACCTCGGCTACAGTCAGTTGACTGAGTATTCAGAGGCTTGCGGTCTTCTGTCAGGCCATCCTGCCATTGCTGTGAACAGCACGAGGTGCAATGCATGAACGGATTTCGACGGTTAATGGCCGCCAGCGTGGTCACACTCGGATTGCTGACGTCAGCGCAATCGGTGATGGCGGCACAAGCGCCGATTCATTTTGCCGACCTGAACTGGGAAAGCGGCAGCCTGATCACCGATGTCCTGCGGATCATCGTCGAGAAGGGCTACGGGCTGCCGACCGACACGCTGCCGGGCACTACCATCACTCTGGAAACCGCCCTGGCGAACAATGACATTCAGGTCATCGGCGAGGAATGGGCAGGGCGCAGTCCGGTGTGGGTCAAGGCCGAGGCTGAAGGCAAAGTGGTCAGCCTGGGCGATACGGTCAAGGGCGCCACCGAGGGCTGGTGGGTGCCGGAATACGTGATCAAGGGCGATCCCGCCAAGGGCATCAAGCCACTGGCACCGGACCTGCGCAGTGTCAGTGACCTGAAAAAATACAAGGATGTGTTCAAGGATCCCGAAAATCCAAGCAAGGGGCGTTTCCTCAACAGCCCGATCGGCTGGACGTCGGAAGTGGTCAACAAGCAGAAGCTGACGGCTTACGGCTTGCAGGATGACTTCACCAATTTCCGCAGCGGTTCGGGGGCTGCGCTGGACGCCGAGATCAGCTCTTCGATCCGTCGTGGTAAACCGGTGCTGTTCTACTACTGGTCGCCGACGCCATTGCTCGGCAAATTCAAACTGGTGCAACTGCAAGAGCCGCCGTTCGATGCCGAGGCGTGGAAAACCCTGACCGACGCCGATAATCCCAATCCGAAACCGACCCGGTCGCTGGCGTCCAAGCTGTCGATTGGCGTGTCAACGCCGTTTCAGAAGCAATATCCGCAGATTGCCGAGTTCTTCAGCAAGGTGGATTTTCCGATCGAACCGTTGAACAAGGCGTTGGCGGACATGAGCGAGAAGCACTCGGCGCCACGGGAGGCGGCCGTGGCATTTATGAAGGCCTACCCGGACGTGTGGCAGGCCTGGTTGCCGAAGGATGTGGCGGAGAAGGTTTCGGCTGATTTGAAGTAAAGGGTTGAGGCTGATGGCCTCATCGCGAGCAGGCTCACTCCTACATTTGGAATGCATTCCCCTGTAGGAGTGAGCCTGCTCGCGATGCTTTTAAAACTTCATCTGCACCGCCAGTTCGAAGGTGCGCGGTGTGCCCAGGTAATACGCCGGCGAAACATGCGCAAACTCGGCATACACCTCATTGGTCAGATTGCGCACCCGCCCGGTCACGGTGGTGTGTGCGTCGACCTTGTAGCTGAGGAAACTGCCGAACAACGTGTAGGACGGCACCGTCATGGTGTTGGCAGTGTCAGCAAACACCGATGCCACATACCGCGCATCCACCCCACCTTGCCATTGCGGCGAAAAATCATAAGTCAGCCACAGATTGCCGACTCGATCCGGTACGTTGGTCGGCGTATTGCCCTTGCGTGACACCACCACGCCGGCAGCATTTTTCTCGGTGAAGTCGTCGTACTGCGCATCGACCCAAGCGAAGTTGCCTTCGGCCAATAGCTTGTCGGTGATCCGCAGCGAACTGGCGATCTCTAAGCCTTTCGAGGTCTGCTGGCCGACTGGAATGCTGCTGGCCGGATCCAGCGGATCAGTCACGGCGAAGTCTTTTCGCTCGATGGTGTAAGCGGCAATCGTCGCCGAGCCGCGGCCATTCAGATAATCGAATTTGCTACCCATCTCCCATTGCTTGCCGGTCGAAACGTCGAAGTCCTGCGTGCCATTCGGTTGCTCGGCGGCGGTGCTGTATTGCACGTAAACGTTGGCAGAGGGGATGAATTGGTACGTCAGGCCGGCGCGGCCGGTGACTGGCTCCCAGCTGCGCTTGAGGTGCTTGGGGTTGGCGGTGGTCACGGTGCGATGGTTGGTCACGTCGAGGTCAATGTCGTCATAGCGCAGACCGGTGAGCAGCGACAGTTTGTCGGTCAACGCCAAACGGTTTTCCACGAACAATGCCTTGGTGGTGACCTCGTTGGTTTTGTCGCTGATCAATTTGGGGTTGGTGCCGGGAATGTCGTAGAAATGCCCCGGGCGATAATTGTTTGGGTCTACCGTGCTGGCACCTTTGACGTTCAGCGGCGAGTTGGTGGTCTGGTTGACCTTGTATTCGAAGCCACCCGACCACGTCGTATCGAGACCGAACATCGTGTTGTCGTGGCGCAGTTCGAACTGGTTGCCGTTCTGTTCGCCCTGATGCCGCACCTGATACGCGGTTGAGCGGTTCACCGCGCTGTTGTCGGCGTTGTACTGATAGGTCTCGAGGTTGCGGTAGTCGCGCTGACTGTCGAGGTGATAAAGCGTGTTGCGCAAGGTGGTGCTGTCGTTGATCCGGTAGTCGATGATCGAGCGTACCCAGATCGTCCGTTGTTCGTAACGACCGTCCTCGACGTTGTAATTGTTGAAGCGATTGTGTTTATCGATCTTCAGCTCACCTGCCTTGGGGTTGAGCACGGGTGTACCCCAATACGGGCTGTCCTCGTGTTCGTCCTGATACTCCAGCGCCAGGGTGTGCGACAAGTCCGGCGTGAGATCGCTGAGCAGCGAGAACGCCACGCTCCAGGCATCGCGTTCCTGACGGTCGATGTAACCGTTGCTGGTGTTGTGACTGACGTCGAGGCGCGCGTAGTGCTGCACATCGGCGCCCGGCTCGGTCAGGGCATGGTTGAGGCCAAACGCGGTTTCGGTGGTGTCGTAGGTGCCGTAGCTGACCCGGCCTTCAATTGCCTGTTCATCGCGGGTGGCGAGTTTGGTTACGTAGTTCAGCGAACCGCCGACGGAGCCTGCGCCATTGATCAGCGATGACGGGCCGCCGACCAATTCCACACGGTCGTAGATCCACGAATCAACAGGACGTGCGAGGCCGCCTGTGACATTGATGCCGTTGAACATCTGAGTGATCTGGCTGCTGGTGAAGCCGCGATAGGAAACGAAACCGCCAAAACCCGGCGGCGCACTGGCGTTGACCCCGGGCAGGGTATTGGCGGCGTCCTGGAAGTTTTGCGCGCCATGGCGTTCGATGTCGTTGCGGTCGGCGATGGCGACCGAGGCCGGTGTGTCGCGCACGCTCAGACCAAGCCGCGAGGCCATGCCGCTGGACTGGTCGAGGCTCAGACCGGGTTCTGTGCCGGACTCGCCGTTGATGGTGATGGGGGCCAGATCGACGGTGGCTTGTGCCCAGGCGTTGACGGACAGGCAGCCGCACAGGCTCGCCAGCAAAGTGAGTTGTTTCATCATTGAATCCTGAATGCTTGTCTAGGAGTCAGCGCACAGGCAAACGCCGCGCATTGGCGCAGTGGGCTGACAAATCAAAAACGCAGAAACACTCAGGCGAGCGGCGGGGCGCGAGGGTTGGCTGTAGGCCAGGTGAAGCGGGCAGGCAGGTCGGCGCTGACAATCGTTGCCAGCGGTGGGCTGTGTTGCTCCGGCAGGATGGCCAAGGTCAGGCTGGAATTGAACGCCGGGCCCATGCCGCCGCCAACGGAGCACAGTGGACAGGCAAACGCCTTGGACAGCGTCGGCAGTTGCTCTTCGGTGGGATTGCTGGCGAGCGGGGCCTGCGTGGCCGGGTCGACCGTACAGAACTGACCGCCGATACCGTTCAGCTGCAAACCGACCATTTGTCCGTGACCGATGCTGCAGGCGAACACGTTGAACAGGACGCAGCAATAGAGCATCCAGGCCAGCAATGAGCGATCGGAACGGGAGAATTTCATGGGGCGGCACTTTACCGTACCGCTGATCGGTCGTGCACTTGAAAAAAATGCGGCTAGGATGATTTGTTCAAATCCCTTTCAAGGATTTCAACCATGACCTTTGTGTTGGCTCAATGGCTGGTGACGGTTTTTACAGTGATCAGCCTGATGCATGTGTATTGGGCGCTGGGCGGGCAATGGGCGGCGGCGGTGGTGGTGCCGCAGGTGCCGGTGCGCGGATTTGTCGCAACGGTGCGGCCGGCCTTCAAACCTTCGGGCTGGCTCACGCTGATCGTGGCGGCGGCGTTATTGGTGATTGCTGTGCTGGTGTGCATGCGGGTGGGCTGGGGCATGCCGGCTGTGACGCACAAGGCGCTGCAATGGGTGATCAGTGCGATTGCATTGTTGTTGTTTGCCCGGGCGATCGGTGATTCGAATCTGGTCGGGTTCTTCAAGGAAGTGAAGGATTCACGGTTTGCGCGACTGGATACGTGGGTGTATTCGCCGTTGTGTGCGGTGTTGGGGGCGGGGTTGTTGGCGGTGGCTTGGGTTTGATATTTGAGGTGATCTGGAGATTGCTATCGCGAGCAGGCTCACTCCTACAGGGGAGCGCATTCCAAATGTAGGAGTGAGCCTGCTCGCGATAACGTCATTGCAGACAATACAAAACTTCAGCTACCACTCTCGGTGCGTCGGCTACTGACCTCGGCCGGCACATCATCCCCTGCCATGCGCTTGCGGAACAACGCCGCCCGCGCCAGCAGCAGCGTAGTCACCGGCACGGTGATCGCCAGTAAAATCGGAATCAGCCAGGCGTGTATGACCGGCCCGGATTTCAGCGCCGAAAAACAGATAATCGACGCCAGCGCCACACACCACGCACCCAGTGTTGAAGCCAGTGCCGGCGGGTGCATGCGCTGGAAATAATCCTTCATGCGCAATAACCCGATCGCACCGAACAGCGCAAAAACGCCACTGAGCACCAGCAGGATCGCCACCGGGATTTCAATCCACAAAGACAATTCAGCATTCATTCGATCACCTCGCCACGCAGCAGGAATTTCGCCAAGGCAAACGAGCCAACGAAGCCGAACAGCGCGATCAGCAGCGCCGCCTCGAAGTAAGTGTCACTGGAATAACGGATGCCCAGCGTCAGCATCATCAGCATCGCAACGATGTACAAGTAGTCCAGCGCCAGTACCCGATCCTGCGCCGAGGGCCCTTTGAACAGACGAACCAGCGTCAACACCATCGCCAGCGAAAACAGGAACAGCGTCAGCAGAATCGCGTTCGACAATAATGGGCTCATTCGAAAATCTCCATGAGCGGCCGCTCGTAGGTGCTCTTGAAGTGCTCGATGAACTGCGCTTCGTCATCCAGATCCCAAACATGCAGCAACAGCACGCTGCGATCCAGCGCCAGTTCCGACCAGACCGTGCCGGGCACCACCGTGCAGATCATCGCCAACGTCGCCAGACCGTGAGCATCGCGCAGGTCCAACGGCACTTTGACAAAGCCTGAGCGCGGAGGGCGGCGGCCGGCATTAAGCACGCCCCATGCGACGATCAGGTTGGACAGCACCACGTCACGACCTACGATCACGAGCAGGCGCAGAATCGTCCCCGGTTGGCGAATACGCGCTTGTTTCGGGCGCAGCTTGCGCATCATCAGGGGGGCAGCAAATCCCAGTATTGCGCCGAGCAGCAGATTTCCCGGGCTGATCGACAGGTTTAGCGTCAGCCACAAGGCACAAAGTGCCAACGACAATAACGGTGCAGGAAACACGCGCCTCATGGCTGCACCTCCAGCATCGCGGCTTTCGCTTCCGGACTCGGTACGGCACGGGTGCCGAGCACCGCCATCACGTACTGTTGCGGGTTGTGCAACGCCTCGGCGGTGGCCTGGGTGTAACGCAACAGGGGTTCAGCCTTGAAGGTCAGGACGATGCTCAGCCCCAGCAACAGGAAAATCGGCGCGCATTCGAGTTTGCGCAGCAGCGGCGAAGGACGCTCTTCGGGTGTCCAGAAGCGCTGGATGCCGAGGCGCGAGAATGCCATCAGCGAGGCAAGGCCGGACAGGATCAGCAGCGCCAGCAGCGCCCAGGCTGCGTTGGAAATCGGCGCGCCAGTGCCCAGGCCCAGTGGATTGAGGAGTGCGCCGATCAAGCTGAGCTTGCCGATAAAACCGGACAGCGGTGGCATGCCGATGATCAGCAGGGCACAGGCTATGAAGCTCAGACCGAGAAACGCCATGGTCCACGGGATGACCTGACCGACCACGGCTTTCTGTTCGTCGTCGAGGTTGATGCCTTTGGGCGGTTGCAGGGATTCCTGTGGTCGCGGCAGCAGCTCGCTTTCATCCTCCAGCGGGATCTCGTTGGCCGAACGCGAGCGTTCGATCAACTCGGCCAGCAGGAACAACGCGCTCAACGCCAGAGTGGAGCTGACCACATAGAACAGCGCCGCGCCGATCAGGTTCGGCTGAGCGAAACCGATCGCCGACAGCAGGATGCCGGCCGACACCAGAATGCTCAGGCTGGCCATGCGCTCCAAGCGTTGCGCGGCGAGAATTGCCAGCGCCGCGCAGGCCATGGTTGCCATGCCGCCGTAGATCAGCCAGTCGCCGCCAAAGAACGCAGACGCTCCGGCTTGCCCGGAGAACAGAAGCGTCCACAGGCGCAACAAGGTGTAGACGCCAACCTTGGTCATGATCGCGAACATTGCCGCCACCGGCGCGCTGGCCGAAGAATAGGCAGGGACGAGCCAGAAGTTCAGCGGCCACATGCCGGCCTTGGCCAGAAACGCCACCGCGAGAATTCCCGCACCGGCGTGCAGCAAGCCTCTGTCGGCTTCCGGCACCAGCGGAATCTTCAGCGCCAGATCGGCCATGTTCAGCGTACCGGTTACGCCATAGATCAGCGCGGCGCCAATCAGGAACAGCGACGAGGCGAGCAGGTTGATCGAGATGTAATGCAGCCCCGAAGACACTCGCGCTCGGCCGGAGCCGTGCAGCAACAGGCCATAAGACGCGGCGAGCAGCACTTCGAAAAACACGAACAGGTTGAACAGATCCGCGGTCAGGAACGCGCCATACAGACCCATCAACTGAATCTGGAACAGCGCATGGAAGCTCGAGCCGGCGCCGTCCCAACGCGCCATCGCAAACAGCAGGGCGCTGACGCCGATGATCCCGGTCAGCACCAGCATCAGCGCCGACAGGCGATCGACCACCAGCACGATGCCGAACGGCGCTTGCCAGTTACCCGGCAAGTACACGCCGATGGAGCCGGGCACGCCGGTGGTTTGCGTCCATTGCAGCAGCATCACCGAAATGAACAGACCGACGAGGCTGGAGAACAGGTTGATTTTCGCCTTCAGCGGCCGGTGCCGTTCGCCGAGCATCAGCATGATGGCGGCGGTCAGCAGCGGCAGCAGGATCGGTGCGGCGATCAGGTGAGTCATCGCCATCATTCTTTAGGCTCCCGGCCGTCGACGTGGTCGGTGCCGGTCAGGCCGCGTGAAGCGAGCAGAACGACGAGAAACAGCGCGGTCATGGCGAAACTGATGACGATCGCCGTGAGTACCAGTGCCTGTGGCAGCGGATCGGTGTAATGCAGCAAGTCCTGGGTGACGCCTTCCTTGATCACCGGCTCCTTGCCGATGAACAGGCTGCCCATGCTGAAAATGAACAGGTTGACCGCATACGACAACAGACACAGGCCCATGACCACCTGAAAGGTTCGTGGCCGCAGGATCAGCCAGACGCCTGACGCGGCGAGGATGCCGATGGCGATTGCGATGACTTCTTCCATCAGACGGCTCCTTTGCTGGCGACGGACTTGGGCAGCGATGCGGTCTTGTGACCCCGCACCGATTGGTGGGCGAGGGCGGTGAGGATCAACAGCGTCGAGCCGACCACCACGCCGTACACACCAATGTCGAAGAACAGTGCGCTGGCGATATGGATGTCACCGAGCAGCGGCAAGCTGAAATGCCAGGTATGCGTGGTCAGGAACGGATAGCCGACCAGCATCGCGCCGAGGCCGGTGGCGGTGGCGAACAGCAATCCGGTGCCCATCCAGCGCAACGGCCGCAGGCTCATTTGCGCCTCGACCCACTGCGTGCCGGCGACCATGTATTGCAGGATGAACGCCACCGACATCACCAGACCGGCAACAAAACCGCCGCCCGGCTGGTTGTGCCCGCGCATGAACAGGTAGAACGACACCACCAGCGCAATAGGCAGCAGCAGGCGCACCAGCACCGCCGGCACCATCATGAAACCGAGCGCGGTGTCGCTGGCCGAACGCGGGTTGACCAGGTCGGTGACCACGTCCGGCGCGAGCAAGCGTTGCTGGGCTGGCAGTTGCAGGCTTTCTTTCGGCGGGCGGAAGCGTCGCAGCAGGGCGAACACGGTCAGTGCCACGGCAACCAGCACGGTGATCTCACCGAGGGTGTCGAAGCCACGGAAGTCCACCAGCATCACGTTGACCACATTACTGCCGCCGCCCTCGGGCAGGGCACGGCTGAGGTAGAACGAGGAGATGTCATTCGGTGTCTGCCGCGTGAGCATGGCGTAGGACAGCAGGGCCATGCCGGCGCCAACGGCAATCGACAGCAGCAGGTCGCGCAGACGACGAATGCGTGCCTTGCGCAGACTGCTTGGCAGGGGCGAGACTTCTTCGATACGGCGTGGCAACCAGCGCAGGCCGAGCAGGATCAGCACAGTGGTCACCACTTCAACCGCCAGTTGCGTCAGGGCAAGATCGGGCGCGGAGAACCAGACGAAGGTCACGCAGGTCATCAGGCCACAAACGCTGACCATGGTCAGAGCCGCGAGTCGGTGATACTTGGCTTGCCAGGCAGCGCCGAGGGCACAGGCAATCGCCAGCAGCCACAGGGTCACGAAGACGATCGAGCCGGGGATCTTCGGCCGGTCGCCCCAGCTCAGCGTGCTGTGCAGCATCGGGATCAGGCCGGCGAGCACCGCCGCCAATACCATCAGGAACAATTGCATTTGCAGGCGTCGGGTGCCGAGTCGCCGCTCCACGCGGCGGGCCATGCGCATCATCACCACCAGACTGCGCTCGAACAGGCGCTTGCCGTTGAAACGGCCGATCAGTGGCGGGTATTTGAAACGGCCGCGCTTGAGCTGATTGCGCAGCAGCAGATAGACGGCAATACCGCCGGACATGGCGATCAGGCTCATGATCATTGGCGCGTTGAGGCCGTGCCAGATTGCCAGGCTATATTCCGGCAGTACGCCACCGACAACTGGTAGCGCTGCCGCCGCGAGCAACGGGCCGACGATCTGCGCCGGGAAAATCCCCACCAGCAAGCAGGTAAACACCAGCAGCTCGACCGGCGCACGCATCCAGCGCGGCGGTTCGTGCGGGGTGTGCGGCAGGTCGGTGGCCGGCGGGCCGAAGAACACATCGACGGTGAAGCGCAGGGAGTAGGCGACGCTGAATGTACCGGCAATGGTCGCGACAATCGGCAACGCCGCTTCGACCCACGCGGTGGCATTGATGAACACGGTTTCGGCGAAGAACATCTCTTTCGAGAGGAAACCGTTGAGCAATGGCACGCCCGCCATCGAGGCGCTGGCAACCATGGCCAGTGTCGCGGTAAACGGAATCAGCTTGATCAGGCCGCTGAGTTTGCGGATGTCACGGGTGCCGCTTTCGTGGTCGATGATGCCCGCCGCCATGAACAGCGAGGCCTTGAACGTGGCGTGGTTGAGGATGTGGAACACCGCTGCCACTGCCGCCAGCGGACTGTTCAGGCCGAGCAGCAGGGTAATCAGGCCTAGATGGCTGATGGTCGAGTAAGCGAGCAGACCTTTGAGATCGTTCTGGAACATCGCGCAGTACGCGCCGAGCAACAGCGTACACGCGCCGGCTCCGCTGACGATGTAGAACCACTCTTCACTGCCGGACAGCGACGGCCACAGACGCGCGAGCAGGAATACACCGGCCTTGACCATGGTGGCCGAGTGCAGATACGCAGAGACTGGCGTGGGCGCCGCCATGGCGTGGGGCAGCCAGAAGTGAAACGGGAATTGGGCACTTTTGCTCAGTGCGCCGATGAGGATGAGGGGTAACAGGATAGGGTAGAGGGCATGTGCGCGAATCATGTCGCCGGCGGCCAGGACCTTGTCGAGGTCATAGCTGCCGACGACATGGCCGAGAATCATGACCCCCGCCAGCAGGCATAACCCGCCCGCACCGGTGACCATCAGCGCCATGTAAGCGCCGCGACGCGCGTCGGCGCGGTGGTGCCAATAGCCGATCAGCAAGAAGGAGAAGAGGCTGGTCAGCTCCCAGAAGAACACGATCTGGATCAGATTGCCGGAGATCACCAGGCCGAGCATGGCGCCCATGAACGCCAGGAAAAACGCGAAAAAGCGCGGCACCGGATCGTCCGGCGACATGTAATAACGCGCATATAAAGAAACGAGTGTGCCGATGCCGAGTACCAGCATCGAGAACAGCCAGGCGAAGCCGTCCATGCGCAAAACGAAGTTCAGGCCGAGGCTTGGCAGCCACATGAACTCTTCGCGGATCACGCCGCCATGGGCAATTTGCGGGTACAACAACGCAACCTGGACGGTGCCGATCAAAGCGACCAGACCTGCCAACAGGGATTCGGTATTACGCGCGTTGTGTGGCAGCACCGCTGCCAGACAGCTGCCAATGAATGGCAGAAGCAGTAGAACTATCAGGGACATAGGCTTCTAATCTGCGGAAGTTTGTGAAGCATCATACGTGCCAGCTCCCCGATCACCAAACGCCAGGATGTCTCAGAATCCTACAAAGTAGTCTGAATATTTATGTTTGGCATTGTTTCAGGTAGATCGATGTTGCTTGGATTGGCCTCATCGCGAGCAGGCGAAGGCCTACATTTGGAATGCGTTCCCCTGTAGGAGTGAGCCTGCTCGCGATAGCAATAATTCAGCTTATGAAGGCTTCGAAGCTTTACCCCTGTGCTTCCCGCTCCAGCTCAGCTTCGGCTTCTGCAACCTTACCCTTGGTCTTCAGCTCACTGACAATCACCGCCGCCACAATCAATCCGGCCCCCAGCAGCG
This sequence comes from Pseudomonas sp. NPDC087690, assembly GCF_044743175.1. Classification (NCBI taxonomy): domain Bacteria; kingdom Pseudomonadati; phylum Pseudomonadota; class Gammaproteobacteria; order Pseudomonadales; family Pseudomonadaceae; genus Pseudomonas; species Pseudomonas sp. NPDC087690. The sequence goes on from NZ_JBIUVX010000002.1 coordinate 443,711, forward strand.
CAATTGCCGGCAACCGCTCGCCGGCAATCCGCCCGACGATCCCGGCCCACACCGGCTCACCGGCATAGATCAACGTCGCTCGGGTCGGCGAAACGCTTTTCTGCGCCCAGTTCATTGCCACCTGAATCGCCGCACTCGCAGCGCCCAGGCCCAGCGCCGTCACCAGCAGCGTCCAGGAAAAATCCGGGATTATTTCGCCCGTCGGCACTACCAGCAGGAACGACAACACCGATGTTGTGGCCAGTTGCACCACGGTGACCCGGCGCACATCTACTTGGCCGGCATAGGTACTGATCAGGATGATCTCGGCGGCAATCGCGATGGCGCTGATCAACGTGGCAATTTCACCCGGGCTGAAATTCAGCGACGCCCCCGACGGCCCCGACAGCAGCATCAAACCGGTAAACGCCAGCATGATCCCGATGCTCGGCATCAACCCCGGTCGCCGTCCCAGCACCAGCCATTGCAACAATGGCACGAACGGCACGTACAACGCGGTGATGAACGCCGACTGACTGCTCGGGATCGTTTGCAGTCCGACAGTCTGCAGGCCGTAACCAAGCATGATCGCCACGCCGATGAACGCGCCGGCCTTGAGTTCAAACAGGGTCAGTTCGCGCAAATGCCGCCATGAGAACAGCGCAACGATACAAGCCGCCGCCGCAAAACGCAGACCGACAAAAAACATCGGCCCGCTGACCGTCATCGCATGCTGAACCAGCAAAAAGGTGCCGCCCCAGATCATGGTGATCAGTACCAGCACGCACTCGGCTTTGCTGAAACGAGAGAAACGAAAGGGAGTGGGGGAGCTGTTCTGCGACGTCATGACCTTGCGCACTATAAAAAGGAGGCCGCACAATGCGGCCAACGTTGCGCAGTATACTGCCCAACCTCACCGAGTGAGCAATATAGTGCACAAAGATTCGACTCAAAGAACCTCCGTTCTCCAGCACGTCAGTCAGAACGTCCGACGCCTGCGCCACGCCGCGGACATGAGCCAGACCGCGCTGGCGGAAAAATCCGGCGTCAGCCGACGCATGCTGGTGGCGATCGAGGCGGGTGAGAAGAATGTCAGCCTGACCACCCTTGACCGCGTCGCCGAAGCGCTGGATGTGGCGTTCAGCGATCTGATCCAGGCGCCGGACGCCCGTGACCCGAGCCGGATCAATGAAGTGGCCTGGGCGGGAACGATTCCAGGCAGCAAAGCGGTGCTGCTATCGAAAGCCACGGCCACCCGCGAAGTCGAACAATGGGAGTGGTGCCTGCAACCGGGCGAGGTTTATCCCTCGCAAGCGGATGCGGAAGGCTGGAGCGAGCAGATTTTCGTCTTCGAAGGTTGCCTGACGCTCATGCTCGGCAATCAACCGCAACAAATCGGCACAGGGGAGTTCTTCATGTTTGCCAGCAACCAGCCGCACTCCTACCGCAACGATGGCGATGTTGCGGCGCGGTTCGTGCGTAATGTGGTGATTTGAATGGCTTGCGACGCGGACATCCTGATCATCGGTGGTGGGCTCAGCGGCACGATGCTGGCGGTGCAATTGCTGCGTCAGCCCGGGCGGCGAACAATCCTGATCATCGAGCCGCGTACCGAACTCGGTCGAGGCGAGGCGTACAGCGCGGTCGAGCTGGGGCATACGCTGAATGGCAATGCGGCGCGGATGAGCGTCGATCCGGATAACCCCGATGACCTCACGCAATGGCTGACTGCACATATTGCGGCTGGCGGCTGGCCAGAGTCTGCCGAACAGAATGTGCCGATCAGCGAGCTGTTTCCACCGCGCGGACTGTTTGGCGTGTATGTGCAGCAGCGCCTGGCGGAAGCCCGACAGGTGGGGGCGCAGCAGGGTTCCACCGTCGAGCACCTTTGCGCCGAAGTGCTGGACCTGCGAACCGATGCCGATACGGTGTTGCTCGGCTTGAGCGATGGCCAATCGTTGCGAGGTGCCTGTGCGGTACTCGCCACCGGCATGTTTGCCGCCGCGCGCACTGCGCAGAAACACTCCAGTGGCCTCAACGCCGCCGCGCTGGACCCGTGGAACGTCGCGGCCATGCGCCAACTCGATCCGCAGGCGAGCGTGCTGATCATCGGTTCCGGCCTGACCATGGTTGACGCCGTGGTATCGCTGGAGCAGGCCGGGCATCGCGGGCCGATTGAGGTGTTTTCCCGGCATGGTTTGTTGCCCCATGTGCGTCGCCAGCCGCCGGCGTGGCCGGACTTTCTCGGCGACGATCAGAGCATTCGTACACCACGGCAGTTGTTGCGCGAGTTGCGCCGACACTGTCGCGACGCCATCGCTCAAGGCATCGACTGGCAGGCGCCGCTGGACACGGTGCGGGTGCATATCGCCCGCCTGTGGGGTCAGGCGACTGACGTGCAGCGGCGACAATTCGTACGCCATGTGCGGCCGTGGTGGGAAAGCCATCATCATCGCTCGCCACCGTTGAGCGCGGCGTTGGTCGAGCGCTTGCACGGCGAAGGGCGTCTGCGCATTCAGGCGGCTTCATTCAAAGGGCTTGAGCCGAATTCGAAAGATGGCATCAGCATTCGCATTCGACGTCGCGGTGAGTCTGAAACCTGCGTGGTGCAGGGGGCGGCGCTGATCAATTCCAGTGGCATTGAATACGACTGGCGCCGAGTGGCGCGGCCGTTGCCGCAGCAATTGCTGGCGCGCGGCTTGATACAGCCGGGGCCGTTGGCGTTGGGGATTGCGGCGGCGGTGGATGGCGCCGTGCTGGATGCCGACGGGCGTGCGTCCAGCCGGGTGTTTGCGATGGGGCCGCCACTGCGGGGAATGTGGTGGGAGAGTACGGCGGTGACGGATGTGGCGTTGCAGGCCAAGGCGTTGGCGATGCGGTTGGCGGGCAGGTCAGAAATTTGAGGTGTGCTTGGCGGCCTCTTCGCGAGCAGGCTCGCTGCCACATTTGCTTGGGCGAACGTTGACGTTGTGTCGACATTCAGACCCTGTTGGAGCGAGCCTGCTCGCGAAAGCGGTGGGGCAGTCGAGATCAACAGCGACTGATAAACCGCTATCGCGAGCAGGCTCACTCCTACAGTGTCAGGTGGTGAGCCAAAGAGTTACGCCACCACCCGATAGCAAGGCACATACGCCGCACCGCCCGGCAGTTTCATCCGGTGCTGGGCGACGAAGGCTTTGAGCAGCGCGTCGAGCGGTTGCATGATCGCCGCATCACCACGGATCTGATATGGCCCGTGTTCTTCGATCAGGCGAATACCCTTGTCCTTGACGTTGCCGGCGACTATCCCGGAGAACGCCCGACGCAGATTCGCCGCCAGTTCGTGCGGTGGCTGGTCGCGGTGCAATTTCAGGTTGGCCATGTTTTCGTGAGTCGGATCGAACGGACGCTGGAAGCCTTCGTCGATTTTCAACAGCCAGTTGAAGTGGAACGCGTCGTTGCGCTCGCGGCGGAACTGCTTCACTGCTTTGAGCCCTTGAGTCATCTGCCGCGCGACTTCGGCCGGGTCGTCGATGATGATTTCGTAGTGCTGCTTGGCCGCCTCGCCAAGGGTCGCAGTGACGAACGCGTCGAGCTGTTCCAGATACGGCGCGGCATGTTTCGGCCCGGTGAGGATCACCGGGAACGGCAGGCCGGCGTTGTCCGGGTGCATCAGGATGCCGAGCAGATAAAGGAACTCTTCCGCCGTACCGGCACCGCCCGGAAAGATGATGATGCCGTGGCCGACACGCACGAACGCTTCCAGACGTTTTTCGATGTCCGGCAGAATCACCAGCTCATTGACGATCGGGTTCGGCGCTTCAGCCGCAATAATGCCCGGCTCGGTCAAACCGAGATAACGACCGCCATGAATACGCTGCTTGGCGTGGGCGATGGTTGCGCCTTTCATCGGGCCTTTCATCACGCCGGGGCCGCAACCGGTGCAGATGTCGAGGCTGCGCAGGCCCAGTTCGTGGCCGACTTTCTTGGTGTATTTGTATTCTTCGGTGTTGATCGAGTGGCCGCCCCAGCACACGACGATTTTTGGCTCGACGCCCGGGCGCAAGGTGCGCGCGTTGCGCAGCAGGTGGAAAACGTAGTCGCTGATGCCTTGCGAGGTGGTCAGGTCGATGCGTTGGCTGTCGAGTTCGTTTTCGGTGTAGACGATGTCGCGCAGGGCGCTGAAGAGCATTTCACGGGTGCTGGCGATCATTTCGCCGTCGACGAACGCGTCGGCCGGAGCGTTCAACAGCTCCAGGCGTACGCCGCGATCCTGTTGGTGAATGCGGATTTCGAAGTCCTTGTAGGCTTCGAGGATGGTCTTGGCGTTATCGACATGGGCGCCGGTGTTGAGGATGGCCAGGGCGCACTGGCGGAAGAGGGTGTAGGTGCTGCCGGATCCGGCTTCGCTCAGTTGTTGGACTTCACGTTGAGAAAGGGTTTCCAGGCTGCCTTTCGGGCTGACCGAGGCATTGATTACGTGTCGTTGGGTCATGCAATGATCCTTAAAACGATGTCATCTCAAGACTAGGCGATGGCATCCGAATGATGTGTATCCATGAATGAAGATGGCACGATCTGCGCTGTACCGCCATGTCCCCGTTGGACGCTGAAAAGATGAAAAGGAGCCCCAGCATAGCTAAATCCCTCGCAGAGGCGATAATGCGCCGGCGAGTTTTTTCCGTTGCCCCTTTTGTCGCTCAAGGAAGTCATAAGTGATGTTCGAGATTCAGCCGATGGACGCCGCCACCTTTCGCCAGCAGACCCGGCGCAGCACGATCATCATCGCCGTGCTGTTCCTGGTGCTGGCGATGTTGTTTTCCAGCGTCGCAGTGGCGCTGTTCGGCGAGCCTGGCGGCGATAACCTGCGGTTCAACGTCGGTGGGGTATTTGTCGCGTTCCTGCTGACGGCGGCATTGCTGCGCGGGCGTTTCTGGCATCAGACCTGGATGGCCCCGGCGGTGTACAGCTGGCGGCTCAAACGCAACCTGATGAGCATCACCAATGTGATGCATCAGGTGACGGCAGCCGTGGAGAAGAACGATCCAACAGCGATGAAGGTGCTGCGCTTCTATCATCTGGGCCTGACGCAAATGCATGAACTGGACGGTAACTCCAGCGATCATGGGCAACTGTGGCGAGAAGTCGAAGCGCATAAAGAACGGATGCAGGCGCTGGGTCTCGACACTGAGCAGGCACGACTCGACCCCGCCTGGCTGGACGCGTTGAAGCAGGCGCCGCGCTAGAGCATCTGCTTGCCGCGCAATTTCGATGAACGGATCATGCGCCCGTAGACCAGCAGATTGACCGCCAGCACCACGCTGCCCAGTGCCAGTTGAATCTGCGGGGTCAGCCCGGCCGGATAGATGATCGGCCAGATGTAGTGCTCGATGAAGCCGCCGGCGTATTCGGTCTGCCCGGCGGCGTGGCGCATCAGGTTTTCCCAGTAGGTCAGCGGACAGGTCAGGTGCAACACCTCGACCGCCACGCCCCAGGCCGCAGCTGGCAAATGCAGCCACATGATTCTCGGCCATTTCAGTACCAGCAACCCGCCGAACAGTACGAACAAAATAAAGCACAAATGAAACAGCACCAGCCCGTCGGCTGCGATTCGGTACAGCATGTGGTCTCCCTGACGCGAGTGTGAATGGCGCTATGTTACGCCCGTCAGCGGACTAAACGTCAGTGCGAAAATCAGCGAATTCGGCGCGCATGCGCCCGTTGTGTTTGGCTTTGTAGAGCAGCTTGTCGACCTGTTCGACGAAATCCAGGGGATCGCCGCCGGCAGCGGCTTTCGTCGTGCCGACGCCCAGGCTCAGACTGACCTGCGACGACACCTTCGACTGCGCGTGCGCAATCTGCTGCTGACGGATCAAGTGCAGACATTTTCGCGCCACCAGACGCGCCGACTCGGCATCGGTTTCCGGCAGCAGCCAGACAAATTCTTCGCCACCGATCCGCGCAATGAAATCCCGTGGCCGGTTGGCCGCCAACGACAGCGTCCTGGCCACCTGGCGCAAGCATTCGTCACCTTTGATGTGGCCGTAATGGTCGTTGTATTGCTTGAAGTAGTCGATGTCGAGCACCAGCAGTGACAGCGGCAGGCCACTGCGTTGTGCGCTGGTCCACTCGCGTTCAAGGACCGTGTCGAACATGCGCCGGTTGGCGATGCCGGTGAGCCCGTCCTGGAACGAATACTCTTCGAGTTGCTTCTGCAAACGGATCAGATGCTCTTCGGTTTTCTTGCGTTCGCTGATATCGAACATGAAGCCGACCAGCGCTTCGACTTCGCCGTCCTTGCGCACCACGTGCACCACATCGCGGATCCACACGTAGTCGCCGCTGCTGGTGAGGGCACGATAATCGGCTTCGTGATCGACGCCGGCACGCGATTGCGAGACGCAGAATTCGACGACGTAATCGCGGTCATCCGGGTGCATGCGCTCGACCCAGTCATTGACTCCGCCCCAGCTGTCCTGCTGCCAGCCGAGCAAGGTTTCGATCTGTGGGCCGATATAGCTGAAGGTCATGCTTTTCCAGTCGATCCGCCATGGAATGGCTTTGGTCGATTCCAGCAGGGTTTTGTACACGTCATTGTCGATGGCGGTCATGGCAGGCAGGGTCTCAACGGGAATGTCTCGAGGAGGAAGATGCTGCGCCAGCATGTTGCTGGCACCTTGGCGTTGCAAGCGGCTGGCCGATGAACGGTTGCATCAGGCCGATTTCCCACAAGTGCGCAAGATTGTTCAAGCCAAAAAACCGCGTTTACTGGCAAAGTCTCTGGCCGTTTCCCTGATTGAAGAGCGTTATGTCAGATTCACTTTTGCCCCGCAGCGCGTTCCTGCGCGGCGCTGCAGCGATCATGCCGTTGTCTCTGGCGACTGCGCCGTGGGGGCTGCTTGCCGGCTCCATGGCGATTGAAGCCAATCTTACGCCGCTGCAAGGGCAGGGCTTGTCGAGCATCGTATTTGCCGGCGCTGCGCAACTGGTCGCGATTGGCATGCTCAAGGGCGGGGCGGGAATTTTCTCGATTCTGCTGACCACAGTGCTACTGACGTCACAGCATTTGTTGTACGGGATGAGCATGCGTTCGGTGATTTCGCCGCTGCCGGGGCGCTGGCGAATCGGCTTGGGCTTTTTGCTCACCGACGAGTTGTTCGCTTTGACCAGCCAGCACGACCGCCAGCAGTTCAATCGCTGGTATGCATTGGGCGTCGGCCTGACGTTCTACATCGCCTGGAACCTCTTCACGCTGGCTGGCATCATTCTCGGCAGCAGCATTCCGGGGCTTGAGCATCTGGGCCTGGACTTCTCGATTGCGGCGACCTTCATTGCCCTGATCACCCCGGTAGTGCGCAATGTGCCGACCGTGGTGTGCGTGGCGGTGTCGCTGTTCTGCTCGGTGCTGTTCAGTTATTGGCAATGGGGTTCGGCGCTGGTGTTGTCGGGGCTGGCGGGTATGACCGCCGGATTTGTCTGCAACAAGCTGTATCGGGGGCGCACATGATGGTCTGGGCAGTGATTTTCGGTATGGGGATTCTGGTGTTCCTCAACCGCTACGTGTTTCTCGAACCGCGCTTGCCGGTGCGTTTGAGCAGCAATGCCCGGCAGTTTCTCGGGTTCGCAGTGCCAGGCATGTTGACCGCGATCTGCGGCCCGATTGTATTCATGCCCGACAAACAGCTGAATCTGCAGTGGGACAACCCCTATCTGCTTAGTTCGCTGGTAGCGATCGGGCTGGTGATATACACGCGCAGCACTTTGCTCAGCATGCTATTGAGCATGGCGTTCTTCTTTGTGCTGCGCTGGTGGCTCTAAGTTGTCGAATTAAAACTGTTCTACGCTGTAAGGATGACAGGTTACTTGTGACGGGAGGCGGGCATGGCGACTGAGCAAAAACATCCGGAGCCGGATGACGACGACACAGACGAGCCGACGCAAGAGGAAATAGAACGCGAGAAACACAAAGAGCAGACCTGGAAGCACGATGATGGCAGAGAGCTATCCGATCCTGATCGCAAGTTCTGACCGACTGATATGTAAAAGCCCCGCATGAGCGGGGCTTTTTGTCTATCGAAGATCGTCCATCTGCGGGAATTCGGGGTGTGATGCCCGATATCCCAAAGTTCGATCGATCCACGCATTGAGCTCGTTGACCATCACCGGTGGGTGGCCGGGATACCCCTCGAGGGTGGTGCGCAGGATACGTTCGATGTCGGGAACGGAACGCAGGTTTCGGGTCTTGATGTAGTGGCCGATAAAACAGTCGAGTTCAAAGCGTTCTGTCATCGACAGAAAAATACACTCCAGGCCGCTGACCTGTTTGATTGCAAAATCGTCGCGCAACTTATTTCTCTGCAAGGGCTTGTAAAGTTATAGGGAATTCCTGATTTGTTGACTCTTTGGTCAACTGGTATACCAATCGGAAAGGCGGCGCGCATGCTAGCTGTAGTGCATCTAAATGTATGTATGACGATTGAAATGTCAGACCAGTGGTTAATTCATTCGAACGACTGTTTTAAGTGCTTTGATTCAAAAATGAAACACCATTTGTAAAGCCCATGCGTCATCTGCAGGAGCTGCCGAAGGCTGCTATCTAATACTGTGCTTAACAACAGCAAAAGATTGCAGCCTGCGGTAGCGCCTACAGGGGATAGACGCGAGGGGCGCAAAGATATTCAGGGTTGTTCGAGAATCAGGCTCGCGCCTTGATTGCGGGTGTTACCCACGGCTTTGCCGACTTTGTGCCATTCGAAGTTTTCGCTGCTTTCGCCTTCGAACAACAGCATCTGTTCGGCGCGCTCGACAGGCGTGGCAGGGTCGAGCCATTCGTGCACCAATTCTGCGCAGAACACCACCGGGCGACGATCATGGATATCGAGCAGACCGCCGGCGCTGTCAGCTGTGATGATCACGAATCCATCGTCATCGCGAGCATCGGCGTCCGGTGTCGGACACTGACCGATGGCCGCGCAGAAAACTGCTCCACGATCGGCCCGACGGATCAGCCAGGGCTGTCGGGTTTTGTCCTCGGCATCGACCCACTCGAACCAGTTGTCGACAGGCACGATCAGGCGCTGACGCCAGATCGCCCGGAAAAATGGGCCATGGGCAACCTTCTCCACGCGCGCATTGATCGGTGCCGCGCGATCCTTGGCCCAGTGCGGGCGCCAGCCCCAGCGCAAATCGTCGGCATACACGCGTTGTTCATGTTGATGGAGAACCGCCAGCGCAGTGGTCGGCGCCGCGTTGTAGCGGTTCAGCGGTGCATCGCCGACGTGGTTGATCAGCGCATCGGGAATGCTCAACACGGCGACAAAGTCGTGAATGCCACGGTATTGCGAAAGTCTTCCGCACATGCGCTGAACCTCCGGCAGGACATTTTCAGCTTAGTTGCCTTTGAGCATTCAATCCTTGCCGTCCTGCCCGGTGAACGTATCGCGCCACGCCAGCCAGCGTTTTTCCAGCGCCGCGAGCAAGCCGTCGCTGAGTTTGCCCAGCAGGGCGAGGACGATGATCGCGGCCAGGACAATGTCCGGGCGTGAGGTTTCGCGACCGTCACTGAGCAAATAGCCGAGGCCTTTGGTTGCGGCGATCAGTTCGGCGGCGACCAGAAACATCCACGCCAGGCTCATGCCGCTGCGCAAACCGGTGAACAGGCCGGGCAGTGCGGCCGGCAGGAGAATCCGCCGCACCAGTTGCCAGCGACTGAAGCCGTAGATGCGGCCGACCTCCACCAGTTTGCGATCGATATTGCGGATCGCCGCGACAACGTTGACGTACACCGGAAAGAACGCGCCGATGGCGATCAAAACGATTTTCGAAGTCTCGTCGATGCCCAGCCACAGCAGCAACAGCGGCACCCAGGCCAGGCTCGGGATCGAGCGTAGCGCGGCAAAAGTCGGTTCCAGAAACGCCTCGGCCTCACGGCTCAAACCGACCCATGCGGCAAACACCAGTGCCAGGCTGGCGCCGATGGCGAACCCGAGCAAGACGCGAACCAGACTGGCGCCGATGTGTTTCCACAGGGCTCCTTCGGCGAGATCGGTCAGTGTCACGGCAATCTCGCTGGGCGCTGGCATCTGGTAGGACGGCAGCCAGCCAATGCGTACGATAAATTCCAGCACGACGACGATCAGCAGGGGCAGGGCGAGGCCTTTCAGGCGGCGCTGCCACATTGGTTTGAAAACGGCAGAAGGCCGGCGCGACAAGGCGAGCGGCGCGGGCAGGTCTTTGCTGTGACTGGTCATGATGCAGGCTCCGCTCACGACAAATCCGCGACGAGCGCGGATTTGTCGTGAGTCTGGTCAGTTACTGGCGGGCGATGGCTTGCTGCACACCGCGGTCGAGCAACTGATCGATGACTTGATCGACGTTGACACCACGGCGCACCAGTTCTTCGGAAACCAGAACAGGCGCTGCAGCTTTAGAGGCGCTGACGTCGTTGTTCGTCAATTGCGAGCTGCTCAGGTCGGTGCGCGACAATTGCAGCTTGGCTACATCCAGCGGCAGGCCGGATTCCTTGGCGAGCAGTTCGGCGAACTCTTCAGGATTTTTCAGCGACCATTCACGTGCCTGTTCGTAAGCCTTGATCACGGTGTCGATGGTTTGTGGATGTTCCTTGGCGTATTGCTCGGTCACACTGACCACCCCGTAACTGTTGAACGCCGGGTTGCGATACAGCAATCGCGAACCGGCCTGCACCTGGCTGGCGGCCATGTGCGGATCGAGCCCGGCCCAGGCGTCGACGTCACCCTTTTCCAGCGCGGTGCGACCATCCGGATGTTGCAGATGGACCAGCTCCACGTCGTCCTTTTTCAACCCGGCCTGTTGCAGGCTGCGCAAGGTGAACAGGTACGGGTCGGTGCCTTTGGTGGCGGCGATTTTCTTGCCTTTCAGATCGGCAACCGTTTGCAGCGGCGAATCTTTAGGCACCACCAATGCGGTCCATTCGGCACGGCTGTAAACATAAACGGACTTGATCGGACTGCCGTTGGCGCGGCTGAGCACCGCGGCGAGGCTGGCGCTGGAAGCAAAATCGACGCCGCCGCTGTTGAGGTATTCCAGCGATCGGTTGCTGCCTTGGCTCAACACCCAACTGACTTTGGTTTGCGGCAGGGCTTTTTCAAGGAAGCCAAAGTGCTTGAGCACCAGGCTCACCGGCGAGTAATAGGCGTAGTCCAGATGCACTTCTGCTGGCGCGGTTTCAGCCGCGTGGGCCAGCGGTTGCAGACTCAGGGCCATTGCGCCAGCGGCCAACAGGGTCTTGAAGTGGGTTAACGGAAAGAACAAGGTCATGGGGGCGCTCCGGCAAAGGCACAGGTTTCTTATGTCCGAAAAGATATTTTTGTCGAATGCTTCCTGCATGAATGGAATATTGCAGGCTCTGTGCCATGTGGGCCAAAGCACCGGTTTGTCGGGCTTTAAAGGAATTGAAGGCGATTTTTGCTGTTGCGTGATGAACAATGTGGCGAGGCACTGTTGCGGGGTGAACAGTGCGCGTCGGCGGTTTTGAGCTTATGCATTATTCGAATTTCAAATTCGGAAATTAACAGCGTTATGGTCTATGCAAACCCTTTTTGCAGGACTCGCCATGAAGCTCTCCCGTTTTGTTCGCAAGGCGCTCGCCGCCGCGCTGTTTATATCGCCGCTTTCCTACGCCGCCGAACCTGTGGTCCTGCATATAGGCGATCAGAATTACTACAACATCCGTGCTTCAATAGAAGCCTCGGGTGTATTGAAGGACGCGCCTTACGCGGTCGACTGGAAACATTTTCAGGCCGCAGCACCGTTGGCCGAAGCGCTGCAAACCGGTTCGCTGGATTTGGGCTTCCTTGGCGATTCCGGGTTTCTGTTTCTCGCCGCAAAACAGGCGTCGGTGAAACTCATCGGCGTGTCGCGGCAGAATCCGGACACGATTGCGCTGCTGGTGCCCAAGGATTCTCCGGTAAAAACCATCGCTGATTTGAAGGGCAAGAAAGTCGCCTACTGGCCGGGTGCCTGGAGCCAGCAATTGACCTTGCGCGCGCTGGAGCAGGGCGGTCTGCCGGAAAATTACGTCGACTTCGTCAAGCTGATGCCGATTGATGCAGCCGCCGCTCTGCCACAGGGCAGCATCGACGCGTTTCCGGTATGGGAACCGTACATTTCTCAGCAAATTGTATTCTCAGGGGCGCGACCGATTCTGACCGCGAAAAACCTGATGCCGGGGCTCAGCGCGATTGCCGCCTCGACGCCGTCCATCGACAGCAAGCGCGAAGCCATCGCCGATTTTCTCGGGCGTTTGAAGCAGGCGCGGGCCTGGGTCGACAGTCACACCGATGAGTACGCTGACCTGTGGGCGAAGAAGGCCAATCTTGATCAGCAGGTGTCGCGGCACTGGTTGCGTCAGGCGCACATGAACATCGGGCCGGTGGATCAGCAGGCCGCCGCGGATCTGCAAAGCACCGCCGATTTCCTGTTTAAAGTGAAGGCATTGCCCGCAGCGTTGAGCACCGCCGGGATCATCGACACTTCATTCCAGCAAGCCTTGGCGAACTGAGCGAGCACTGGAACCAAACACTGTGTACCTTATCCAACCTCGGCTCGCGGATCGGAGCGCAGGGACAAATAAAGGCGAGGGAGTTTTGCCTATCGACAACATGACCGGCGTGCTCGGGCTCAAGGCAAAACATGACATCCGTAATCAAACTCATCGGTGCAGTGGCCATCGCTTTCGGGCTGGCCGGCTGCATCGCCGCGCCGATCGAAATGACGGCGCAAACCGAAACTCGCCTCAAGGCTCAGGCGCCAGTGCGCTTTCTGCTGACCTTCGATGACGGCCCCAGCGCCTCCAGTTTCTGGAATCCGTCGGCAACAGTCCTCGACAGCCTAAAAGACAATCCGGTGCAGCCCGGCATCAAAGCGGTTTTTTTCGTCCAGACCCGCGCACCTCGGGCCGGCAATAGCGAGATAGGTCGCGGCATCATGCGGCGCGAGTTTGCCGAGGGACACATCCTCGCGTTCCACACCGCCACCCGCTGGCACACCAACCATCGCTCGCTTGATCCTCAGGAACTCGAAGAGTCGCTGACCAACGGCACCGCTGATATCGCGAGCATTACGGGCGCGCCACCGACACTGTTACGTCCGCCATTCTGGAACTACGACAAGCGCACCTTCGCCGCCTATCAACAGCACGGCTTGCAAGTTTTGCTGACGGACTTGAGCGCCAATGACGGAAAAATCTGGGGCTTCAATGCCAGCCCTCGACGTCGGGCCAATATGCTGCGGCAATTATCGGAGGTTCGTGAGCGCATCGCTTTGGGGGAATTTCCCAGTGTGGATGGGGTGACTCCGGTGGTGGTGACCTTCCACGACCTCAATCGCTACACCGCACGACATACGCGCGAATACCTGCAGATCCTGCTCGACAGTGCAGCTGCCACGGGTGTGAAACTGGCGGACAAGCCGTTTTATGATGATCACGCCGCGTTGCAAAAGGCCGCGTTGGCGCGCTCCGTTGAAAAAAGCTCGGAACCGGTGAATTTACCGGGTATCTGGAACTGGATCTGGGATGGCGACGCTCATTGAGCGGTCGCAGTAGAAATGTGATCGGGTTGGCATATTTGTATCGGGCAAGACACAAACTGCTCATCTATGCTCTACCGATCAAATCGATTCGCCTGTGAGGCGTTCGCCCATGCTTGCCATTACCGACATTTGCCGCATCGTCGAGTCCGGCTTCCCTGCGCTTAAATGTGACTGCACCCCCTCGGCGCAGGGACTTCTGCAAATCAAGGTGTATGAGCCAGAAAGCGGGCGAGTGGATCTGCTCCTCAACGGTGTTTCCCCGGAACATCTCGTCACGATCCGTGACATCTCCAACTTCATTGGTGAGCTACGTACGGAGATGAGTGCCGGGCGCCGGGCATTCGCCGGTTGAGATTTTATAAACGCCGTTGAAATGCCTTCACAATGCGCAGCGTTGCCGCACTGGTGCTCAGATTTTGTACTGAATCGAGTGGATGCCAGATGCAATCGATGATCTCGTTTTGCGGCCTGACCTCATCGATATTCAGCACTGAGGCTTCGTAGACGTGGTGCCGTGTGGTGCCGCTCTGCAACTCCATCAAGTACAACACCTCTTCGGCGTTCAGCCCGGTCTCTTCCTGCAACTCGCGCACAGCAGCGTCCGCCCGGGTTTCGCCTGGCTCGACCTTGCCGCCGGGCAATGTCCATTGGCTGCGGGGTTTGCGTACCAGGAGGATGTGGCGATCCTGTTCGCAAATAACGGTGGCGCGTACTTTCATTTGTTACCTATGTGCTGCTTGTCATAAAACTGAAATGAAACTGCAATATTCGAGCCGGGCTCGCAATCAGAGGTTCCGTAAGAATTTGAGCGTTTGCCTGAGTGAAAAGTGCCGGTCTGGCGGATGTCGCGACGCTCGGTTGGCACCTCGTTCAACACCGGGTGTAAGGTAAAGCGTGAGGCTGTACCCACCGCTAGCGAAAAGGAGGTACCCATGAGCATTCCTGTGATGAACAAAATGCACATGAACGGCTACGACGTACTCAGCGTAAACAATGGCCCGTGGCGGGTTTGTACCCAAGGCGATCGACTGGCTTCGTTTGGCAGCAGGGAGGAAGCACTGGCTTATGCTGCGTCACTTCCCGGCTACAAAAAACGCTCCGTACGCGGACAAAGTCACACAGCCACATGATGAGTGGTAATAAGTGAGCCCCGGCATTTGTCGGGGCTTTTGTTTGCGGGAAAAGGGCGGGCAGATTTCAGTGGACTTTGGTTCGGCTGATAGCGCGTGCCTTCACTTCCTTGGCATACAGCTGCAGGCGTTCCTCATCGCTTTGCAGAACCTCGCAGGATCTCAGTACCGTTTGCGCGTCGGCTTCGTTGCCGGATTTGCGCAGTTGTTCGGCGATGCGTTTGAGGTCGACCGCCGACCATCTCAAATCCGATGCAACACTTTGCAGGTCGCGTTGAAGTTCGTGTTCGTATTCATTGAGCCGCATGATCACCTCCAGAACATTCTCGGTAGAAAAGAGTAGTCGCATTTTTCGTCGCCGGGGCAGGGCGCGTCCGTCATCAGGCTCAACGGATGTAAAAAATTGTCCAAACCCCACCAGGGGCTGATTGCTACGATGGATGTCCACCCAGTTACGCGTTACATTCGCTTTTTTTCAGAATAGGGCAATACAGATGCGGATATGGATCGGGGGGCTGACGTTGGCCATGTTGGCAGGTTGCTCGTTGCCGGCGTCGTTGGTGCCGGGTGAGCCGAATGTCAGCAAGACCAGTGACAAGACACCTAAAGACTATGCCGCGTGTGTATTACCGTTGTGGCAGCAGGACGTCGCCAAGACGACGCAGACGTCCATTTCCAACGGCTATCGCATTACCGCGCCAAGCATCATCACTGCCGATGAAATTCTCGACATCGTCAAATACAAGGACGGCAGCCGGGTTTCGTTGTATCAGGGACCGCCATGGGCCAAGTCCGGGTCGCTGCGCAAATCGGTGCGTGATTGCCTGTAACCACTCTGGCGTTAAAAAAGCAGAAACCGGATCAACGGTTTCTGCTTTTTTTTGTCTGTCGCAAGCTGCAATCAGTCTGAAAGAGTGGTCAGCGGGATAGTCCCGACATTGCCCTTTTTCTCTCGGCGATCCTGAATCCAGTCTTCCACTTGCTGGCCGAATTCCTTGGGAGCCTTGCGCCCGACCTTTCTCGCGATGTCGAGAATGGTCTGTTGGGCGAGGGCTTCTTCCATGCGTTTTTGCGCGGTCATCATGGCGCTGTGGATCGAGCAGGTGTCTTCAATCGCCCATTGCGGCGGGTTGCCTTCAAACAGGGCACAACGCCCGCGGATGTCCCTGCATTCGAAAATATTCTTGCGGCCATCGATGGCTTTGACGATGTCGAGCAAGGTGATTTCGTCCGCCGGTCGGGCGAGGCTGAAACCTCCGCGCACACCTTCGCTGGCTACCACCAGTTTGCCCTTGGCCAGCTTGGTGAAGATCTTTGCCAGATATTCCAGTGGCACGCCTTGCAGTTCAGCGAGGTCGCGCACGCTGGCCTCGCGGGTATCGCCGTTGCTGGTGACCAGAAAGGCCAGGCAATGAATGCCGTATTCGACGCCTGCGCTGTATAGAGACATAACTAAGTCCGACTTGATTTGTCGTAAATATTAACAGGCTGATCAACAGCCGGCAATGCGATAAAGCTGCGGAGATCGGCGGGTTTAGTGACTGGATATGCCTGTTTAATGGCGGTATGCCGTTTTTTTGTTACTCCAAAAGTATCTATATTTTAGATAAATAACATCAATAAAACTGACTTGTTGATAATATGTACGACTAATAGAGTCGGCGCTATTCGATGAGCACCGCGTTGCACCTTTCGAAAAAACCCAGCACCGAGAGGCTTCGACTCGCGGGCAGCGAGTACCACTCACTCTCTATTTCAGTACTTGGCGACGAGCCTGGAGACAACGATGAAACAGCACATTCTGGTAATTGGCGCAGGCTTTGGTGGCATGTGGACGGCGCTGAGCGCCACGCGCCTGGTGGATATCCATGGGCGTGACAATGTCGATGTGACCGTCCTGGCGCCTCAGGCCGAATTGCGTGTACGCCCGCGTTTCTATGAACCGAATGCTCATCAACTGACAGCACCGTTGAGTGAACTGTTCGAAGCAGTCGGCGTTCATTTCATCAAGGGTGCTGCCGAGACCATCGATGTGGCGTCTAAAGCCGTGGGTTACACCGACGCGTCCGGGACAAAGCAAGTCTTCAACTACGACAAGCTGGTGCTGGCCACCGGCAGCGGTCTGGCGCAATCCGACACGCCGGGCGTCACTGAGTACGCGTTTGACGTTGACCAGATCGAAACGGCAGTCCGCCTGGAAACCCATCTGAAAGCGTTGAAAAACCTTCCCGACAGCCTGGCGCGCAACGCCGTCGTGGTGGCGGGCGGTGGCTTTACCGGGATTGAAACGGCAACCGAAATGCCTGGACGCCTTCGCGACATTCTTGGCGAGCACGCCGACATCAAGGTGATCATTGTTGATCGCGGGCAAAAAATCGGTGCCTCGATGGGCGAAGAGATCAGCAAGTCCATTGTCGCAGCCAGCGAAGAGTTGGGTGTTGAATGGCGTTTGGGGGTGTCGGTGCAGTCCGTCGATGCTGACGGCGTGACGCTTTCGGACGGTCAGCACATCGAGGCGAAAACCGTGGTCTGGACCACTGGCGTGCGGGCCAGTTCGTTGACTGAACAGATCCCCGCCGAGCGCGACAAGCAGGGTCGTCTGCATGTGGACGCCAACCTGAAAGTCATCGGCCAGAACGATATTTTCGCCACTGGTGATGTGGCTTACGCTGCCACCGACGACATTGGCAACTACGCGTTGATGACCTGCCAGCATGCGATTTCGCTGGGCCGTCATGCCGGTAATAACGTCGCGGCACAGCTTCTCGGGGTCGATCCGACGCCTTACAGCCAGCCAAAATACGTGACGTGCCTGGATCTCGGTGCCTGGGGCGCGGTGTATACCGAGGGCTGGGATCGTCAGGTGAAACTGGTTAAACAAGAAGGCAAAACCCTGAAGACCCAGATCAACACCCAGTGGATCTACCCGCCAGCGGCTGATCGCGTGAGCGCATTGGCGGCGGCTGACCCGATGATTCCTGTGGTCGCGTAACATCGCCGTGATAAACAAATCCCGCTCGCTGAGCGGGATTTTTTTGTCCATGCACTTTCCAGCCTCGCTGGGCTATTTATGATTTTTAACGGTTACGGCCGGCTCGTTGGCCTGTGTGCATCCCGCGACGCGTGGAGTGTTGCGTAATGAGTGGTGACAGTTGGGCGCAGGCGTTTTTTCTGTGTGCACTAGGCTTCAGATGCTGGCGTGCGATCGATGTCAGTAAGCGTTCAAGGAGCCTCGGATCATGGATGATCTGGTCAAAGAAGTTATTCCGTTGCTGCAGTATCTGATTCCCGGATTCCTGTCAGCGTGGATTTTTTACTCGCTGACCGCGTTCAAACGGCCCGATACGTTTGGGCAGATTGTGCAGGCGCTGATTTTTACGTTTGTGATTCAGGGCGCGGTTTTGGGGATCGGGGCAATTTGTCTGTGGGTGGGTTCGAAAGGATTTTCTGTAGGGAAATGGGATGCTCGGGCGGAGGCATTCTGGGCATTTATTGTTTCAGTATGTCTCGCCGGACTTTTCTGCTATTTGGCTTCAAACGGGAGGCTGCATGCGTTGCTACGCAAGCGAAATCTGACACGTAAAAACTCTCATCCCAACGAGTGGTACAGCGCTTTTGAGAGGCACGATCGCCTTGTCACTTTGCATCTGAGTGATGAGCGGCGATTGTTTGGCTGGCCTTTGGAGTGGCCCTCCGGCCCTAAGGAAGGGCAATTCATCGTGTTGAATCCACGCTGGCTTGGCGATGATGGCCTGGCGCTCCCTTTTGGCGCCGAATTATTGGTGATAGATTCGTCGAAAGTTCAGTGGGTCGAATTCAGTTTCGTCGAGGAGGTTTTATCATGAGTGCAAAAGAACCAAAACCTATTCCACCTCATATTGCGCGCCTCTTTGTCGGCCCGGACGGTAAGCAGCTGGCAAAGACGTTGGTTAAAGGACCCAGTGCGCCTCCACCGCCAAAGCGCTGATTAGCGCTGCCAGTCTCTTAACCCCAACCCTCAGCCACCGCCCGGCGAATCGCTTCCAGCAACATCGCAAACGCCGGGTTGTCGTTGTTCTCCCGCCAGATCAGATGCAGCTCGCTCTGCACCCCTTCGCCCAGATCGATATCGCGAAATACCACATTCTTGAACACCACACTGGTGGCGCAGCGCGGTACCAGCGCCAGGCCCATGCCAGCGTTGACCAAGGCCAGAATCGTCAACGATGACCCCAGCCACTGCACATAATCCGGCGCGACCCGTGCCGAGCGCAGCATGCCGGTCAGCAGTTCGTTGAACGGCGGATAAGCCGCGTGGGAGTACATCAGAAATGGCTGCTTATCCAGGTCGCTGACCGACACTTGAGCCGCGCTCGCCAACGGATGAGCACCGGGCACCGCCAGCACAAACGGCTCGCGCACCAGGCATTCAGTGGCGTAGCCCGGCTCCAGTAATGGCGCGCGAGCGATGCCCAGATCAATGCGCCGAGCACGCAGGGCTTCGTGCTGCTGGTAGGTGTTCATTTCCGACAGATCGATCTTCACCTGCGGCTGTTTCAAGCGTGCCTCGGCAATGACCTTGGGCAAAAATTCATACACCGCGCTGCCGACAAAACTGATGTTCACCGAACCGATATCGCCCTCGGCGAACCGTCGGGCGGTCACGGCTGCCTGCTGGGCGCGCTCCAGCAGGTTCTGTGCTTCGATGAAGAAAGCCCGGCCGGCGGCGGTCAGCGCGACGCTGCGGGTGCTGCGCGTGAACAACTCGACGCCGAGGTGATGTTCGAGCAACTGAATCTGTCGGCTCAGTGGCGGCTGCGTCATGTTCAGCCGTTCGGCGGCGCGACGGAAGTTGAGTTCGGTGGCGACGGTGGTGAAGCAACGCAGCTGGGTCAGTTCGAACATTGATCTAATCCGGGTATCAATCGAATGCCAAGTTAGATTAGACGGGATCAATGATCGCCGTCCATGATCGGTCCATCGCTTTACGCCATCCCTAAAAAAACAAGATCGGGAGTCGCCCTTGAAAACCCTCCAGAGTCCACTGGATGTCACGGTTCTCGCCCGTGCCGCCGCCAAGGTCAAGCGCCACGTGCTGCCGCTGTTCGTGGTGATGTTCATCGTCAACTACATCGATCGGGTCAATATCGGTTTCGTGCGCAGCCACATGGAGACCGATCTGGGCATCGGTGCGGCGGCTTACGGCCTCGGTGCCGGGTTGTTCTTCGTTGGCTACGCGCTGTTCGAAGTGCCGTCCAACATGCTCCTGCAACGTTACGGCGCGCGGGTCTGGCTGACGCGGATCATGTTCACTTGGGGCGCCGCTGCCATGGCCATGGCCTTTGTCAAAGGAGAAACCAGTTTCTACGTGCTGCGTTTTATTCTCGGCGCGGCCGAGGCGGGGTTCTTTCCGGGGATCATTTACTACTTCACCCAATGGCTGCCGGCCTCCGAGCGCGGCAAGACCATGGCGGTATTTCTCAGCGGTTCGGCGATTGCCTCGGTGATCTCCGGTCCGGTCTCCGGTGCGCTGCTGCACATCAGCGGCTTGGGTCTGCACGGCTGGCAGTGGATGTTCCTGATCGAGGGCGCAGCGTCGGTGGTGCTCTGCGCGTTCGTCTGGTTCTGGCTGCAATCGCATCCGCGTCAGGCCAAGTGGCTGACCGAAGAGGAACGTGAAGCGCTGGTCAGCGCCATTGCTGAAGAACAGCGTGCCCGTGAAGCGGTGCAAGTGGCCAAGCCGTCGATGTTCAAGCTGTTGGCCGATCGGCAGATCGCGCTGTTCTGCTTCATCTATTTCTCCATTGCCCTGACCATCTACGGCGCAACATTCTGGCTGCCGAGCATGATCAAGAAGATGGGCAACCTCGGCGACTTCCAGGTTGGCCTGCTCAATTCGATTCCGTGGATCATTTCGATTGTCGCGATGTACGGTTTCGCGGCGATGGCCGGCAAGTGGAAATTCCAGCAGGCCTGGGTGGCGCTGACGCTGGTAATCGCCGCCATCGGCATGTTCATGTCGACCACTGGCGGGCCGATCTTCGCCTTCGTCGCCATCTGCTTCGCCGCTATTGGCTTCAAGGCTGCCTCGGCGCTGTTCTGGCCGATTCCGCAAAGCTATCTGGATGCCCGCATCGCCGCTGCGGTGATCGCGCTGATTAACTCCATCGGCAACCTCGGCGGCTTCGTTGCGCCGACCGCGTTCGGCTTCCTTGAACAAAGCACCGGCTCCATTGAGGGCGGCCTGTATGGCTTGGCGGCGACGTCACTGATCGCCGCGGTGGTGATCTTCTTCGCCCGTACGGCGCCAGGAGCCAAAGGCAAAACCCCGGCAAAGCCGCATGACGACACCGCCGTCGTTGCGACGGCCAGCCCGGCCGCGAGCCATTGAATTGATTGTTGATCTGTCAGGAGCGTTATCTTGAAAATCACCCGTGTCACCGTGACCCCGATTGCCTTCCGTGATCCGCCGTTGCTCAACGCCAGCGGTATCCACGAACCTTTCGCCCTGCGTTCGATCATCGAGATCGAGAGCGACAACGGCTACATCGGCCTCGGCGAAAGCTATGGCGATGCCCCGGCGCTGGCGATCCAGCAACAGTTGCAGTCACAACTGATCGGCCTCGATCCGTTCAACCTCAACCAGCTGCGCGCGATCGTGCAGGCCACCGTTGCAGCCAACAAACCTGCGAGCATTGCCGGTGCCGAACTGGCGCCCGGTTCCCACGCCAGCAAGGCGGTAAGCAATGCCTATTCGGCGTTCGAAGTGGCCTTTCTCGACTTGCAGGCGCATTACCTGAATGTGCCGTTGGTGGACCTTCTTGGCGGCGCGATTCGCGATGAAGTGCCGTTCAGTGCCTATCTGTTCTTCAAGTACGCGCAGCATGTCGATTCGCCGTACAAGCCGGACAACTGGGGCGAGGCACTCAACGAGCAGCAGATCGTTGCCCAGGCCGCGCGGATGATCGAGGCGTACGGGTTCAAAAGCATCAAACTAAAGGCCGGCACGTTACCGCCGGAGCATGAAGTGGCGTGCATCAAGGCCTTGAAGAAGGCGTTTCCCGGCTACCCGCTGCGCATCGATCCGAACGGCAACTGGTCGCTGGAAACCTCGATTCGCATGGCCGAATTGCTCGGCGATGATCTGCAGTACTACGAAGACCCGACCCCGGGTCTCGACGGCATGGCCGAGTTGCACAAACGCACCGGATTGCCGCTGGCAACCAACATGGTGGTTACTGATTTCGACGAGTTCCGCCGCAGCGTCGCGCAGAACAGCGTGCAGATTGTCCTCGCCGACCACCATTATTGGGGTGGTCTGCGCGACACGCAGACGCTGGCGAAGATGTGCGATGTATTCGGCGTGGGGGTGTCAATGCATTCCAATTCACACCTGGGCATCAGCCTGATGGCGATGGCCCATGTCGCGGCGGCCGTGCCGAATCTGGATTACGCCTGCGACACGCATTATCCGTGGCAGGAGCCGGATGAAGAGGTGATCAAGGGCGGCAAGCTACCGATTGTCGATGGCTGCGTGAAGATCACTCGGGCACCGGGGCTTGGCTTGGAGCTGGATCACGATCAGTTGGGCAAGCTGCATGATCAGTACCTGACGTGCGGGATTCGACAGCGTGATGATGTGCGGCAGATGCAGCGTTATAAGCCGGACTGGAAGGCGGTCAAGCCGAGGTTTTGATAGCGTCAGGACTGGCCTCATCGCGGGCAAGCCCGCTCCCACAGGTTATCGTGTCGATTGCAAACTCTGTATTCAACGAAGAACCCTGTGGGAGCGGGCTTGCCCGCGATGAGGTTCTCCAGTCAGAGTGTCTTTACCAGCCAATCCCGAAACGCTTTCAGCGACGGCAAATTCTCATTGCGCGGCGGATACACCAGGTAATAGCTGCGCCGACTGGTAATCGGCTCGCCCAGTTGCAGCAACTCACCGCTCGACAACTCATCCTCCACCAGAATCCGCGGTACCAAGCCAACACCAATGTTCGCCCGCACTGCCTGAATCAAGTGCGAGGTCATTTCAAAACTTGGCCCGATGCGCATGCTGCGGTGGGGCAGGCCGTGATGGCTGAACCACTCCGCCCACGCCTGCGCATTGCTGCTGACATTGAGTAGCAGTTGACCGGCGATCTGCTGTTCGGCGTCATCGCGCTCGGCAGCGGACAACTGCGCACTGGCGATCACCACCAGTTCTTCGGTGTGCAAGGGCAGGGCGCTCAGCCCCGGCCATTCACCGCCGCCCACACAAATCGCCGCATCGATTTCGCTGGTATCGAAGTCGATCGCTTCGATACGCGAATGCAAGTGCACGGTCATGCCCGGGTGCGCGGTGTAGAAATCCTTGAGGCGCGGCAACAGCCATTTCGAGCCAAACGTCGGCAGCGTCGCCAGGCGCAAACTGTGAATGCCCGAGCCAAACGCCATCGCCTGCAAGGTTGCACTGCGAATCTGCCCCAGTGCCTCCGCCAGTTCGCGCTGATACATACGCCCGACATCGGTCAGCACCACTTGCCGGCCTTCGCGGCTGAACAAGCGCATGCCGAGCATTTTCTCGAGAATCTGCACCTGACGGCTGACCGCACTTTGCGTCAGCGACAATTCATGGGCGGCGCGGGTGTAGCTTTCGTGGCGCGCAGCGGCCTCGAAGGCCAGCAATAACGACATGGAAGGGGTGAGCGTGCGCGGATTCATTCGTAAAAGTCATGGATAGTGGGTGGATTTTACGGTTGTCCCAATGCCCGGCAACAATGAACATGGGCGGCATTAGATGGCGGAGCCTGACGCAATCATTCGTTGCGTACAACTGTTCACCGCCACACGGCCCGATTTTGACCGAGATGCCCTGACCGATGATTGCCCAGTTGTCCCCCGCCAAAGCCCTGACCAGCGATTACCAACAATTCCTCAACGCCCTGAAGAACAGCGGTTTTCGCGGTGAAATCAGCGCCGATTACGCCAGCCGCGTGGTGCTGGCGACCGACAACTCGATCTATCAGCGCCTGCCGCAAGCGGCGGTGTTTCCGCGAGATGCCGAGGACGTGGCGCGGGTGGCGCGGCTGATTGCCGAGCCGGCCTACCAGCAAGTAGTGATCACTCCTCGCGGCGGCGGCACCGGCACCAACGGCCAATCGCTGACCGATGGCATCGTCGTTGACCTGTCGCGGCACATGAACCGCATCCTTGAAATCAACGTCGAAGAACGCTGGGTGCGCGTGCAGGCCGGGGTGGTCAAGGATCAGCTCAACGCCGCGCTGAAGTCCGCCGGACTGTTTTTCGCCCCAGAGTTGTCGACCTCCAACCGCGCCACCGTTGGCGGCATGATCAACACTGACGCCAGCGGCCAGGGCAGTTGCACCTACGGCAAGACCCGCGACCATGTGCTTGAACTCGAGATGATCCTGCGCGGCGGCGAACGTCTGCACGGTCAGCCGCTGGAAGAGCGCGAGCTGGAAGCACTCTGTGCCCGTGAAGATCGCGTCGGTGAGGTCTATCGTTGTGCGCGGCAGATCATTGATGAGCAGGGCGAGCTGATCACGGAGCGCTTCCCCGATCTCAACCGTTGCCTGACCGGTTATGACCTGGCGCACCTGCGCGAGGCCGACCAGCGGTTCAACCTCAACAGCGTGCTCTGCGGTGCCGAAGGCTCGCTGGGTTTTGTGGTCGAGGCGCGGCTGAATGTGCTGCCGATCCCCAAGCACACAATGCTGGTGAACATCCGCTACGCCGGGTTCATGGACGCACTGCGCGATGCGCGGGCCTTGATGGCGCTCAAGCCGTTGTCGATCGAAACCGTCGACTCGAAAGTCTTGCTGCTGGCGATGCAGGACATCGTCTGGCACGGCGTCGCCGAATATTTCCCGCAAAGCGCCGAGCGGCCGACGTTGGGGATCAACCTTGTCGAATTCTGTGGCGACGATCCCGAAGAGCTGCAACGCCGGGTCGAGGTGTTCGTCGAGCATTTGAGCAGTGATCGCACGGTCGAGCGTTTGGGCCACACGCTGGCGGTCGGGCACGCGGCGGTGAACAAGGTCTACGGCATGCGCAAACGTGCGGTGGGCTTGCTCGGCAACGTCGCCGGAGAGGCGCGGCCGCAGCCATTTGTCGAAGACACGGCGGTGCCGCCGCAGCATCTGGCCGAGTACATCGCCGAGTTGCGCGACCTGCTCGACAGCCACGGTTTGCAGTACGGCATGTTCGGTCACGTCGATGCGGGCGTGCTGCACGTGCGGCCGATTCTCGACATGAAAGACCCGCAACAAGCCGCGCTGGTGCGTCCGGTGTCCGATGGCGTCGCGGCGCTGACCCAGCGTTACGGCGGTCTGCTGTGGGGCGAGCACGGCAAAGGTCTGCGTTCGGAATACGCGCCGGCATTTTTCGGTGAACTCTATCCGGCGCTGCAAGCACTGAAAGCCGCGTTCGACCCGTTCAACCAGTTCAACCCCGGCAAGATCGCCACCCCGGCCAATACCGATGCGGCGTTGCTGAAGATCGACGAAGTGACCCTGCGCGGTGAACTCGATCGGCAGATCGACGAAAAGGTCTGGCAGGACTACGGCGCGGCCATGCACTGCAACGGCAACGGCGCCTGCTACAACTTCGACCCGGATGATGCGATGTGCCCGTCATGGAAGGCCACCCGCGAGCGTTCGCAGTCGCCGAAGGGGCGCGCGTCGTTGATCCGCGAGTGGCTGCGTTTGCAGGGCGAGGCGGGCGTCGATGTGTTGTCTGATGCGATGCGCAAACCGGCGTTTTTCAGCACCCTGTGGCAGCGCTGGCGCAACACGCGTCAGCAGTCCGAAGATTTCTCTCATGAGGTTTACGACGCCATGGCCGGTTGCCTGGCGTGCAAGTCCTGCGCGGGGCAGTGCCCGGTGAAGGTCAATGTGCCGGAGTTTCGTTCGCGCTTTCTTGAGCTGTATCACGGCCGTTATCTGCGCCCGGCGCGGGACTATCTGATCGCCTCGCTGGAATACAGCATTCCGTACATGGCGCGGATTCCAGCGTTGTATAACGGTTTGATGGGCGCTTCGATTGTGCGTGGATTGCTGGAACGTGTTGGCGGCATGGTCGATGTGCCGTTGCTCAGCCGCTTCGATTTCCACGCTGCGATGCGTCGCTGGCAGGTGCGACCGGCAACGTTTTCGACGTTGTCTGCGTTGACCTCGGCGCAACGTGAGCGCAGCGTGGTGATCGTTCAGGACGCGTTCACGCGTTACTTTGAAGCGCCACTGTTGGCGGATATGGTCGAGCTGATTTCGCGTCTCGGTTATCAGGTTTATCTGGCGCCGTTCAGTGCCAACGGCAAGCCGTTGCATGTGCAGGGCTTCCTTTCGGCGTTCAACCGTGCGGCGTTGCGCAATGCGCGGCAGTTGCGCGAATTGGCCGAGCTCGGTGTGCCGCTGGTGGGGCTCGATCCGGCGATGACGCTGGTGTATCGCCAGGAATACCTGAAAGTCCCCGGTATGCAGCAATGCCCGGAAGTGGCGATGCTGCAGGAGTGGTTGCTCAAGGTGATGCCGGAGCAGGCGCCTGAGGATAAAACCGCGCTGTTCCGTTTGCTCGCGCACTGCACTGAGAAAACCAACGCCCCGGCCGCGACCCGCCAGTGGGAGCAGGTCTTCGAACGCGCCGGTTTGAAACTGGCCACGCAGGCCACCGGTTGCTGTGGCATGTCCGGCACCTACGGCCATGAAGCGCGCAATCGCGAGACATCAGCGGTGATCTACGAACAGTCCTGGGCGCGTCAGGTCGACGCACCGGCAGAGCAGGGCGAAGCGCTGGCGACCGGTTATTCCTGCCGCAGCCAGGTCAAGCGCCAGTCGGATCAGGCACTGCGCCATCCGTTGCAGGTGCTGCTTGAGGTTCAGCGTCGCTGAGATCGCCGCCCGTGTCCTTGTCCCAGATCAGGCGCGGATCGAAGCTCATCGCTGCGAGCATGGTGAACACCACGACCAGGCCGAAAAACAGAATGCCCGGTCTTGGCTCGATATCGCCCAGCGCCTGGAACTTCACCAGTGCTGCGACCAGCGCCACCACCAGCACGTCGAGCATCGACCAATAGCCGATCAGCTCGACGAAGCGGTACAGCTTCGAGCGCTCCTTGCGCGCCCAGGCGCTGTCGCGTTGCACGGTCATCAGCAGCAAGGTCAGGGCGACGAACTTGATCCCCGGCACGGCGATACTGGCGATGAAAATGATCAGCGCGATGTCCCACGCGCCGGCCTCCCAGAACTC
Organism: Pseudomonas sp. NPDC087690; assembly: GCF_044743175.1. Lineage (NCBI taxonomy): Bacteria > Pseudomonadati > Pseudomonadota > Gammaproteobacteria > Pseudomonadales > Pseudomonadaceae > Pseudomonas > Pseudomonas sp. NPDC087690. Next base: position 470,596 of record NZ_JBIUVX010000002.1, read on the forward strand.
CAGCACGCCGCTCATGATCGTGCTGTCGGCGCCGTTGCCGAGCATGGTGGTGTTCATCACCGGCAGCAGATTGGCCGGCACGTAAAACGCCAGCGCAGCGAGCATGTAGGCCCAGGTGCGGGTCAGCGAATTGGTCTTGCGCCGATGCAGCGGCGCGTCGCAGCGCGGACATTCATGCGGCTCGTCGCTCATGTCGCAGGCCAGCCCGCAGCTGTGGCACAGACACAGATTGAGTTCGCTGGCAGTCGGTGGTCGCTTCATGGAATGTCCCAGAGGTCGCGGATGTCGCGACCGGCAATTCGGATCATCATCAGACTCAGCGCGGCCAAGGCAAACAGGCCGATGCCGGGCAACACATCAAGCAGCCCGGCCAGTTTGAACACCGCCACCATGGCCCCGAGCAAACACACTTCAAGCATGCTCCACGGACGCAGGGTTTCCAGCCAGCGCATGCACAGTTTGAAGCCCGGTGCACGCTGTCCGCCGAGGGCGAAGCCCAGCACCCAAATCAACAATACGAGCTGAAATGCCGGGGCGATGATGATGGCAATGGCCGCGACCATGGCGATGAAAGTAATCGGCCCCTGGCTCAGCGCCAGCACCGAGTCCCACAGCGTTGCGCTGTTTTTCAGGCCTTTCATGCTGATGCTCATCACCGGGTAGAAATTGGCGAACAGCCACAACACCGCCGCCGTGAACGTCAGCGCCAGACGCTGCTCAACGGTCAGACCATTGAAGCGCTGCAGCACGCCACCGCAGCGCACGCACGAGGTTTTCTGGTGTTTGGCGAGCGTGACTTTCTCGTAAACGCAATCGCAGTGCTCGCAGATGATCAGGTGTTCGGTGTTGACCATGGACAACGCTCGACAACAGGCCGCAGAGGGCAGGGGGACTTGATCACTATAGAAGCCTGAGGCCGGAGGGCAAATTGCGCGGCGTAATCAACTTCGGTTTTCTGAGAATCACTATCGATTGAGTTTGGGTTTTTGCTTCTTGGTGTTATAAGGTAACGCAAATTTTCAGGGTGGCCGTTGCTGGCACCCACTGATATCCCTTCGAATGCGAAACGCTTATGACGATTGTGCTTCCCCGTTCTGCCCCGGTGACTGGCCGGCTACTGTCCATCGATGCACTCAGGGGCCTGGTCATCCTGTTCATGCTGCTGGACCACGTGCGCGAAACCTTCCTGCTGCACCGTCAGGTCAGCGATCCGATGGACATCGCCAGCACCGAGCCGGCACTGTTTTTCAGCCGCACTCTGGCGCACTTGTGTGCACCGGTGTTTGTCTTGCTGACCGGGTTGTCGGCATGGCTGTTTGGCGAAAAGTATGCAGGCAAGACTGACATCAGTGCGTTTCTGTTCAAGCGCGGACTGTTTCTGGTGGTGCTCGAATTCACCCTGGTCAACTTCGCCTGGACCTTCCAGCTGCCACCGAGCGTGATTTATCTGCAAGTGATCTGGGCGATCGGTTTGAGCATGATCGCGCTGTCGCTGCTGGTCTGGTTGCCGCGCTGGCTGTTGCTGGCATTGAGTGTGTTGATCATCGCCGGACACAACCTGCTCGATGGTCTGCACTTCCCGGTCGAGTCAGCGCTGCATGTGCCGTGGGCGATTTTGCATGATCGTGGCTGGATCGAAGTCAGCGGCAGTTTGCGCTTGCGCACGTCTTATCCGTTGCTGCCGTGGATCGGTGTGATCGGTCTGGGTTATGCGTTGGGGCCGTGGTTTGCTCGGGGTGTTGAAGCAGGCGCGCGTCAACGGCGCCTGTTGATCGGCGGTGTTGCGGGGCTGCTGGGGTTCGTCGCGCTGCGGCTGCTCAACGGTTACGGCGAGAAACCATGGGCCGTGGGCGACTCGATGCTGCACACCGTGATGAGTTTTTTCAACATCACCAAGTACCCGCCGTCATTGCTGTTTATCGCGTTGACGGTAAGCACTGGGTTGTTGCTGTTGTTGGCGTTTGAGCGCGTGCAGGATCGACGCTGGATTCGCTGGCTGACGGTGTTCGGATCGGCGCCGATGTTTTTCTATCTGCTGCACCTGTATGCGTTGAAGGTGTTGTACCTGATCGGCGCGGCGCTGTTTGGTTTGAATCAGGGCAGCTATTTCGGTTTCTCCTCGGTGACGTCGATCTGGCTCGCCGCAATCATTCTGGCGATTGCACTGTTCCCGGCCGTGCGCTGGTTCTCGGCGTTGAAGGCGCGTCGCCGCGACATCGCCTGGTTGAAATACCTGTAAGCGGCCGATTGTTGGAGCGAACCTTCTCGCGAAGCGGTGGGTCAGTGGCAATCAAGCTGCCTGACTTACCGCCTTCGCGAGCAGGCTCGCTCCCACATTGGATGGGGTTGAATCAGTTGATTTGACGTGGCGCACCCCCCCCTGTGGGAGCGAGCTTGCTCGCGAATACGGTGGGTCAGCTACAGACTTGTTGGCTGACACGCCGCAATCGCGAGCAGGCTCACTCCTACAAGGGGTGTCTTGTGTCTGGATTACTTGCGATCCAGCCACACGGTTTGCGCGTTGCAGAATTCACGTACGCCGAAGTGCGACAGTTCGCGACCGAAACCGCTCTTCTTCACGCCACCAAAGGTCACACGTGGATCGCTGGCGGAGTAGCCGTTGATGAACACGCCGCCGGTTTCCAGTTCGCTGGTCAGTTGCTGGGCCAGTTGCACGTTGGCGGTGTAAATCGTCGCGGTCAGACCGAATTCGCTGTCGTTGGCCAATGCCACGGCATGCGCGCAATCGCGGGCGGTGATGATCGAAGCGACCGGGCCGAACAATTCCTGTTTGAACGAGGTCATGCGGTCGGTGACGTCGGCCAGCACGGTCGGTTCGTAGTAGTTGCCCGGGCCTTCGGACTTGCCGCCGCCGAGCAGCAGGGTCGCGCCCTCTTCAAGGGTGTCGCGCACTTGCTGGTCGAGTTCGTCACGCAGGTCGAAACGCGCCATCGGGCCGATGTAAGTATCGGCAGACAAAGGATCGCCAACCTTCAGTTTGCGCGTGGCTTCGACGAATTTGCGGGTGAATTCTTCAACCACGCCTTCCTCGATGATCAGACGCTTGGCCGCGGCGCAAACCTGGCCGGAGTTCTGATAACGGCCGATCACCGCGGCTTGCACGGCTTCGTCGATATCGGCGTCGTTGAGCACGATGAACGGGTCGGAACCGCCCAGTTCCAGCACGCATTTCTTCAGCGCCGCACCGGCCTGAGCGCCAATCGCCATACCGGCGCGGACGCTGCCGGTCAGGGTCACCGCAGCGATGCGCGGGTCAGCGATCGCGGTGGAGACGCCTTCCGGGGTGACGTTGATCACTTCAAACACGCCATCGGCGAAACCGGCGCGGGTGAAGGCATCGCGCAGCAGGTAAGCGCTGCCCATCACGTTCGGTGCATGCTTGAGCACGTAGGTGTTGCCGGCGATCAGTGCAGGAACGGCGCCACGCAGCACTTGCCAGATCGGGAAGTTCCACGGCATCACAGCGAGGATCGGACCCAGCGGACGGTATTCGATGCGCGCCTTGCCGCCTTCGACCTGAGTCGCTTCGGCGTCGAGCATGGTTGGGCCGTGTTCGGCGTACCACTCGCACAGCTTCGCGCATTTTTCGATTTCGCCACGGGCCTGAGCAATCGGCTTGCCCATTTCCTGAGTGATCATGGTGGCCATGGCCTCGCTGGTTTCACGCAGCGCGCCGGCAAGAGCGGTCAACAGACGCGAGCGATCCTGCAATGGCTTGCGCTTCCATTTGCCGAAACCATAAGCGGCGCGGGTCAGCGCGGCGTCAAGCGCAGCGGCGGATTCAAAGGCGTAATGCCCGATCTGCTCGCCGGTGGTCGGGTTGATCGAGATAGCGTGGGTCTGGCTGGAAATCTGGCTCATGGCGTTGTCCTGCATGTTCGTCGGATGAGCCTAGAGTAGGGTGGTGTTTGTTTTCTGGAAACTGAATAATAAAGATCGTTTCTTTCACGATTGGAGAATGACTGTGGACCTGGTGCAGCTGGAAATCTTCAAAGCCGTTGCCGAACACGGCAGCATCAGCGCCGCCGCCGCGCAGATCCATCGCGTACCGTCGAACCTGACCACGCGGATCAAGCAGCTGGAGCAGGATCTCGGCGTTGATCTTTTTATTCGCGAAAAAAGTCGATTACGTCTGTCGCCGGCCGGGTGGAGTTTTCTTGAGTACGCACGACGGATACTCGACCTGGTGCAGGAGGCTCGCGCGACCGTGGCAGGTGAAGAACCGCAGGGCGCGTTCCCGTTGGGTTCGCTGGAAAGCACGGCGGCGGTACGCATCCCCGAATTGCTCGCGGCCTACAACCAGTTGCATCCGAAAGTCGATCTCGATCTGTCCACCGGACCCTCAGGGACAATGATCGACGGCGTGCTTTCCGGGCGGCTCGCGGCGGCGTTTGTCGACGGCCCGGTGCTGCACCCGACGCTGGAAGGCGTGCCGGCCTTCGAAGAGGAAATGGTCATCATCGCGCCGCTCAATCACGCCCCCGTGCAGCGTGCGGCGGATGTCAACGGCGAGAACATCTACGCCTTCCGCTCCAACTGTTCCTATCGTCACCACTTTGAAAAATGGTTCAGCACCGACGCTGCCGTGCCGGGCAAGATCTTCGAAATGGAGTCCTACCACGGCATGCTTGCATGCGTCAGTGCAGGCGCCGGTCTGGCACTGATGCCGCGCAAGATGCTGCAGAGCATGCCGGGTAGCGCAACGGTGAGTGTCTGGCCGCTGGCGGCGGATTTCCGCTACCTGACGACGTGGCTGGTGTGGCGGCGCGGTACGGTGTCGCGCAGTCTGAGCATGTTTGTGCGTTTGCTCGAAGAGCGCGGAGTCGTGCGGGCGGAGGAATGAAGACTGCAATAAAAAGGTCAAAAACCGCTGATTCCGGAATTCGGGATCAGCGGTTTTTTCATTATGGCGTGCCGTTTCGCCCATACAGGCGATAACCGTCACGTTGGTTCAAACGGTCGTAGTAGGCGCTGACGGCGGGCAAGTGCGGATGGGCAAGCGGCGTTTCGAACCAGCGATTCACCGACAGCCCGATCGGGATATCCGCCAGTGAAAACACTTCGCCACTGACGTAAGCACCGGTCGATTGCAGCTGTCGATCAAGGATCTGCATGTTCTTCGACCATTGTTCGATCCCGGTGGCCAACGCAGCGCTGTCCTGATAGTCCGGCGACTTGCGCACCAGCGACATCAGCGGATAGGACCACGAGCGATTCAGCTCCGAAGCCTGCCAGTCGATCCATTGATCGACCCGTGCCCGAGCCATCGGCTCAGACGGATAAAGCTGCGCGTCGCCGTAGCGCGAGACCAGATAACGAATGATTGAATTGGATTCCCACAAGGTGAAATCGCCATCCTCGATCACCGGCACCATGGCGCATGGATTCAAGGCGAGGAACTGCGGCGTATTCGTCGATCTGAACCCCGAACCCCAATCTTCACGCGTGAAGGGAATCTGCAATTCAGCACACGTCCACAACACTTTGCGCACGTTGATCGATGAGGCTTTGCCAAGTATTCGCAGCATTGGATATCCCTTTCCCTCTAGTCGTCGGACGTAAAGAAATACCACACCGAAAAGAAGAAGACCCGCACATGGCGGGCCTCCGTTATTAAACAATCAATCTCACAGACTGCTCGCCAGTTTCCCGCCCATCATCCGTCGACGGTAGAAGGTATCCCGATTCGCCAACCAGAAGTACAGCGGCGACGTCACCAGCAAGCCCACCAGCCACGACAGGTCAGCGCCGTTGATGTGTGCCGACACCGGGCCGACGTACAGCGGCGTGTTCATGAACGGGATCTGCACGGCGATGCCGATCGCGTAGGCCAGCAACGCCTGTGGGTTGTAGCGCCCGTAGATGCCGCCATCGACCTGGAAGATCGACTGGATGTCGTACTTGCCTTTGTGGATCGCGTAGAAGTCGATCAGGTTGATCGCTGTCCACGGCACCAACACCACCAGCAACACCAGCACCATATCGACGAAGTGGCCGATGAAGTCCTTCGAGGCGCCGACGGCGGCGAAGCAGCAGGCCAGCAGCACGATGATCGAGATCACCGCACGGCTCTTGGCAGTGGGGATCCAGCGGTAGGCGAAGGTCTGCACCAGAGTGATCAGCGAGAGTACCGCGCCGTACAGGTTGAGGGCGTTGTGGCTGATCACGCTGAGCAGGAACAGCACCAGCATCAGCGGGCCGATCGAGCCGGTGGCGAGTTTGACCGCGTCCATGGTGTCCATGCCCACCGGCGTCGCCAGCACCGCGACGGCACCGAAGATGAACGCCAGGCTCGAGCCCAGCGCCGAACCCAGATAGGTTGTCCAGAAGGTCGACGAGACTTTGACGTCGGCCGGCAAGTAACGCGAATAGTCGGAGACGTACGGTGCGAACGCGATCTGCCACAACGCCGCCAGCGATACGGTGGCCAGCCAGCCGGAGAGGTTGAAGCTGCCACGGGTGAGGAAGTCATCGGTTTGAATATGGGTGAAGATGTAGCCGAAGCCGACGACGATGCCGATCCCCAGCACCCAAGTGCCGATGCGGTTAAGCACGTGGATGAAACGGTAGCCGATGATGCCGATGATCCCCGAACCGAGCGCGCCGATAACGATGCCGACCGGCACTGGAACGCTATCGACCACGCCATGCAGCGATTTGCCGGCGAGGACGATGTTGGAAGCGAAGAAACCGATGTACATGACGCCGGCGATCAGCACCACCAGCAGCGCACCGAGGGAGCCGAACTGGGCGCGGCTCTGGATCATCTGCGGGATGCCCATCTGCGGGCCTTGCGCCGAGTGCAGCGCCATCAGCACGCCGCCAACCAGATGGCCGACGAGAATCGCGACGATGCCCCAGACCAGATTCAAGTGAAACAACTGCACGCCCAGCGCACCGGTGACGATGGGCAGCGGCGCGATGTTGCCGCCGAACCACAGCGTGAACAGATCCCTGACCTTTCCGTGGCGATCTTCGGGGGGCACGTATCCTATCGTGTGTTTTTCAATCAGCGGAGCGGAGGATGCTGCAGGGGTAGCCATGACGAACTCCAAGGCAAGGATGAGTACGTGGACGTACTTCGGCAAGCGCCGGCACGGGCGGCGCATTTCTTGTTGAAGTGATCATGTGCAAAGCGTCGGGATAGATAAATTAGTAAGTTTGTTGCTACAGACGTTAAAAAAAATATGCTCTGGGTTACGCGCCGCTCCGGTATGTTCAGGCTTCTCTCTTATCTGAATTCATACCGCTTTCTGTAGGCGCTGCCAAAGGCTGCGATCCTTTGATTTTCTGGAGATTCCCATGGCCGCCTACAACCTGCGCCAGCTCAAATACTTCGTCACCACCGCCGATTGCGGCAGCGTCGCCGAAGCGTCGCGCAAGCTCTATATCGCGCAGCCATCGGTCTCCACCGCGATCAAGCACCTGGAAGAAAGCTTCGGCGTGCAGCTGTTCATCCGCCACCACGCCCAGGGCGTTTCCCTGACACCCAGCGGCTCACGTTTCTATCGCAAGGCGCTGGAGCTGCTGCGCGTCGCTCACGAGTTTGAACAGAATGCGCTGGCCGACAACGACGTGGTCTCCGGGCAGATCGATATCGGCTGTTTCGAAACCGTCGCGCCGCTGTACCTGCCGCGCCTGATCGCCGGTTTCAAGGCGCGTTGGCCCGGTGTGGAAATCCGTATTCGCGACGGCGAGCAGCAAGAGCTGGTGCAGGCCCTGACCGCCGGCAGCATCGACGTGGCGATGATGTTCGAACACGATCTCGACAGCACCATCGAAACCACGCCGCTGATGCCGCCGCAGCAGCCATACGCCTTGCTCCCGGCCAACCATCGCTTCGCGCAACAGGCGAAGGTCTCGCTGCATGATCTGGTGCTGGAACCGATGATCCTGCTCGACGTGGTGCCGAGTCGAACCTACTTCGTGAGCATCTTCGAGGAGCGCGGACTGACGCCGAATATCGTCTTCAGCTCACCGTCGATCGAGATGGTGCGCGGCATGGTCGGCAATGGTTTCGGCTTTTCGATTCTGGTGACCAAGCCGTTCAGCGACTACACCTACGACGGCCAGCAAGTCGTGTGCGTGCCACTGGCGGAGAGCGTCACCGGATCGGGATTGTCGGCGGCGTGGCTGCGGCGCGTGCAACTGACCAAACCGGTGCAGTTGTTCGTCGATCATTGCCGAGAGGAGTTGGCCCGACTGTACGCTTGAGTACAGTCGGACCGGGCTTCAAACGCGGATAAACGCCAGCACACGCTGGAGCATGTCATCGCAAGCCTTCAGTTGATCGAGGCTGACAAACTCGTCGGGTTTGTGGCCCTGATCCATGCTGCCGGGCCCGCAGACCACGGTGGCAATGCCCACCGCATCAAACAGACCGCCTTCAGTGCCGAACGCCACCGTGCCAAAATCTGTTGAACCGCAGAACGCCGCAATCAACTCGGCGGCCTGGCTCTGCGCATCGGTGACCAGCCCCGGATACGCCGACAATGCGCTGAAGCGGATGTCACTTTGCGCACTGACCGCACGCATGCGCGGCAGCACTTCGCGCTCGGCGTAGGCTTGCAGTGCTTGCGCGACCAGCGCCGGATCCTGCGAGGGCAGGGCGCGGATTTCGAAGTCGAAACGGCAATCGGCCGGGACGATGTTCAGCGCTTTACCGCCGCTGATCAGCCCGGTTTGCACGGTGCTGTAGGGCGGATCGAAACGTTTGTCGTGATGCTCCGGCGCTTTCAGTTGCTGACCGAGGCGCCCCAGCTCGCCGATCAGTTCGGCGGCGTATTCGATGGCGTTGACGCCGAGCGGGGCATACGCCGAATGGCACGGATGGCCATGCACATCGCAGCGCATTGCCAGTTTGCCTTTGTGGCCGAGTACCGGTTTCAGTTCGGTCGGCTCGCCGATGATGCACAGCAGCGGTTTGACCGGACGCTGCTCCAGCACCTTGAGCAACGAACGCACACCGAGGCAGCCGACTTCTTCGTCATACGACAACGCGATATGCACCGGGATGCGCAACGGCGCCTGTACCAGCGCCGGCACCAGGGCGAGCACGCAGGCGATGTAGCCCTTCATGTCCGCCGTGCCACGCCCGAACAGTTTGCCGTCGCGCTCGGTCAGTTGAAACGGCGGCATTGTCCACGGCTGGCCATCGACCGGCACCACATCGGTGTGCCCGGACAGCACGATGCCCGGTTGATCCACCGGGCCGATCGTGGCGAACAGGTTGGCTTTGCTGCGCTCGTCGTTGTAGATCAGCGCGCAGGGCACGTCGAAACCTTCGAGGTAATCACGCACGAATTCGATCAGCTGCAAGTTGGATTCACGGCTGGTGGTGTCGAACCGCACCAGCGCCTTGAGCAACTCGACGCTGTTCATCGATCATCACCGGCGACGCCATAACCCGGCGCTTTGGCGGGGTCGAGGGCGCGGTCGATGTAGTCCTGAAGCTGCGGCTGATAGGCATCCCAGAGCTTTTGCAACTGGCCGATCGGGTCTTCATTGGCCCAATCCACGCGCAAATTCACGATCGGCCAGGTCTGTTCACCGACCACGACAACAGCAGCCGAATGCACCGGGCCGGCTTCACCACCGAGCGCTTGCGCGGCGTGCAGGGCTTTGAGCAGACGATCGGCGAGTTGCCCTTCGCCATCCTCAAAGGCACTGACCATGGCTTCGATCACTGAGCGCCCGGCGAGCATGTTGCCGGCGGCAACGCATTGTTCGCCGGAGACCGCGTTGTGCACGCCGAGGGTTTGCGCACCGCTGAAGTGCGCGGTCTGGCCGAGGTGGTTGATCGCGGTGATCTGGCGGTACTGGCTGTAGCCGTTGCGGGTGAGAACTTTGTCCAGCGCATCGTCCGGGGCCAGGCCTTGCTCCATCAACGCAAGGACCTCCGGGCCGAGGGACGGCAGGGTGATGTTCTGGCTCGACACGGCGCCAACGCCCGGCAGCAGCCATGGGCAGCGCGCGCCGACGGCGATGCTGGAGGAACTGATGGCGACACCGAACTGGCCGGTTTCGGCGCAGCGGGCTGCGATTGAAAAGGTCATCTGCTTACTCCTTTCTAGGAAGATGTTGTCCTTGAGGGCCTCATCGCTGGCAAGCCAGCTCCCACAGGTATTGGGGGGATCACAAAATTTGGAACAACCCAAACCCTGTGGGAGCTGGCTTGCCAGCGATGGCCATAACGCGGTGTGATGCCTTACTCAGGAATCACCGCAATCACATCAATTTCCATCAACCACTGCGGCTGCCCCAGCGCCGACACCACCAGCCCGGTGGAGATCGGGAACACACCTTTGAGCCACTTGCCCACTTCGCCATACACCGCCTCGCGATAACGCGGGTCGATCAGATAGGTGGTGGTCTTGACGATGTGGCTCATGTCGCTGCCGGCTTCTTCGAGCAGTTGCTTGACGTTGCGCATGGCTTGTTCGGCTTGCGCACGCGGATCACCCAGGCCGACCAGATTGCCGTCGAAATCAGTACCGACCTGACCACGGACATACACCGTGTTACCGGCACGCACGGCCTGGCACAGATCATTGTCCAGGGTCTGGTTCGGGTAGGTGTCTTTGGTGTTGAACATACGAATGCGCGTGTGGGTTGGCTTGCTCATGTGCAGCTCCAGAGTCAGGGTTGCCCGGCGCAATCGGCGCCGGAGCGAAAAGGACATCAAGCGTCGACGGTGTCGGCAACTTTGTTGTGTGTCGGCGCGTGCAGCTCGGCTTCACGCTGCTCGGCATCGCGGTAGTCCAGATACTTGCGCTGGGTGGCAATGTGATCGGCGACGTGCTTGGCGTCGTGCCACACGCCCCAGATGAACGACGAACCCCGGCGCGACTGCCACGGCAAACCAAGGAAATACACACCCGGCTCGCTCGACACACCGCGCTGGTGCACCGGCTTGCCCTTGTCATCGAACGCGGCGACTTGCAGCCAGGAGTAATCCACGGCAAACCCGGTGGCCCAGATGATCGAGGTGATGCCAGCCTCGGTCAGATTCAAATCGGCCAGTGGGTTTTTCACGCACTCAGGCTCTGGATACGTTTCGCGGGCCTCCGGTTCTTCCGGCAGGTCGAGGCCGTTGCGCTCGATGTAGGCGTCGGCGGCATCGAGCAGCGCCAGATAGTTTTCGTCACCGCGATTGAGGTTGCCGACCAGATCCTGCTTGAAGGTCACCACGCCGTTATTGAACGACTCGGTGACGCCAACCAGCGTCATGCCGCGATGGGCCAGACCCCGGAAGTCGATAGTGCGCCCGCCATGGGCGCCACTGACCGCGATGGTCACGTGCTCACGCCCCGGTTTCATCGCCGCCTGGTCCCACTCGCCGAGCACGCCCAGCCACCAGCAGAAATCACGGTTGCGGTAAGCGCGAGGCGGGCGGTCGTGAGCGCCGACCGACAGGTAAACGCGCTTGCCGGAGCGTTGCAGTTCATCGGCGATCTGTACGCCGGAAGAACCGGCACCGACCACCAGCACCGCGCCTTCCGGCAGTTGCTGCGGGTTGCGATAGTCAGCGGAGTGGATCTGCAGCAGGCGTTCGTCTTGCGGGGCAATGGCCGGGATCACCGGTTTCTGGAACGGACCGGTGGCGGCGACTACGCGACTGGCTTCGATCACGCCTTCAGAAGTCTGGACGGTGAAACCCGGACGCCCGACATTGCGCACCACGCTTTTGACCTCGACACCGGTACGAATCGGCGCGTTGAATTTCTTCGCATAGGCTTCGAAGTAGTCGGCCACGCGTTCTTTCGGGGCGAAGCCGTCAGGGTCGATGTCATCGAATTCCAGCCCCGGAAAGCGGTCGTGCCATGCCGGACCGTTGGCGACCAGCGAGTCCCAACGCCCGGTGCGCCAGCGTTCGGCGATACGGTCGCGCTCCAGTACGATGTGCGGCACCCCGAGTTTGCTCAGGTGCTCGCTCATCGCCACGCCCGCTTGGCCGGCACCGACGATCAGCGTGTCTGTTGTTATTATTTCAGTGGTCATCTCTACATCCTTCCTAGCAAGGCAGTTGGATTCGGGCGCTGTCAGGCTTGTCCGTTTTGCTTGAGGTCAGACTAGGGAGAGGGGGGGTGTCGGTAAAATATTATTAAGCTGGGATATGAAGATAAAATTCTGATGCAGATGGGTTGAAGCCTTTGAATACGGGGCTTCAGGCCTCTTGGAAGGGAAGGAGTGACATCACGCGAGCCAGATACTTTCCACCGTCAGGCAACAAAGCCAGGACGACTTTGATCGCGGCGATTTTCGCTGCAGAACATCATCGAGACGCGCGTGATGACTCAGGGGCCGATTTGATTGCGCCGTGTTGTGCTACAGCGCCTAGGTCTTTCGCGTCTCGATTTGCCCGGACAAGTGGCCGGTCAGCAAGGTATTCGCGGTCATCGGCTGAGCCGGCAAATGTTCGCTGAGATCCCAGATCTCAAGCATTTTTGCGTACTCGAAGGCATGGCGCGGATCCGCTTGCACCCACTGTTGAAATGCCAGTCGCTCGTCGGCGCGGCAATTGTCGTCGTGCAGCCGCATGCACCAATGAGCGGCCTGGTCGAGGACGGTTGCGTCCGTTTCCTCGGGGCGGGTCGTATACATAGAGCGCTACCTGTTGGGTCGATTCAGCCACTCTACGAAGCGGTTTGATAAAAAAACGTCAAAAAAACACGTGATGAACGTTTTTTCATCGACGGGCACGCTTTGTCGCTGTAGCAACTGAATCGATAGCTGACTGCGAGCTAATTGCCATCGGCAACCTTGCGCTCGATCTCGTCAATCTTGCGCTGCAGTGTTTCGGCATCCTGCTCTTTGGTTCGGTTCGTGGTGGGGGTGATCACCTCGTCCACGGCTTTGGTATCTGTATCCGTGTCCGCCAGATCGCGTTGCACCACATTGACCGGTTTGCCCGAAGTGTCGACGGCCGGTGTTGCGGGGCGGGTGTCGTCAGTGTTGTTCATTTTTCTCAACCTCCAGTGACCTGTACGTTGGATACGGTGGTCGGGCGGGAGTTCGAGATATTTTCACTGAGCAGCGATCATCCCTCTCCGTGGGCCGCCGCTGCCAGTTGCCCGGTATCGACCCGGACAAATACCGAATCGCCAATCGCAGTGAGCACCTCGCCGGCATAGACCTCGCAGATCACCCGGCTCTTGCGCCCGACTGCGCCTTCGACCTTCGCCCGCAGCGTCAGTGTCACGCCCATGGGGGTGGGTTTGATGAACTTGATACCGAGGTTGCCGGTGACGCAGTCGATGCGCGGCAGGCTGCCGGCTTCGCGTTGTTCGTTGCGGTAGTGATAGGCCATGGCGGTCCAGTTGGAGTGGCAGTCGACCAGCATCGCGATCAGGCCGCCGTAGACCAGTTGCGGCCAGCCGCAGTATTGGGCGTCGGGCAAATGTTCGGCGACAACATGCACGCCATCTGCATGCCAGTGACTCTTGATGTGCAAACCCTGCGGATTGCTGCCGCCGCAGCCGTAGCAAACGCCTTCCGGGGCGGCGATGTCTTGCAGGGAGGTTTCGGGGCTGGACATGCGATGGGTCATCCTGGAGTAGTAAGCCCGTTCAGGCGTATGCGGTTGCGCCCACCGCGTTTGGACTCATAAAGCGCGGCGTCGCCTTGTTCGATCAGCGCTGTGAGGCTGGCCGGCGGTGTGTCGAACAGGCTGGCGCCGATGCTCAGTGTCACGGCGACGGGCGTGGGGAAAGTCTGTGAGGCGGTCGCGAGAAACTGCTCGCGCAGGGCGTTGCCCAGTTCGACGATGCGCTCAGTGGAGACGTTGCTCAGCAACATGACGAACTCGTCGCCACCCAGGCGCGCGGTCAAGGCATTGCGCGGCAGCAGCGAACGAACGATCTCGCTCAGGGCAATGAGCAATCGATCGCCGGCGGAATGGCCATAGAGGTCGTTGACCAGTTTGAAGTTGTCGATATCGATCAACAACAGAGCGCCGCGGCGTTCTGGCGAAACGTCGGCGAGCAGGCGTGGGGCGCGTTTTTCGAGGGCGCGGCGGTTGTACAGGGCGGTCAGCGGGTCCCGCTCGGCGAGGCGGGCGATTTGCTTTTCCCGGCGGTAGCGTTCGGTGCCGGTCATCGACAGTGCAATCAACATGATTGCCATCGCGCCTTCAACCAGAGAAATCTGGATGATTTCGCCCCTGAACGCGGCCAGATCGATCAGCGTGCCGGGAATCACCACGGTCGCCGCCTTGGCGACGTAGAACATGCCGTGGATCAGCAGCACATAACGCAACTGCACCGCGCCGACGCTCAACGACTTGCCGTGCGGACGCAGCAGAAAGCTGCCTTTGAGCGTTGCCGCCGCGACCAGCAGCGAGTTGGCCACCAGCATGACCTTCGACCACTGCGGTCCGTCCGGCAGCAGCAACAGCCCCAGCCAAAGCACGAAAATCAGGAACCAGGCACGCGACAACCGCGTCTGGGTGAAACGTGCGACACCGAGCAGGAACAGAAAATGTGCGGTGACCAGCAGGCCGTTGGCGAACCAGATTCCGATCAGCAGAAAGCCGTTGCTGCGCAGCAGGGCGAGGGTGGAACCCACGGTGATCGTGGCGAACCCGGCGCTCCAGAACAGCAGCGAAGGTTCACGAATGCTGCGCCACTCGACCGCCAGGTACAGCGCGGCAGCGGCCGCGAGCGCGATCGAAAGGGTCAACATCGTAGGCGGGTCGAGCGGCATTTCTTCTGGGGCCTGTCTGTGGGGCGGCAAGACTGGCGATTGTAAGCGTTTGGGGCGGTTTTGGCAGGAGGCTGGCGCGAGCGGCAGCGGCCGTCGCGCCGAACGGTTACCGACTGGCGTCGAGCACCAAGCGGCGGCGCGCCTTGCCGCGGTGCAAATGCTCGACTGACTCGTTGACCTGGCGCGTGAGCAACATCTCGACCGCCGGCAGAGTCTGGTGCCGGACGCAGAATTCAAGCAGCGGCGCCATGGTGGCAAGCATTGCTGTCCAGTCGAGCTTGGCGTTGGCGAATCAAATCGAACGTTGCGCCTGCGCGAGCCAGGTATCGACCACTCGACGATCCAGCTCCTCCCAGTACGCCATGCCCAATACCCGCGTGGTATTGAGGCCGCGCAAGTAACCGCGCAGTTGATTGGCGGTGTCCTGGATCAACTGCGGATCGGAGATGTTTTTGTCCAGCAAGACGGTTTCATACTGGACGAGGTATTCGGCCACTCGCTCGCGAAAATCGGGCAGAACGGCGTCGCGGATCAGGTCAAACGTTCTCAAAGCGGGATCCTCATTGATCTTTTTCTACTTGTAGTGAGTGTGTAGCAGTCTGCTCGGCGCGCAACTATTGCTAGAAGTAATAGTGACCATCACTAAACGCAAGTTCTGCTTTGTCGGCAATCAGCGGAAAATCGGCGCCATCGAACACGCAGCTCAAGGAATTTGCGCGATGAAGACTTTGACCCGACTGGCTCTGGTCGCCCTGTTGATGGGCGGCGCGATTGCCACTGCACCGGCCTACGCGGGCAACGCCGGGTCTTGTCATCTTCAGGCCATCGCCGGCAGCAGCGCGGCGTTGCAGCATTCGCAGACCGTGGGTGTGCTGTTCAGCGAGAATACTCTGGAAAACCTGCAATACCTTGAGCGCTACCACGACATGGCGCTGAACGGCGCAAAAGATGCGCTCGATACACGGATTCGCCAGGCGTTCGTTGCCAGCTCCGATCCGGAACTGGCCATCGACTGGTTGATGAGTTCGTTGCAGCAACAGTTTCTGTCGGTGACCGTCTACGACAATCTCGATGCGCTGATTCAGGCGCATCCAGACATCGTGGTCAAGCTCGACACCTTCAATCGCTTGCTGACGCAACGCAACAGCCTGGTCGAAGCGCGGTTCAGCGCACGCTTCTACGACGCCGACTTGCAATACATCGGCAAGGCCGAAGGCGCTGTCGAGAAACAATTGCCTTCGGTCTGGGTGCATGACCAGGCAGCGCCGCAAATCGCCGCGCAGATCGACAGACAGCGTGACCTGCAACTCAGCGCATTGAAGCAATTCGATGTGTCGCTCAAGGCCTTGGTGGCGTCGAGCTGAACACTTAAAACATAAATGGCAACGGCGGCTCCGTGAGGCTGAACCGTTGTCGGTAGAACCGAACCTTTATTTTCAGGATTACACCGATGCGTCCTTTTGTGCCTGCCATGGCTTTTGCTTCCTTGTTGCTCGCCGGTTGCGCCTCTGCGCCGAACAACCCGACCCTGACCTTGCAGACCAGCAAGACCCCCGCGCAATACGCCGATTGCGTTGTGCCGAAACTGCAGGGCAGTGCGCTGAACCCGACGGTTTCGCAGACCCAGCGCAGCTACCGGATCGTGGTGCCGAGCAAGATTTCGGCGGACAACATACTGGAAGCCTACAAGGCTGGCACGGGCGGCAAGGTGTTCCTCTACGAGCGCCACTTGCTGGCCTCGAACTACCTGCCTTCGAGTTTTGAACGCGCCGCGCAGGACTGCATCTGATTTCCTCCCGTACACGTATGTAACAGAGCTCCTTTGGTTGGCCGCAACCAACCAATTTTTTGCCCCGCGCCTTCATTCGGTCGCGGGGTTTTTTTTGCAATTTTTTCACTGAGAACAGGCAAGACCCATTGCAGGAACGGGCTGCTGTAATATGCCTCACCTCATTTATCACGAGCACTGAAAATGGATTCTCACTCGATTCTGACCTTCACCCTGGTTGCCGCGATCCTGACCATGCGCCGGCAGACGGCATAAACGCAGGGCCCTGGATCAAGCCCACTTGAACTGCGCCGGGAATCTTGCAACAAAGCAGGTTCCCGACTCGGCATTGGATATCACCTGCAACGTGCCGTTGTGTGCAGCGGAAATCTGCGCGGCGATGTACAGGCCCAGCCCAAGACCTTCACCGCGCTGACCGGCTTCGGATCGGGAGAACGGTTCGAACAGCATTGGCATCAATGGCGCCGGAATCGGCGTGCCCTGATTGCTCACCGAGATGACGATTTCATCGCCCTCGGCACACGCCTTGAGGATGATCGGCGCGCTGGTCGAGCCGTGAGTGACCGCGTTGCCGAGCAGGTTGGAGAGCAACTGGCTGATGCGCAGGGCATCGCAATAGACCCCCGCCGGTACGTTCAATTCATGAATGAAGGTCGCGCGCGGGTGCGAAGCCTGGACCTCTTCCAGGGTCAGCAGCAATGTCCGTTGCAAGTCATCCACCAGTTTGCGCTGGACCGGAATCCCGCCACCCAGACGGCCACGGGCAAAGTCGAGGATGTTCTCGATCAGCACGCCCATGCGCATCGAGCTGTTGCGGATGGCCGACAACAGATTGAGTGAGCGCTTGTCTTCGGTTTTGGTTTGCAGCAGGTCGGCGCTCATGCGAATCGCGCTCAGCGGTGTGCGCAGGTCATGCCCGAGTACCGCGATGAATTGCTCGCGCAGACGCCCGAGTTCATTGGCGCTGGCCAACTCGACTTTGGTGGCCTCCAGATGGCTTTGCGTGTCCAGGCTCATGGCGATCAACTGGGCGAACAGCGTGAGGGTCTTGGCGATCGCCGGTTCATCAAGGTTCGCCGGTACGGAATCGATGGCGCAGAGCGTGCCGAAAAAATCGCCATTGGCTTTGACGATCGGGATGGAAATGTAGCTTTCCAGGCCGTAGGTCTTTGGCGTGTGATGACGGGAAAAGATCGGGTGCGTACTGGCGTGGCCGAAAATCACCGGTTGCTGGTGTTGGCGGATTTCGTGACAGATGGTCGATTCAAGCACCAGTTCGCCACCGGGCCTGAGACCGAAGTCGATCGAGTCGTCGACGGCGCAGGCGACCCAGTGGCGGTCAGTCACCCTTGCCACCGCCGCGAAGCGCATGCCGGTGAGGTGTTTGACCATGCTCAGAATCACCGGCACCGCATCAATCCTGCTGATGGCTTCGATATCTGGGACAAATTCCGGATTGTTCATGAGGCGGCGCTTGGCAATGAATTCGCTCAGAGACTATCCGTTATCGCCGGCCATGACTAATCGGCTGGCCGAAAACGACGAGGGGCGCCGTGGTTTTTCCCGGCGCCCCTCGTGCTCAAGCGTTTACCGCGTTTTTTTTAGAACTTGTACTTGGCCGTCAGCATGTAGCTGCGCGGGTTACCGTAGTTGTCGGTGGAGCCCCACGTGGTGTTGTAGCCGATGGAGGAATAGTAGACGCGGTCAAAGATGTTGTTGGCGTTGACCTGCAGATCCAGGTGCTTGTTGACTTCATAACCGGCCATCAGGTCCGTTACCGCGTAGCTGCCCTGTTCGAGGCGATAGCTGCCGACGGTGAGCGGTACATCGTTGTACATGCGGCTCTGCCAGTAGACGTTGCCGCCGACGCGGAATTTCTCCAGCGGACCTTGCAGGCGATACATGGTCGAGACCTTGAACAAATGCTCGGGCGTATCGGTGTCGAAGCGCTGGTTATTGTTGTCCGGGTTTTCGTCCTTGATGTAGTGCGCGCGGGTGTAGGTGTAACCGGCGCCGACTTGCCAGTTCTCGGTCAGTGCGCCTTGCAGTTCGACATCGAGGCCTTGGCTGCGGACTTTGCCGGAGCCCTGGTAGCAGGTCATGACCGGGCAACCCAGCTGACTTTCGGCGAGGGTCGCACGGTTGGTCTGGTCGATCTGGAACACTGCCAGGCTGGCGTTCAGTGCGCCGTTGAAGTACTCGCCCTTGATGCCCACCTCATAGTTTTCGCCGACGATCGGGTCGAGCTGTTTACCGGAGAGATCCTGCTGGGTTTGCGGGGTGAAAATGTCGGTGTAGCTGGCGTACAGCGAGTGGTGATCGTCAAGCTTGTAGATCAGGCCCGAATAGCGCGTCAGGTTGCGGGTGACTTTGTAGTCGCCGTCACCGGTGCGGTCATCGTAGTCGTACCAGTCGAGACGGCCGCCGAGGATCAGCGTCAGCGGGTCGGCCAGGCTCAGGCGGGTGGTCAGGTACACCGCATCCTGCGTGGTCACCGTGCGGGTTTTGCTGTCACGCACGAAATCGGGTTTTGGTGCACCGATCGGCCAGGCCGTGGTGTAGGGGGCGTATTCCTTGGATGTCGCATCGTAGGCGCGGTTGCTGGCACCCACGACCAGTTCGTGGGTACGGCCGAAGGCTTCGAACGGGCCGCTGGCAAAAGCGTCGAGGGCCGTTTGCTTGTCGGTGTGGTGCGACTGATAGGCAGTGGTCTCCAATGGGCCTGCGTAACGTGACAGGTAGGTGCCGGAGAACTCGCCGTTGAGCGTCGAGGACGAGCCGGCGAGGTGCAGTTTCCAGTCATTGTCGAAGCGGTGCTCGACTTCACCGAAGACGGTGTCGATCTGCAGCTTCCTGTTTTCCCAATCGGTGCCCGGGTAGGTGGAGCGGGGCAGGTCGAGGTGGTGGCCGTCGGTGCCGATTGGCAAGCCGCCCCAGAAATAGTTGGTCTGTTCGTTTTGACGGGAAAAGCCCAGGGTCGCCGTGGTGCTTTCGCTCAGGTCAGCTTCGCCGATGGCATAGAACAGACCGTGATCGTTCTGCTCTTTATCGCGGAAGCTGTCGGCGCCCTGATAGGAGCTCACCACCCGGCCACGCAAGGTGCCGCTTTCATTCAGCTTGCTTGAGGCGTCGATCTCGCCACGGTAATCATCCCAGCTGCCGGCGGCGCCAGTGAGGGTCACTCGTTGATCGGCCGTCGGGCGTTTGCGCACCAGGTTGATCGCCGCCGAAGGGTTGCCGGCACCGGTGACGAGGCCGGTCGCACCGCGGACGATTTCGACCCGGTCGAACATTGCCAGGTTCGGTTGCACCGCCATCGAGAATGGCGAATAAGAACTCGGCAGACCGTCGTACATGATGTTGTCGATGTCGAAGCCGCGAGCGCTGTAGGTCTGCCGGCCAGGGCCGCTGGACTGACTGAGGAACAACCCCGGCGTGGCCTTCACCACATCGTTGATGCTGGTCATGTTCTGGTCGTCCATGCGCTGCCGGGTGATCACCGTCACCGCTTGCGGCGTTTCGCGCATGGTCAGCGACAGCTTGGTCGCAGTCTGCATCGGGCCGGTGGTGTAGGAGTCCGAGCCCTCAGTGGTACTGCTCATCTGCGTCGCGCCGATTTCGGTGGCGCCCAGTTCCAGAGTGGTCGGCGCATCGGCTTTTTCAGGCGCGGCCTGGGGTTTTTCATCTGCAGAAACGCTTGTGATGCCCGCCATGCAGATGGCAATTGCCAGCAGGTTAGGCGAAAGGTTCGAACGGCGGTGAATGGTCTGAAACGACATCAATCTGCTTCCCCAAGGAGTACCAAAACGAATCTGATGCGGGCGCATCTAAGAAGTATTCGTATTAGCATGTCAGATTGATTCGCACGAAGAAAGATATACGAGTCAGATAGTTAACAAATTTTTCACATTTGGCGAGCTGGCTCGCACGCTTCAATCAGGACGATTTTGGCGAGTGAAGCCAGAGAATTCGCGGGGTGTAGAGGCGGGGGCGTGGGGGGGGCGAACAGTGCGCAGCGGTGTCGATCCTGTGATTCTCGATCGACACCGCTACCGAAGGGATGATTCAGTCCAGATCTGCAGCCTGGTGGCGCTCGGCAACCTGACTCTCTTCATCGCCCCACGTGCGGTTGACGCGCATGCCGCGAACGACCGCAGGCCGCTGGGCGATGTTTTCGGCCCAGCGTTGGACATGGGTGTATTCCTGCGCGGAGAGAAATTCCGCCGCCGAATACACCGTGTTGCGTACCAGTTGGCCATACCACGACCACACCGCGATATCGGCGATGGTGTAGCTGTCGCCCGCCAGATAAGCGCTTTCGCCGAGACGCCGATCAAGCACATCCAGCTGACGCTTGGTCTCCATGGTGAAGCGGTTGATCGGATACTCAAGCTTCTCCGGCGCGTAGGCATAGAAATGTCCGAAGCCGCCGCCCAGATAAGGCGCCGCGCCCATTTGCCAGAACAGCCAGTTCATGGTTTCGGTGCGTCCGGGCAAATCCCTGGGCAGCAAGGCGCCGAATTTTTCCGCCAGATACAGCAGGATCGAACCGGACTCGAAGACGCGGATCGGTGGCTCGACGCTGCGATCGAGCAATGCCGGAATCTTCGAATTCGGATTGATCCCGACGAAGCCGCTGGAGAACTGATCGCCTTCGTTGATCCGGATCAGCCAGGCATCGTATTCGGCACCGCTGTGACCGAGCGCGAGCAACTCTTCGAGCATAATGGTGACCTTCACGCCATTCGGTGTGGCCAGCGAATAAAGCTGCAACGGGTGCTTGCCGACCGGCAGGGTTTTTTCATGCGTTGGCCCCGCAGTCGGGCGGTTGATGCTGGCGAACTGGCCGCCGGACGGTGCGTCGTTTTTCCAGACCTTGGGCGGAACGTAGGGCGCTTTGCTCATGTAACTGACCTCATCGTTGGCTGGCTGAGAATAGACAGACACCCTAAGGAAAATTCAGCGCCCGTGCCAGGCTTACTACGTGCTGTTTGCGTGACCGATATCCCCACAAAAAATATCCACGTTGCCATCGGTTGCGGCGGTGCGTACGACTACCGAATATTCGCCGGCAAGCAATGTCGACAAGGCTACCGGCGCACTTCTGGAAAATGCCCAGCCGCGCACGGGCTGGCGTTCAGTGCTGACTTTATCGTTCATCGCGTAGGCCACCGGCCCCGGTTGTGCGCAACTGCCTTGATTGACGAAGGCATACAGGCGCAGGGGCAGCGAGGCGCCATTCGGTGCGCCGCTGATGAAGAAACTGAAGCCGGTTTGCTTGCCGCCCCAGTCAGCGAGGGTGACGTTGCCGATCTGCCCGCTGTTCTGGCGGGTGGCGGTGAGCGTCACGTTCGCGCCGGGGCTTGCGGAAGTGGCGCAGCCGGACAGGCTTGCTGCAAGCATCAATAGACTGAGCGATTTTGCGGGTTTCATTGCCGAGCTCCTGTGCTGAAGAGTTTGCAACGATTCAGTTAAGCAGATTGCCCTGAAGGCTCATGCTCTGGCCCCTTCGCGAGCAGGCTCACTCCTACAGGGATTTTTGGGTTGCCGGAGCATTCGCACCGCCGTTGGACAGTGTAGGAGTGAGCCTGCTCGCGATGAGGCCGGTGGGGTTACCGGCAATCTGTGCTGGCGTCGGCCGACTCAGCGCTCATCGGCCAACGCGTCTGCAGGTGCCCAGTCAGATAATCGACAAATGCCCGAACCTTCGGCGTCATCGCCGTGCGTTCCTGTACGCAGGCGTAAATTTCCATCGGTTCAACAACCGCGCTGTGCTGATGTTCAAACAGCGGCACCAGTCGACCACTCTCGATAAAGGGCGCCGCGACGAATTCTGCCAGCCGGGTAATGCCTGCACCGTTGGCTGCCATCAGCGCCAGCGCGTCGATGTCATCGCTGATCGCAGTTGCCTTGATGTCGGCATCGTAACGTTCTCCGTCGCGGATAAAGCTCCAGCGCAGAAATCGCCCATCCAGCGGATAACGGAACGCCAGGCAAGCGTGATGTCGCAGATCGTCCGGTGATTGCGGCCAACCGGCGCGCTGCAAATAGGCAGGCGAGGCGCACATGATGAAAGGCAGGGAGACGATCTTGCGCGCAACGATGCCGTCCTCCAGTTGCGGCTTGATCCGCAGGCTCAGATCGATGCCGTTCTGGATGTGGCTGATCTTGCCATTGGTGGTCGACAGTTCAACGATCAGGCGCGGATGCAGCGCGGCGAAACCCGCGAGCAGCGGCGCCAGCACATGCCGGCCGAACGCTGAGGTCGAGGCGATGCTCAGGCGACCTTGCAGTTCGGTTTCGTGGCTGCTGATCAAGCTTCGCGCCGACTCCAGATCGGCGGCGATACGCTTGACCCTGTCGTAATACACCGCGCCGTTTTCGGTCAGCGCCATGCTGCGCGTGGTGCGTTGCAGCAAACGCACGCCGAGATGTGCTTCCAGTCGATTGAGGGTCTGGCTCACCGCTGCCGCGCTGACACCCAATGCCTTGGCAGCGCTGACGATGGAACCCGATTCGACCACTTTGATAAAACTGGCAATCGCCGCTAACAGATTCATCCATGGCCCGCACAGAGGATTGATTCGTAAGTTGTGCTTTATAAAGTACCTGCGATTGGCCGTCTAGTTGCGGGGAAACGCCTTTGCTAAGGTGCCGGCTCCCTGCCAATCGATGGAACACCCATATGAATCAAAGCACTCGTTCCGACGCCGTTTATCCGAGGCGTCGCAGGCTTTCGTCGCGCGCCACGCCGTACGTATTTGCGTTGTACATGGCAACGATCATGGCGTTTCTGATGTCGCTGGTGATCACCGCCGCCAACTCCGGGATTGATAACGACTACCTGAATAATGCGTTGCACGCCTACAAACTGGCGATGCCAGTGGCGTTCCTGTGCATTCTCGTCGTACGGCCCATCGTGATCAAACTGGTGGCGTTGACGGTGCATCCGCACCATTAGTGTTGCTCGAGCCAATATTGCACCAGCGCACCTTGCGATCCTTACCGGATCCTGCTCGGGAAACGGCGGATGATCGATACGTTGCTGTTGCTCGTGGCTCGGTCTCTCACGGCAGATATCGGCGTGCTACTGCGGTGGATACGCGCCAACGAGCAGAAAGCCTGCGACCTGAACCGGTGCAAATCAATCGAAACTTCGTCGCCGGCCCGACTGTCCAGACCCTTACATCTGCCGACGGGTATTACGTGGGCGAAGGCTCCATGCACCGGTGACAAGCGAGGATCGAAATGACGACGACAGTGGGAGATTTTCTGGTTGAGCGGCTCAGCCAATGGGGTGTCACGCGGATTTTTGGATATCCGGGCGACGGCATCAATGGTGTCTTCGGCGCGCTCAGCCGGGCTCAGGGAAAAATCGAATTTGTTCAGGCGCGGCATGAAGAAATGGCGGCGTTCATGGCCTCGGCGCATGCCAAGTTCACTGGTGAGCTGGGTGTGTGCATCGCCACTTCCGGCCCCGGCGCCTCGCACCTGATCACCGGGCTCTACGATGCGCGGATGGATCACATGCCGGTGCTGGCAATTGTCGGCCAGCAGGCGCGTACCGCGCTCGGCAGTCACTATCAGCAAGAGCTTGATCTGCTATCGATGTTCAAGGATGTCGCTGGCGCATTCGTGCAGCAGGCGTCGGCGCCTGCGCAAGTCCGCCATCTGCTTGACCGCGCCGTACGCACGGCCATTGGCGAGCGACGTGTCACGGCAATCATCCTGCCCAATGACTTGCAGGATCTGCCCTATGAAGCACCGGCCCGGGCGCACGGCACCGCACATTCCGGGATAGGCTATAGCAAGCCGAAAGTGCTGCCTTACGACGTGGATCTGCAGCGGGCGGCGCAGGTGTTGAATGCCGGCGACAAGGTCGCGATTCTGGTCGGTGCCGGTGCATTGCAGGCGACCGATGAAGTGATTGCGGTGGCGGAAAAACTCGGCGCCGGGGTGGCCAAGGCTTTGCTGGGTAAAGCTGCGTTGCCGGACGATCTGCCGTGGGTCACCGGCAGCATCGGCCTGCTTGGCACCGAGCCCAGCTACAAACTGATGACTGAGTGCGACACCTTGTTGATGGTCGGCTCGGGTTTCCCCTATTCCGAATTTCTGCCCAAGGAAGGCCAGGCTCGCGGCGTGCAGATCGACTTGCAGCCGGACATGCTCAGCTTGCGTTATCCGATGGAGGTCAATCTGGTCGGCGATGCCGCCGAAACCCTCGCCGCGCTGTTGCCATTGCTGGAACAAAAGACCTCAAGCAAATGGCGCAAGAAAGTCGAAAGCTGGCGCGGCAGTTGGGAGAAAACCCTGGAAAAACGCGCGATGGCCAAAGCCAGTCCGATCAACCCGCAGCGGGTGGTGTACGAACTGTCTCCGCGCCTGCCCGATCAAGCGATCATCACCAGCGACTCTGGCTCCTGCGCCAACTGGTATGCACGGGATCTGAAGATCCGGCGGGGCATGCAATGTTCGTTGTCCGGTGGCCTGGCGTCGATGGGCGCTGCGGTGCCCTATGCGATTGCCGCCAAGTTCGCCCATCCCGAGCGCTCAGTGATTGCTCTGGTGGGTGACGGCGCGATGCAGATGAACAACATGGCCGAGCTGATCACGGTCGCCAAGTACTGGCGACAGTGGGCGAGTCCCCAATGGATCTGTGCGGTGTTCAACAACGAAGATCTCAATCAGGTGACCTGGGAGCAGCGGGTGATGGAGGGGGATCCGAAGTTCGAAGCGTCGCAGAGTATTCCCGATGTGCCGTATCACTTGTTCGCGATTTCCATTGGCCTCAAAGGCATTTTTGTCGATCGCGAAGAAGACGTCGCCGCTGCGTGGGAGCAGGCGCTGGCATCGGATGTACCGGTGCTGATCGAGTTCAAGACCGACCCGAACGTGCCGCCACTGCCGCCGCATATCAAGCTTGAACAGGCGAAGAAGTTCGCCACGACCTTGCTCAAGGGCGACCCTGACGAGGCGGGCGTCATCCTGCAAACTGCCAAACAAGTGCTCAGCTCGGTCCTGCCCGGCAAAAAATAACCGGCTAAATCCCCTGTAGGAGCTGCCGAAGGCTGCGATCCTTTGATCTTTGTTTTTAAGATCAAGATCAAAAGATCGCAGCCTTCGGCAGCTCCAGTACGGGGGAATGGAGGTGTGATGATTTTTGTGGGTTGTGCGGGATGGAGTCTCGGGCGCGAGCATTGGCCGGAATTTCCCGCTGAGGGTACGCACTTGCAGCGCTATGCCGCACGTCTCAATAGCGTGGAAATCAACAGCTCGTTCTACCGTCCGCATCGTCGCCAGACCTATGAGCGTTGGGCAGACTCAGTGCCGGACGGGTTTGCTTTTTCAGTGAAGATACCCAAGCTCATCAGCCATGAATTGCGCCTGGCAGGTTGCGCAGCAGCACTCGATGAATTCCTCGAACAGTGCGGCGGATTGGGCGATCGCCTCGGTTGTTTATTGGTGCAGTTGCCGCCTTCGCTGGCGTTTGATGCCGCCATCGCCGAGGCATTTTTCATGGCTTTGCGGGAGCGGTTCGGCGGGGCCGTGGTGCTGGAACCCCGGCATCAATCGTGGTGCGAGGCCGAGCGGTTGCTGCTCGATTACCGGATTGCCCAGGCAGCAGTCGATCCGTCGCGCCTCAGCAGTGACGCTGCGCCAAGAGGTTGGGCGGGCGTCAGATATTGGCGCTTGCATGGCTCACCGCGCATTTACCACAGCCGCTACGATTCAGCGTTTCTGCAACGATACGCACAAGCAGTGCGGATCGCGGCGGCCGAGGGCGCCGCGACGTGGTGCATCTTCGACAACACCGCCAGCGGCGCCGCGCTAGGCAACGCGTTGGCCCTGGCGGCATTGACGTCGCGTTGAATCAGACCGTCAGGTGCTCAGCGAGAGTTGCCAATCTCTGCTGCATCTTAACGCTGGAGAAACGCCAGCAGGTCTTCATTCAATGCTTGTGCGTGCGTCACCGCAAACCCGTGCGGCGCGCCGGCGTAGACCTTCAGTTCGGCGTCCTTGATCGAAGCGGCGGCCAGTTTTCCGGTGGTTTCGAACGGCACGATCTGATCGCCGTCGCCATGGATCACCAGCGTCGGTACATCGATCTTGGCCATGTCGGCGCGGAAGTCGGTTTCCGAGAATGCCGTCACGCAGTCGACGGTGCCTTTGAGTGAGGCCAGCAGCGCGATGTTCAGGGTTTGCGTGAGGACGCCGTCGGAGACTTTCTGGCCCTGGTTGGTGCCATAGAAAGGCGCGGCGAAATCCGCGATGAACTGCGCACGATCCTGCAGCAGGCCGGCCTTGATGCCGTCGAATACCGACGTGTCGACGCCTTGCGGGAAGTCGGCTTTCTTGCCGAACAATGGCGTGACTGCACCCAGCAACACCAACCCGGCGACGCGCTCGCTGCCATGCCGGGCGATGTAGCGGCTGACGTCGCCGCCACCCATGGAAAACCCGACCAGGGTGACATCGCGCAGATCCAGATGGTTGATCAGTTGCGCGATGTCATCGGCAAACGTGTCGTAGTCGTAACCGGTCCATGGTTGATCGGAACGGCCGAAACCACGGCGGTCGAACGCAATGGTGCGGTAGCCGCGACTGCTCAGGTATTCCATCTGGTATTCCCACATGTCGGCATCCAGCGGCCAGCCGTGGCTGAACAGCACGGGCTTGCCGCTGCCCCAATCCTTGAAATAGATCTCGGTGCCGTCTTGAGTGGTGAATGTGCTCATGCAAACTCCTTGGGTCGGGGGAGGGACGTGTCGATGCCGAATTGGCCATGTTTACTATCCGCGCAAAGTTCGTTTGCCACTTGTACGCAGGTGCTGGGTTGCAGCGCTGAGGGTTGTATGATGCAACCCTGAGCCACAAGGCCGCCCACCGATCTGCTGGAGAACATTTACGTGAAGCGCAAGAGCCTGCAAGGCAACGCCTGCCCGGTCGCCCGGACACTCGACCTGATCGGTGACTGGTGGTCGCTGTTGATCATTCGCGATGCGCTGGAAGGCATTCGCCGTTTCAGCGATTTTCAGAAGAGCCTCGATATCGCGAAAAACATCCTCAGCGCTCGGCTCAAGGCGCTGGTTGAGCAGGGGATTCTGCAAACAGTGCCGGCCGCTGATGGTGGCGCCTATAAGGAGTACGCGCTGACTGAACGCGGCAAAGCCTTGCAGACGGTGATCGTTGCGTTGTCGCAGTGGGGCGGGGAATTCATGTACGCGCCGGGTGAGTCGGGCTCGGTGATGGTCGATGCGCAGCATCGTCAGCCGATTCGCAAGCTGGAACTGCTGGCTGAGGATGGGCGAAAGTTGCAGGCGGATGAAGTCGCAACGCGCCTTGGTGTGGCGCACTGAGGCGCTTCGGCGATCTTCCTGTACAGTTCGTGAACTAGAAAATCCGGGAGCAGCAAATTGATCGACAGAAAAACCGGCCAGCGAATTCTGGTTCACATCGATGAGCTCTACGGCCCCTATATCCGTGTCTCAACCTTTGAAGACGGCGGTGCGCTGGAAGACCTGCTGGACGAAAAATTCTTCGTTCTCTACTGGAAGGGCACTCACGACGATCTGAAGGATGCGGGAGGCAACGAGTACTTTTTTGGCGGTGCTGCCGACCCGGTGAAACTGCAAGCGATCCTGGATTCAATCGACTTCGACTGAAAAAAAACGACTTGCTCGGGGCCTTTTCATCTACGAGCGGAATGCTTTTCAAACAGTGAAGTAATACATCGGTCTTTGAGGGGGATTTCCTCAGCCGCTGCTTGATAACCTGGAGTTGAATTGATGAAGGTTTACCAGGGTCATATATCCAAGGAGTCGTTGAACCTGTTTGTTTCAGGTGTTGGCTCTGGGGAGTTTTTTTCATACGTAGGGAACTTGGTTTCATTGGAGCAAGCGATTTCTGTTGTAGGTGTGCTCTCTCCTGATTTTATCGAGGTGGAAGGCCACGTCTTCTGGCTGCCTGACGCTCAGCAATACGATCCGCAAAAATTTCGATTGAAGGGTTTGGTCGAGTCTGAATCTGGTGTAATGGAACAAAGTACATCGCGTAGAGACGTTGAGCGATACAGAAATGTTTTTTCAATAAGTCAGTTTTTTTCAAAGTGGGAAGATGCGCCGGGCCGACCCATATTCAGGGTTGGCCTGTCGGAAGAAGATTATCGTCTTTGTCGTTTGTTTGCCGAGCAGATCAGTAGATATTGGAGGCGCGCGTTATCAGATTCCTTCCCAGAGAAGGTATTCCAGTTTGAAATTGCTGATGATCTTCTCGATGAATATGGGGTTTGTCTGACTTTCTGGCAGACATAGTCGACGGGGCAGGGGAACCACGTTTAGAGAATACTCTTCTGTGACTATGAGGGGCTTACGGGTATTCGTTAGCGCATCAATGGCGAAAGCGGAACGGCCAGCTTCCTGCAGGCAGGCGTTTGCTGCCGAAAGTGTCGTTTGTTCCGGGTGGTGAGTTTGTGGTGGATTGTTCAGGTATTTTCAGTCGATTGCTGGGACCGACAACGCCAAAGACAAATTGCGACTCCTGTCTCAGGCGCACAACCCGGTTCTGTCTGAGCTTGCGGCCAGGCACATGGGTCGCAGCGACTGATCATGAAGCTGGCACGCTTTT
Organism: Pseudomonas sp. NPDC087690; assembly: GCF_044743175.1. Lineage (NCBI taxonomy): Bacteria > Pseudomonadati > Pseudomonadota > Gammaproteobacteria > Pseudomonadales > Pseudomonadaceae > Pseudomonas > Pseudomonas sp. NPDC087690. The sequence goes on from NZ_JBIUVX010000002.1 coordinate 499,733, forward strand.
TCGTAAATGGCGAGTTCCCCCGAAAAAAATCAGTGGGCTTCTTGAACGTTTTTCGCCATTACCTGTTGCGGATTTAAAAACAAACCAGCGCCTTTGAACTGTTTGATTCTGATCCGCCGTGTGGGAGGGAAATTCTGATGCCGTGCGAGCAGTGTGGCGCAAAGCGGGTTGCCTTCAAGGCTGGCCGCACTCAGGGCGTACAGTGTGTCCAGTGTGGCGCATCGGTGGTAACCAGCCATTTTTCGACTATAGAAATTGATGAGACTCAGTATGAGCTGCGCTGTCGTGGGGACTATCGAGATCAGGCGCATGTCAGAGCGGTAGCTGCAGCGACCGGTGACAACTTTTTAGTGGCAAGAAATCTGCTCCAGCAGGACCGTCCTCTGCTGATGGTCGGTCAGGCGCAGGAGGTTTTGAAGGTTCGAAATAGTCTTCTGGCTGTTGGAATGGCTTGCGAAATCTGCCCCGAATTTCGTTGGGAATAAGGGAGTCAGGCCTGAAAAAAACGCCCCGAGTCTATCGGGGCGTTTTTCATTCACCGAACACTGAATCCCAAGTGCTTAGCGAAACGCCGGCACCACATGCTTGATAAACAACTGCAGCGACTTCTTTTTCTCTTCGTGCGGCAAGCTGTTGTCGCACCAGAAGCTGAACTCATCCACGCCCAGTTCCTGGTAATACTTGATGCGCGGAATGATCTCTTCCGGCGTGCCGATCATGGCGGTCTTGTGCAGGCTCTCCAGTTCAAACTCCGGACGCCCGGCAAACTTCTCTTCCGGGCTTGGGTCGAGGAAGCCGTTGACCGGCGTTGCCTTATTGCCGAACCAGGCATCGAACGTGCGATAGAAACGCGAGATCGCTTTGGCGCCGACTTGCCAGCCGTCCGGGTCGTCGGCGGTGTGCACGTGGGTGTGGCGCAGGACCATCAGTTGCGGGCGCGGTACGTCCGGGTTGTTGTCTAGGGCAGTCTGGAATTTGTTCTTCAGGTCGAGGACTTCCTCGTCGCCCTTCATCAATGGCGTAACCATCACATTGCAACCGTTGGCCACGGCGAAGTTGTGCGAATCCGGGTCGCGGGCGGCGATCCACATTGGCGGATTGGGCTTTTGAATCGGCTTCGGCACGCTGGTCGAAGTGGGGAATTTCCAGATGTCGCCATCGTGGGCGTAGTCGCCTTGCCACAGGGCACGGACCACCGGAACCATCTCGCGCAGTGCCTGGCCGCCGGATGAGGCGGGCATGCCGCCAGCCATGCGATCAAACTCAACTTGATAGGCGCCACGCGCCAGTCCGACTTCCATGCGCCCGTTGCTGATGACGTCGAGCAAGGCGCATTCACCGGCCACCCGCAACGGGTGCCAGAACGGCGCGATGATGGTGCCGGCGCCGAGATGAATGGTCGTGGTTTTCGCCGCGAGGTAGGCCAGCAGCGGCATCGGGCTCGGCGAGATGGTGTATTCCATGGCGTGGTGTTCGCCAATCCACACGGTACTGAAACCGCCGGCCTCGGCCATCAGGGTCAGTTCGGTCAGGTCTTCGAACAGTTGGCGGTGGCTGACGCTTTCGTCCCAGCGCTCCATGTGTACGAACAGGGAAAATTTCATGACGCTACCTCGGATCTCTTGTTGATGGCCGGTCGTTTGCGGGCCTGTGTCACTGGCGTGAGCGATGAACGCTCGCAAGTCTTCTCACCATTCAAGCACGCCTTCGAGGACGGCTGGTCGGTTGATTGAATATTGGTATACCATAATACGGAATATCCGCAAAATATTTCTGACCGACACTTCGAACAAGGAAGGCGCAACAGATGAACATCAAACAAAAACTGACCCTGGCGTTCGCGGTGATCGCCAGTCTGCCGGTGTTGCTGGTGGCCGTGCTGATCATCCTCAATGTCCGCGATGGGGCGCGGGACAACTTCATCGACAGCACCGGGAGGGAGGTGCGTCAGGTCGAGAACGCCATGCAGCTGTTCTTCGAAGGCATCAGCCAGAACGTTGCCTATCTGGCTGAGCATCCGCAATTGCAGGGAATTGATGGCAGCCTTAAACGCTACCTGAGCAGTGACGCCGCGCAGATCCCGATGGGGCCGCAGGATCAGCAAGTGTTCACGCTGTTCGCCGGACTGGCCAAGGCCCATCCGGCTTACACCTATCTCTCGCTGGGCACCGAGCAGGGCGGTTATCTGTTCTGGCCGGGTGATCCGAACCTGGCCAATTACGATCCGCGCACGCGGCCCTGGTACAAAACCGCGATGGCCAGTCCCGGCAAGACGCTGCGCACCGATGCCTATTACTGGGCGGCGGATGATGTGGTGTTGGTGAGCACCGTGCGCAGCTTCAACAATCAGTTGGGCAGCAACGCCGGCGTTGTGAACATTGATGTGTCGCTCAAGCAACTGACTGATCTGGTCAAGCAGATCCGCCTCGGCGACAGCGGCTATCTGATGCTGATGGAGGCCAACAATACGGTGTTGGTTGACCCGAGCGACCCGGCGCACAACTTCAAGCAACTCACCGACCTGGGCGATGGCTACAAACAACTGGCCGAGGCGGGTAAAGGTCTGGTGGAAGTGGAACTGGCCGGCGAGCGCTACATGGCGCTGGTCTGGCCGTCAGAGGCGCTGGGCTGGCGCTTCGTCGGTGTGGTCAAGGCCAGCGAAGTCATGGCCGGTGCCACGCGGTTGACGTGGATCATCGGCGCCATCGCTGTGGTGTGCGCGCTACTGTTCGCCATGGCCGGTGCGTGGTTTGCCGGGTTGATGGTCAAGCCTATTCGTGGCGTGGCCAGTGGTCTGGAAGGCATTGCACAGGGCGAAGGCGATCTGACCGCGCGACTGGATGTGCGCGGGCAGGATGAAACCGCGCAACTGGCTGGCTGGTTCAACCAGTTTCTCGAAGCGATCCGCACCTTGATCCAGCGCATCGGTCAGGCGGCCGGGCAGATTCACAGCAGCTCCGCCAGCGCCACCGAGGTCTCGGCGGAAATGGCGGAAGTCGCCTCACGGCAGCGCGAGGCGGTGGACATGGTTTCCACGGCGTTTCATGAAATGGTCGCCACCTCCAACGAAGTCGCGCGCTCGTGCAGCCAAGCGGCAGATTCGGCCGACAACGGCCAGCGCCAGGCTCACGCCGGGCAACAGCAGATCGACGCAGCGGTGAACAACGTCGGGCGTCTGAGTCAGGAGATTGGCCATAGCGCTGAGTCGATGCAGCAATTGGAGCAGGACAGTAACGACATTCAGTCGATCCTCGGCACCATCCGCTCGATTGCCGAGCAGACCAATCTGCTGGCACTGAACGCGGCGATCGAAGCGGCGCGGGCAGGGGAGCAAGGCCGTGGTTTTGCCGTGGTCGCCGATGAAGTGCGCGCACTGGCCAAACGCACCGCAGACTCCACTGGCGAGATCGACGCGTTGCTCGGCAATCTGGCGCGGCGCACCCATCAGATGGGCAAGCAGATGCACGCCAGCCTTGAGGTGTCGCAGGACACCGTGGTGTCGATCAACGAAGCGCGGGCGAGTTTTGGCTTGATTCGTGAGTCGGTGGACGTGATCCGCGACATGAACACGCAGATCGCCACGGCGGCGGAAGAACAGCATCAGGTGGCCGAGGATATCAATCGGCATATAAGCCAGATTCATGGGGATGCGCAGTTGGTCGCGAGTCTGGCCGATTCGACGCGGCAGGATGCGCAGAATCTGACGGCGTTGTCGCAGACGTTGAATCAGTTGGTGAGCCGGTTCCGCACCTGACCCCGCCAGCCCAAACACCCTAAAACCTGTAGGAGCGAGCCTGCTCGCGATAGCGTTATGTCAGTCGACCTTTAGTTAACTGACACACCGCTATCGCGAGCAGGCTCACTCCTACAGTTGATTTATGTTGATCTGGCGTTCTGGATCAAGCCACCGCAGGCAACGCACCCATCTTCCCGTGGCAATACACCAGCGGTGCGGACACTTGTTCCGGCACGATCAGATTCTTCACCGCACCAACCATGATCGCGTGGTCGCCCCCTTCATATTCGCGCCACAACTCGCACTCGATCACGGCCGTCGCATTGGCCAGGATCGGGTTGCCCAGTTCGCTCAGCGTCCACTCGATACCCTGCGCCTTGTCCTTGCCTTTACGCGCGAAGGCGTAGGCCTCGCTCTGCTGCCCACCGGACAGCACGTGAATGGCGAAGCGTTTGTTCTTGATCAAAACCGGGTAGGAATCGGAGCTGTAGTTGGGGCAGAACAGCACCAGCGCCGGGTCCATCGACAGCGAACTGAAGGCGCTGGCCGTCAGGCCGACGATCTGGCCGTCGTCGTCCAGCGTGGTGATGACAGTGACGCCGGACGGGAACGAGCCCATGACTTGTTTGTAGATGGCAGCATCGATCATTGGGTGGTCCTCGGGTGTTTTGACGCGGTTTTTATGTGTTTATAGGTCTGATGGTATACCGTAATACATTCTTTGCAAGGGATTTTCAGGTGAACCGATAAACGTGCTGCTTTCGTCGGAAAGCCAATGTTTACGGGGCTTTTATCTAGCCAGAGGCAGGCAGTATCAGCGAGGATAGCAGTGCAGATCGCGTGCAAATCAGCGGATCAGTCTTGTGCAAAGTTTGGAATACCATAATATGGTCGGCATCTGAGGGGCGGCCATAGAGTCCCCCCGGTTTGGCTTCATACAACGATAAGAACAGACAAACTCGAGTTCATGCATATGTCCCAGATGTCCCGGCAAGATCCGTTGATCGAGAACCATACGGTCGACTATGTCCCACTCGCGGAACGCCACGGGAAGGCCCGCGACCTGTTCACCCTTTGGTTCAGCACCAACATTGCGCCACTGCCCATCGTCACCGGCGCCATGGTGGTTCAGGTGTTCCATCTCGATTTGTTCTGGGGGCTGCTGGCGATTGCGCTGGGGCACATGATCGGCGGCGTGGTGATTGCGCTGGCGTCGGCCCAGGGCCCGCGCATGGGCATTCCGCAGATGGTCCAGAGTCGCGGCCAGTTCGGCCGTTATGGTGCGCTGCTGATCGTGTTTTTCGCGGCGATCATCTACATCGGGTTCTTCATTTCCAACATTGTCCTTGCCGGCAAATCCATCGTCGGCATCGCGCCCTCGGTGCCGGTGCCGCTGAGCATTCTGATCGGTGCGTTGGCGGCCACGGCCATCGGCGTGATCGGCTACAACTTCATCCATACGCTGAACCGTATCGGCACCTGGGTCATGGGCAGCGCGTTGCTGGCCGGTTTCATCTACATCTTCGCCCATGACTTGCCTGCGGACTTCTTCACTCGCGGCAGCTTCAACCTGTCCGGCTGGCTGGCGACCGTGTCGCTGGGGATCATCTGGCAGATCAGCTTCTCGCCGTACGTCTCTGACTATTCGCGTTACCTGCCAGCCGACATCGGCATTGCCAAGCCGTTCTGGGCAACCTATCTGGGCGCGACGCTCGGCACCATTCTGTCGTTCACCTTCGGCGCGGTGGCTGTGCTGGCGACGCCGCAAGGCACTGAAGCGATGGTCGCGGTCAAGCAGTCCACCGGTTGGCTGGGGCCGATTCTGATGGTGTTGTTCCTGCTCAACATCATCAGCCACAACGCGCTGAATCTGTACGGCGCGGTGTTGTCGATCATCACCTCGATCCAGACTTTCGCCAGCCAATGGACGCCGAGCATCAAGGTGCGCGTGGTGCTGTCGAGTGGGGTGCTGGCGGGCTGCTGTGTGGTGGCGCTCGGGGCTTCGGCGGATTTCATTTCCGAGTTCATCGGCCTGATTCTGGCGCTGCTGCTGGTGCTGGTGCCGTGGGCCTCGATCAACCTGATCGACTTCTACCTGATCAAGCGCGGCTGCTACGACATCACTTCGATCTTCCGCGCCGATGGCGGCATTTACGGGCGTTTCAATCTGCACGCGATCATCGCCTATTTCATCGGCATCATCGTGCAACTGCCGTTCGCCAACACCTCGCTGTACGTCGGGCCTTACGCCAACCTGGTCGACGGCGCCGATCTGTCATGGCTGGTCGGTCTGGTGGTCACTGTTCCGCTGTATTACTGCCTGGCGACGCGCGGCCAGACTCAGCAGAGCAGGGCAGCGAAACTGGGTTACACCGATTGACGCATTCAACGTAAACAACAATGCCCGGCCAAGTGCCGGGCATTGTTTTTTCAGTATCCGGGCGGTCATTCATATTGGCCATATCGATCCCCTTTTGGCCGATCAACCACTGTGAACCAACTACGCTGTCAGCAAGAATCAAAACCATAATTAAACGCTGGACTGTTTTTGCCCTTGGCTACCTTTCAAGCCGCTGCCGTGTACAGAACATAAAAACCATCGAACTCACGCCGCATTTTGGGGAAACAACCATGGTCACGATGAAACGCATTCTGGGTGCCACCGTGTGTGGGCTGACGCTGTTGGCCTGCGCCGTCCAGGCCGAGCAGCGCGAACTGCGGGTGTACAACTGGGCGGATTACATCCTGCCCTCCGTGCCCAAGGATTTCGCGGCAAAAAGCGGCATCAAAGTGACCTGGGACACCTTCGACACCAACGAATCCCTGGAAGCCAAACTGCTCACCGGCAACTCCGGTTACGACCTCGTCGTGCCGTCGAACCAGTTCCTCGAAACGCAGATCAAGGCTGGCGTGTTCCAGAAACTCGACAAGTCGAAACTGCCGAACTGGAGCCACCAGGATCCCGAGTTGTTGAAACTGCTGGGCAAGAACGATCCGGGCAACCAGTACGGCGTGCCTTACATGGTCGGCACGGTGCTGATCGGCTTCAACCCGGCCAAGGTCAAGGCAGCATTGGGTGACAACGCGCCGGTGGACAGTTGGGATCTGGTGTTCAAACCCGAGAACATGGAAAAGCTCAAATCCTGCGGTGTAGCGATGCTTGATTCGCCGACCGAAATTCTGCCGTTGGCTCTGCATTACCTCGGCCTCGACCCGAACAGCCAAAACCCCGCCGACTATGAAAAAGCCAAAGAGCTGATGCTCAAGGTTCGGCCCTACGTCACCTATTTCAACTCGGCCAAATACATGACCGACATCGCCAACGGCGACATTTGCGTGGCCATCGGTTACTCGGGCAGTTTCTATCAGTTCGGCAACCGTGCCAAAGAGGCGAACAATGGCGTGGTGGTCGACTGGCGCTTGCCGAAGGAAGGCGCGCCGATCTGGTTCGACACCTTCGCGATTCCGAAGAGCGCGAAGAACGTCGAAGAAGCCCACGAATTCCTCAACACCTTGCTCGATCCGAAAGTGATTGCACCGATCAGCGACTTCCTCGGTTACCCGAATGCGAACAAGGATTCGATGCCGCTGATCAACAAGGAAATCACTGGCAACCCGAACCTGACACCGACCCCCGAAGCTCTGAAAAACCTCTACGTCGTCCAGCCATTGCCGCAGAAAATCGAACGCGTACGTACTCGTGTGTGGACCAACATCAAATCTGATAAATAATCTCCGTCCAGACGAAATTCCCCGGTAGGAGCTGCCGCAGGCTGCGATCTTTTGATCTTGTTTTTAACCATCAAAGTCAAAAGATCGCAGCCTGCGGCAGCTCCTACAGGGGTTCGGTTTGGTTTTGTTTTCGGGTGGTGACCAGGCTCAGCAGCACCGACCCGAAAATCACCGCACCCACCACCGCCAGCGACCACTCCACCGGCATATGCACCCATGGCATCAGCACCATCTTGCCGCCGATAAATACCAGCACAATCGCCAGTCCATACTTGAGCAAATGAAAGCGGTCAGCCATGTCCGCCAGCAGGAAGTACAGTGCGCGTAATCCCATGATCGCGAAGATGTTCGAGGTGAACACGATGAACGGATCGGTGGTGACGGCGAAGATTGCCGGGATGCTGTCGACCGCGAACATCAGGTCGCTGGCTTCGATCAGCACCAGCACCAGAAACATCGGCGTTGCCCAGCGTACGCCGTTCTGCAGGACGAAGAATCGTTCGCCATGGAAGCCGCTGGTAATGCGCAGATGCCCGCGTACCCAGCGCAGCAACGGATTGTTGTCGAGATCAGGTTGCTGCTCGGCAAACACCAGCATCTTGATCCCGGTGATGATCAGGAACACCCCGAAGGCGTACAGCAACCATTCGAACTGCGACACCAGCCACACACCAGCGAAGATCATCACCGCGCGCATCACGATCGCCCCGAGCACACCGTACAGCAGCACGCGACGTTGCAACTCGGGGGGCACGGCGAAGTAGCTGAAGATCATGACGAAGACGAACATGTTGTCGATCGACAACGACTGCTCGATCAAATAGCCGGTGAGGAATTCGAGGGTTTTCTGCCGGGCGATCTCGCCGCCGAACTCGCCGTGCAGATACCACCAGAGCAAACCGGCGAAACTCAGGGCGAGCAGGCACCAGGCAATGACCCAGGACAAGGCTTCGCGCACGGACACCCGATGTGCCTTGCGCCCGCCGAAGACAAACAGGTCCAATGCCAGCATGGCGAGAACGAAAACGATGAAGGCGCCCCACATCCACGGTTCGCCGATATTGATGTTCGTGGCTGGCATGGCACGCTCCCTGTCTTATTGGTTTAGAGTCAGACGGGGTGATGCTAGCGACGACGTTGCGGCAAAGAAAACTCGTTTATTTCTGCTTAACAGTTCGTAAAAAACGAAGTGTCGGGCTACAGCAGTGTCCCCAACCTTTCTCGTCCATCTCTTACAGAGCGGCAATTTCAGCGATGAGCAATGACCCTTTGGAACCTCAAGCCGTCGGCAGTCCGATCACCAGCAGCGCGATTTTCATTGTCGCCACGCTCAATGCAGGCGCCGACGCCGTGCAGACAGTGAAGGACTGGTGCGGTGATGTTGCCGGGCTGGTGCGATCGGTCGGCAAGCGCGTACCGGCGGGCAACCTGACGTGCGTCTGCGGGTTTTCGTCGAATGCCTGGGATCGTTTGTTCGGCAGCCCGCGGCCGGCGTCATTGCACGCGTTCCGTGAGTTCGGCGTAGAAGGGCGGCAGGCACCGGCCACGCCGGGTGACCTGTTGCTGCACATCCGCGCCGATCAAATGGACCTGTGTTTTGAGCTGGCCACCCAGATCATGGCCGTGCTCGGCGATGCGGTGACCGTGGTCGACGAGGTTCAGGGTTTCCGCTATTTCGACATGCGCAGCATCATCGGTTTTGTCGACGGCACGGAGAATCCGGTCGGGCGCAAAGCGTTGAATTTCACCATCGTCGGCGATGAGGATGCGGACTTCAGCGGCGGCAGTTACGTGCTGGTGCAGAAATATCTGCACAACATGACGGCGTGGAACGGCTTGAGTGTCGAGGCCCAGGAGCGAGTGATCGGTCGCACGAAACTGTCGGATATCGAATTGGGGGAAGACGTCAAACCGAGCAATTCCCACAGTGCGCTGACCACGATCACTAACGCTGCGGGCGAGGAAGTGAAGATCCTGCGCGACAACATGCCATTCGGTCGGCCAGGAGCGGGCGAGTTCGGCACGTTCTTCATCGGTTATGCGCGTTCGCCCGAACCGATGGAGCAGATGCTGGAAAACATGTTCGTCGGCAAACCGCCGGGCAATTACGACAAGTTGCTGGATTTCAGCACCGCCGTCACCGGTGGCCTGTATTTCGTGCCGTCGGCCGATTTGCTTGAAGCGTTAGCGGATTCATAACTGCAAACGGGGTCGGGACTGAACAGTCCCGACCCCGTTTTGTTTCAGGACAGCGGCGGCGTGCGCGGTGGCACCAGACGTTTGGAGCCCGTCGATTCAAACGCCGAGGCCAGACGCAGCAGCGTCGAGTCGTCGTAGGCGCGACCGGCAAAGGTCAAACCGGCCGGCATGCCGATGTCGGCCATGACGCCCATTGGCACCGTTACCGTTGGCACGCCAAGGTGGCGAATCGCGAGGTTGCCGTTGGCGACCCAGACCCCGTTGCTCCAGGCGATGTCCGCTGATTGCGGATTGACATCGGCATCCGCCGGGCCGACGTCGGCCACCGTCGGGAACAGCACCGCGTCGAGTTTCAGCGCATCCATCCAGTCTTCAAGATCGAGCTTGCGGGTCTTTTCCAGACCGCGCAGACCGTCCGGCAACGTTGAAATCTGATCCCACGGTGTGATGCCACGCTCGGCCATGCGCACGTATTCGTCCATGCCGGCCGCCAGATCGCCTTCGCGGTTAGGCAGAGTGCCCGGGTCGTGGGGGAAGATTTTCGGCCCATCGACATCGACCAGACGATTGAGCTTCGGGTCGCCGTTGGCGCGCAGGAAGTCGTCAAAAGCCCAAGCCGACAGATCCCACAGTTCGTGGTGCAAAAACTCTTTGGAGACGATGCCGCGATTGAACACGGTCGGCGCGCCCGGGCGGTCGCCTTCGCAGTTGGACACCAGCGGAAAATCGACTTCGATGACTTCGGCACCGGCCGCTTCCAGCGCGGCGCGCGCCTGTTTCCACAGGTCGATCATCGACTCGCGGGTGTTGATGCGTTGCCCGGTCGGGCCGCCAATGCCGGGTTCTGCGCTGGTGCCGGCCTCAGGGTCGGCGTTGATGTACATCTTCGGCACGCCCAGACGTTTGCCCGCCAGTGCGTCGGCCTTAACCGCCAGTTCGGCATAGGCAGCAGGGCGCACGGACATCACGCTCGGGATCGGCACCCACGGTTGCAGGCGCCAAAGATCACCACGGCTGTCGGTGTCTTCGGCGACCACGACGTCGAGCACTTCGAGCAAGTCGGCCATGGTGCGCGCGTACGGCACGACGACGTCCATGGTTGGGGTCAGCGGCCAGTTGCCGCGCACCGAAATCACCCCGCGCGACGGCGTGTAGGCGCACAAACCGTTGTTCGACGCCGGGCCGCGCCCGCTCGACCAGGTTTCTTCAGCCAGACCGAACGCGGCGAAACTGGCCGCTGTCGCGGTGCCGGCACCGTTGGACGAGCCGGAGGCGAATGGCGCCGTCAGGTAATCAGCGTTATACGGACTTTCGGCGCGGCCATAGACACCGCGCTGCATGCCGCCATTGGCCATCGGCGGCATGTTGGTCTTGCCCAGGCAGATCGCTCCGGCCGCGCGCAGACGTTCGATGGTGAACGCATCGCGATGGGCGACAAGATCGACAAATGCCGGGCTTCCGGACGCTGCCGTCAGGCCTTTGACCAAGTAGCTGTCCTTGGCGGTGTACGGAATGCCGTCGAGCGGGCCGAGGGTTTCGCCCTTGGCGCGGCGCTCGTCGGCAGCCTGCGCTTCTTGCAGCGCATCGGGGTTGCGCACCACCACGGCGTTGAGCGCGGTGGCGGTGTCAGCACCGTCGTAGGCATCGATTCGCGCCAGATAAGCCTGCACCAACTCGACCGAAGTGGTCTGGCCGGAGACCAGCGCAGCGCGCAATTGGGCAATGGAAACTTCAGTGACTTCGATCATGTCATTACCGCCGTCAGGTTCTCAAAAAGGTTTTTTATTGTGGAACGTGCGAAAGATTTTCGATGGGTGTAACTCTACCCTGAACGTTGAGCAAAGGCATGTGCAAGTTCGATAATTATCGGGTTATTCAGCGGAAAAACTCCCCCGGCGTCTCTCCAAACTGCTGACGGAAGGCTGAAATGAATGCCGAAGTCGAGTCATATCCGCACGCCAACGCCACATCCGTGACGCGCTCGCCACGCTCCAAGGGTGTCAGCGCACCGAGCAGGCGCAAGCGTTGACGCCAGGCACGAAAGGTCAGGCCGGTGTCGCGCAGAAACAGACGGGTGAGGGTTTTCTCGGTGACGCCGAATTTTTCGCTCCAGTGGCTGAGCGTGGTCTGCTGTTCCGGATGTTGCTCCAGGCTCTGATAGATCTGCTTCAGGCGGGCGTCTTGTGGCAGCGGCAGCATCAGGTCGATCTGCGGTGCTTCGGCCAACTGGTCGAGGATCACCTGCGCGAGTCGCCCGTGCGCACCGCTCTGGTCATATTCCACCGGCACCTGACTGAAGGCGCGGATCAGCTCCCTGAGCAAATCGCTGACGCCCAGCACATGGCAACGCTCGATCGCCCAACCGGCGACGCTGCAATCGATGTACAGGCTGCGCATCTCGGTGTGCGGCGAACTGAACACCCGATGCGGCACACCGGCGGGAATCCACACTGCGCGCTCGGGTGGCGCGACGAAGCGCCCGGCGCTGGTCTGCACTTCGAGTACGCCCTGGATCGCATAGGACAATTGCACCCACGGGTGACTGTGGCGGCGGGTCAGCGCACGATTTGGCAGCGATTCGGTGCGTCCGTACAGCGGACGCGGCAAGCCGGGAAGTCCGGGAATACTGCGTCTGACGCTTTTGTCGTGTCCTTTTGGCGGCATCTGGAGGATCTTCGGCGTTAGTCGGTAATTTGCAGTCACGTTAGAGTCGCTGTCACGTACTGGCAACCCCCGGATGAGTAAACCATGACGCGCCCACGATTCCTCCCCGACAACTTCACCCTGACATTGATCGCCGTCGTGCTGCTCGCCAGTTTCCTGCCGGCCAGCGGTCAGGTCGCGGTCTGCTTCGGCTGGCTGACCAACATCGCCATCGCGCTGCTTTTTTTCCTGCACGGCGCCAAGCTGTCCCGCGAATCGATAATCGCCGGCGCCGGTCACTGGCGACTGCATTTGCTGGTGTTCGGCCTGACCTTCGTGCTGTTCCCGATTCTGGGTCTGGCGCTCAAGCCGCTGCTGTCGCCGTTGATCGGCGACAAGCTATACATGGGCATGCTTTACCTCTGCGCATTGCCGGCCACGGTACAATCGGCGATTGCCTTCACTTCGTTGGCGCGAGGCAACATTCCGGCAGCAATTTGCAGCGCGGCGGCCTCGAGCCTGTTCGGGATTTTCCTCACGCCGTTGCTGGTGACACTGCTGCTTGATGTACACGGTGACGGTGGTTCGACGCTGGATGCGATCCTGAAGATCAGCGTGCAATTGCTCCTGCCATTCATTGCCGGGCAGATCGCCCGCCGCTGGATCGGCGCGTGGGTCGGGCGCAACAAGAACTGGCTGAAGTTCGTCGACCAGGGTTCGATTCTGCTGGTGGTGTACGGTGCGTTCAGCGAGGCGGTCAACGAAGGTATCTGGCATCAGATTCCGCTGGTCGAGTTGTTGGGGCTGGTGGTGGTCTGCTGCATTCTTTTGGCGCTGGTGCTGCTGGCGTCGACGATGCTCGGCAAGGCGTTCGGCTTCAGCCAGGAAGACCGCATCACCATTCTGTTCTGCGGCTCGAAAAAGAGCCTGGCCACCGGTGTGCCGATGGCGCAGGTGTTGTTTGCCGGCAGCACCATCGGCGTGCTGATCCTGCCGCTGATGCTGTTCCATCAGATTCAGTTGATGGTCTGTGCGGTGCTGGCGCAGCGCTACGCCAAGCGCCCGGAATCGGTGCCCGAGCTGATGGCGCAAGTCGACCCATAACACACCGCCCCGTGTAGGAGCTGCCGAAGGCTGCGATCTATTGATCTCGTCTTTTAAAAAACAAAGTCAAAAGATCGTCCGAACGCGGCCCGAGCCTTCGGCAGCTCCTACAAAGTGCCCGTGTATTTCACCGCCGCTGCGGCCCGTGAGGGCACGTTCAGCGTGCGCAGCAAGGAAGACACATGAATGCGCACCGTGAACGGTGAGATATCCAGTTCGCGGGCGATTTCCTTGTTGGTCTTGCCTTGGGCAATCAAGCGCAACACGTCCTGTTGACGAGGCGTGAGAGCGGCGCCGGTTTCCAGCGGCAGCAGGCCCGACGGCGCAAATTTCACCAGTACTTCACCTTCACGAATCGCCAGAATCGCTTGGCCGATTTCATCGGGGGCAATGTTCTTGCCGATGAAACCGTCGATCCCGACGGCCATGACTTCGCTGATCAACGACTCATCATCGACCATCGACACCACGATCAACGTGGTGCGCGGCAGGCGCCGACGCAGTTCGCCGAGCTGGCTGACACAGGTGAGGCCGGGGAAACGCAGGTCGAGAATCAAGGTGTCCGGCTCATCTCCCAGAGGCAGCAGCGCCAGCACCGCGTCGAGATCACCGGCTTCGTCGATAACGGCTGCGGGCAGCAAACGCTGCACCGTGCGCAGCATCGCCTCGCGAAACAACGGGTGATCGTCGGCTATGATAATTCGGCATGTCATGGCGTGACCCTCCCTGGGTCAGGCGTTGCTCAAGGCCTGCACATTAGCACCGAGCGCAAGGGGTGCCTGTAGGTTCCTGCTGATTCTGACGATTGCCGCACAAGGACGTTTAACCATGAAGTTCGAGAAAAACACCGAACTCGACCAGGCCAACCTGCGCATCATCATCGCCGGTATCGCCGTTGTTTATATGCTGATACTGGGTTTTTTGCCGGGCCAGCGCTTCGATACTTATCTGCCGGTGGTCACCTACATCACTGTATTTCTGCTGGCCTCGATCGGCTTGCGTCAGGCGATTGCGCGCTGGCCGGGGCATTATCCGGCGCGACGGATTTTCGCCATGGTCCACGATTACACCGGCACCTGCTTTGGTCTGGTGGTCGGTGGCGAGGCGGCATTGCCGCTGTATGCGGTGATCATCTGGGTCAACCTCGGCAATGGCATGCGCTATGGCTCGCGCTATCTGGCGATTGCCACGGCATTGGCCTTGCTGGCATTGCTGTGTGTTTATCGCCTGACCCCGGTATGGCAGGCGCAGCCGTTCATGGTGTTGATGCTGATGATCACCAGCACGGTGATCCCGTTCTATGCGCATCTGCTGCTGGAGCGCACACGTAAAGCCTCCGAAGAAGCCGTCGCGGCGAATCTGGAAAAATCGCGGTTTCTCGCCCAGGCCAGTCATGATCTGCGCCAGCCGATTCATTCCATCGGTCTGTTTACCGCGTGTCTGCGTGAGTCGCGATTGGGTGAGGAGGAGCGGCGTCTGGTCGACAATATTGACCGTTCGCTGCTCAACGTCTCGCAGTTGTTTCGTTCGATCCTTGACCTGTACACCCTCGATAACGGTCGGGTGCTGCCAAAACTGCAGGCTTTCAATTTAGGGCAATGGTTGGCGGAGCTGATTCGCCAGAACGCCGAAGCGGCGCGTTGGGCCGGAGTGGAGTTGCGTTTGCGCCCCTGTGAGTATTGGGTGCAAACCGATCCGGCGTTGCTGGCGACCATGGTGCAGAACGTGCTTTCCAACTGTTTCAAATATGGCGCGCATCGGCCGGTGCTGATCGGCGTGCGCCGGCGCGGAGCGGGGCTGGCCATCGTGATTTATGACCGCGGCAACGGTATCGCCGAAGAACATCTGGCCAAGGTGTTCGAAGAGTTTTATCGGGTGCGCCAAGTGCGCGACAAAGACGTCGAAGGCGTGGGGTTGGGGCTGTCGATCGTCAAGCGATTGGGTGAGTTGATCGGTGTGAACGTTGCCCTGCGCTCGCGGCTCGGGCGGGGAACGGCGGTGACTTTGTACGGCTTGCCAATCACTGTGCCGCCGCGGGTAACGGTCAATCGTGATGAAGCACGTCAGGTCGGTCTGCTGACCGGGTTGAAGGTGTGTCTGGTGGAGGATGATCGTAACGTGCTACTGGCGACTTCAGCGTTGCTGGAGCGTTGGGGCTGTGTGGTTCAGGCCGAGTTGACGGCTCAGGATCTGGTCACCGACTGCGACATCATCGTCGCCGACTATGACCTCGGCACTCATGCCACCGGCATCGAATGTATCGACGGCGTACGCAGGCGGAGGGGCTGGGCAGTACCGGCGATGATCATCACCGGGCACGACGTCGAGAAAATCCAGGCGGCCCTGCACGACCGCGACATCGCCATCCTGTCCAAACCGGTGCGCCCGGCCGAACTGCGCGCGACCCTACGAGCCCTGCGCGATCGCCGACCGCAAATCCAACCCCTGTAGGAGCTACGGCACGCTGCGATCTTTTGATCTTCATTTTCAGGATCAGGATCAAAAGATCGCAGCCTCGTTGCACTCGACAGCTCCTACAAGTTAATGCGTGCTCAGCGTTTGCACAGGTAATCCTGGGTGATGGTGGTCTGCAGGCAGTTGTATTGCCCCATGGTGCGGCAGATGTTTTTCTCCGAGCCGGTGACCTCGGCATTTTTGTAGCCCCAGGTCTTGCAGCGTTGCGCGGCGACGGTCAGGCCTTGTTCGGCGCTGGTCTGGCCGCTTTCGAACTGGCCCAGCTCATAGGAAACCTGGACGACGCCATCGTTTTTGCTGCCGCCGGTGGCTTCCCATTGTTTCGGCGTGGCGCAGCCAGTGAGGAACAGGGCGCTGAGGGTGAGTGTTGCGATCAGGGTTTTCATGGTGTTTCTTCCTTGGTGTTGTTCTGATTTCCAGGCACAACGATCCCGCACGCTGCACACAGGCAACGTTGGGGAACATCGGGGGTTGCGGGGGAATATAACGCCAGGCGACAGGGCGGTCGATTAGCACAAATGTGCTAGTGCGGAGCGCAACAGACGGCTCGCTGGAGCCGCCCGTTGGGCCGCGGGAAGATTACTGGGGACTGTTGAACTGGTCGGAATAGCTGCCCGTCATCAACGCGGAGGCGACGCGATCAGAGCCAACGCCGACACGAGAATAGGCAAACCGGTTGACGCCGGTACGATCGGCGCCATCTGAAGCAAGAGCGCCAGCACCGACATGATCGGCACCGTCGGAAGCGACCGCCCCGGCCCCGACATGATCGGCGCCATCGGAAGCCACTGCACCGGCCCCGACATGATCGGCACCATCGGAAGCCACTGCACCGGCCCCGACATGATCGGCACCGTCGGAAGCTACTGCACCGGCCCCGACATGATCGGCACCATCGGAAGCCACTGCACCGGCCCCGACATGATCGGCCCCGTCGGAAGCGACCGCCCCGGCCCCGACATGATCAGCACCGTCGGAAGCCACTGCACCGGCCCCGACATGATCGGCGCCATCGGAAGCTACTGCCCCCGCACCAACATGGTCGGAACCGTCAGAGGCTACGGCAGGAGCGCCAACATGATCCGCACCATCCGAAGCCACTGCCTGCGGCTGTCCCGCCCAGGCACCGGGCATCACTACAGCGGCCGTGACAGCAATAACCACGCCTGACAAAAACCTGTATTTCATGATTTTCTCCACGTCCCGGCAGCCGCTCGGCGAAAACGCTTCGTGCGCCGCACAGGCGCTTGCGCGTCGACTCATCGGCTCGGGTCAGTCTGGTTGGCGGAAGGCACGGGCGCACCGTCAGGCGCACGGGTGTCGACGTAATCAGTATCGAACTGATCCAGTATAGATCGCCGTCTGGACGCGGTAGGGCGGGGGGATCGACGGGCGTTAGGCGTTTCTTTTCCTTCACCCGACGGGCAAAGTTGAATTCAGTCTAAAAACAGAGAAACAAGCCGGCGAGCCTTTGCTAGGCTCAAAGATGTAGGCGAAGACGCAGACTGATGCGCAATCGGATAGCAAGGGGGCGTGGGGCGCGCTCCGAAAGGTACACGGTTAGAAAGATCTCCGCGCTGAGATCCAGCCCTTATGCCGTGTGAAGCAGCCGAGGCCGTACCTTTTCAATTTGGCCCGGTACTGTGGGAAGCCCGATAAACCTTGTAAGCCAGAGACCAGCACTGGCCGCCTACTCGAACACCAAAGCCCGCGTCGTGCGGGCTTTGTCGTTCCTGCAAGGTCAGATCGATTGCAGCGCCTGCGCCAGATCGGCGCGCAGGTCTTCGACGTCTTCAACGCCCACCGACAGACGCACCAGACCATCGCCAATTCCCAGTTTCGCCCGGGTATCAGCCGGAATGGTCGCATGGGTCATGATTGCCGGATGCTCGATCAGGCTTTCCACGCCGCCGAGGCTTTCCGCCAGGGCAAAGATCTTCACGTTCTCGAGGAAGCGCCGCGCGCCAGCCAGATCACTGTTCAGATCCACGGAAATCATCCCGCCGAAACCGCGCATCTGGCGCTTGGCCAACTCATGCTGTGGATGCGAGGCCAGCCCCGGATAGTAGACGCGTTTGACCTGCGGCTGCTGCTCCAGCCACTGCGCCAGTTCCAGTGCGTTGCTGCAATGACGCTCCATGCGCAACGCCAGGGTTTTCACCCCGCGCAAGGTCAGGAACGCATCGAACGGCCCGGTAATCGCACCGACCGCGTTCTGCAAGAAGCCCAGCTTCTCGGCCAGTTCTTGGTTCTGGCCGACCACGGCGATACCACCGATCACATCGGAGTGGCCGTTCAAATACTTGGTGGTCGAGTGCAGCACGATGTCGAAACCCAACTCCAGCGGCCGCTGGATATACGGGCTGGCAAAGGTGTTGTCGGCCACGCTGATGATCCCGCGTGCACGGCAGATACGGGCGATAGCGGCGAGGTCCGACAGGCTCAGCAGTGGGTTGGTCGGTGACTCGACAATCACCAGGCGTGTGTCGTCCTGCAGCGCCGCTTCGAACGCCGCCAGGTCAGTCAGATCGACGTAGCTGAAACGGTGTCCGGCACTGCGCTGACGGACCTTGTCGAACAGGCGGAACGTACCGCCGTACAAGTCATTGCCGGAGATGACGTGCGAACCGGCATCGATCAGTTCGAGCACCGTGGAAATCGTTGCCAGCCCGGAAGCAAAGGCAAACGCCTGGGTGCCGCCTTCCAGGTCCGCCACGCAGCGTTCCAAGGCAAAACGCGTCGGGTTGTGCGAGCGGCCGTAATCGAAACCCTTGTGCACGCCGGGGCTGTCTTGCAGGTAGGTGGAGTTGGCGTAGATCGGCGGCATCAGCGCGCCGGTGGTCGGATCCGGCGCCTGCCCGGCATGGATCACCCGGGTCGCGAAGCCTTGGGATTTATCGTCGTGCTGACTCATGCGAGGGATCTCCGTAATTGGTTGAGCATGTCGGTGCGGGTGATCAGGCCATGGAAGCCTGATGTATCGGCAATGATGGCGACGAGGCCACGGCTGAGCACCGATTCCAGTTCAGCGAGGCTGGCGCCGGGCGCGAGGGTCTGCAGCTTGTCGGTCATCACGCTGGACACCGATTGGCTGAAGCGGGCCGCATCTTCGTGCACCGGCAACAGGATGTCGGATTCGTCAATCACGCCGACCAGTTGCTTGCCTTCAACCAGCACCGGCAATTGCGAAACATCCGCCAGACGCATGCGCTGGAACGCGGTCAGCAGGGTGTCGTCGGGGCCGACGCTGATCACGCGGCCGTCCTCGAAACGCCGGGCGATCAGGTCGCGCAAATCGCCGTAGCCCTTGCGCTGCAGCAGGCCTTGATCGGTCATCCACTGATCGTTGTAGACCTTCGACAGATAGCGCGTGCCGGTGTCGCAGACAAAACTCACCACACGTTTCGGCTCGGTCTGTTCGCGGCAATAACGCAACGCCGCAGCGAGCAGGGTGCCGGTCGACGAGCCACCGAGAATGCCTTCAGCCTTGAGCAACTGGCGGGCGTGATCGAAGCTTTCCTCATCGCTGATGGAGTAGGCGTGGCGCACGCTGGAGAGGTCAGTGATCGACGGAATGAAATCTTCACCGATGCCTTCCACCGCCCATGAGCCGGGCGTCGGCAGGGAGCCGTCGCGACTGTATTGCGCCATCACCGAACCGACCGGGTCGGCCAGGACCATTTCCAGATCCGGTTGCACACGTTTGAAGAAACGGCTCAGGCCCGTCAGCGTGCCCGCCGAACCGACACCGACGACGATGGCGTCCAGATCATGTTCGGTCTGCGCCCAGATCTCCGGCGCGGTGCTGCACTCGTGGGCCAGCGGGTTGGCCGGGTTGTTGAACTGGTCGGCGAAGAATGCGCCGGGAATGTCTTTCGCCAAACGGGCGGCGACGTCCTGGTAATACTCGGGATGACCCTTGCCGACGTCGGAGCGGGTGATGTGTACTTCGGCGCCCATGGCCTTCAAGTGCAGGACTTTCTCGGTAGACATTTTGTCCGGTACCACCAGCACCACGCGGTAGCCTTTGGCGCGGCCAACCAGTGCCAGGCCCAGGCCGGTGTTGCCGGCGGTGGCTTCGACAATCGTGCCGCCGGGTTGCAGGCGACCATCGCGCTCAGCGGCGTCGATCATGGCCAGACCGATGCGGTCCTTGATCGAACCACCGGGGTTCTGCGACTCGAGTTTGAGAAACAGCGTGCAAGGCCCGGTGTCGAAGCGGGTGACTTGAACCAGTGGAGTATTGCCGATCAGCCCAAGTACGGCAGGGCGTGATTCCTTTGACATTTCTTCACCTCTTTGTGGTGTTGATCGCGTTCCGTTCGCGGGGAAAAGACTCGCGTGCAACATAGGCTCAGACATCGGCTGTCGCAACCTTTAGTCGGTCGCCAATTCAGCCATTTCGATCTAACGATAGATCGAAATCAAAGACCTGCCGGGGTACTTTCGGGTGCGTTTATACGGAGGCGTCATCGAGTTTTCAAAGGGCGTCTTCATGGCGACGAACAGCTTGAATTGCCGAGAAATTTCCTGCTGCAAAAACTGTTCAGCCGTCGGGCGCTCGCTCAGCTCTGGAGTGCTTTCAGGCGTCTGGCTGTGATCATTTGATCATGAGGGAAACTTGTGTTGATCAAGATTAAATTGAGTTTGTCTCACTAACGACCGATGCCGACAATGGCCACCATCAACAAGACATTGGAGTTGTTTGTTATGGCACTGGCCCATTCCCTTGGATTTCCGCGCATCGGTCGCGACCGCGAACTGAAGAAAGCGCAAGAGGCGTTCTGGAAAGGAGAACTGAACGAGGCCGGCCTGCGTGAAGTGGGTCGCGAACTGCGCAAGGCCCATTGGGACTTGCAGAAAAACGCCGGCATCGAGTTGCTGCCGGTTGGTGATTTCGCCTGGTACGACCAGGTGCTGACCCACTCGCTGATGTTCGGTGTGATCCCTGAGCGCTTCCGTCCGCACGACGGCAAAACCAACCTGCACACCCTGTTCGGCATGGCCCGAGGCGTCAGCGACAGTTGCTGCGGCGGGGCACACGCTCAGGAAATGACCAAGTGGTTCGACACCAACTATCACTACCTGGTCCCTGAATTCAGCGCGGATCAACAGTTTCAGTTGGGTTGGGATCAACTCTTTGAAGAAGTCGAAGAAGCTCGCGCACTGGGTCACAATGTCAAACCGGTGATCATCGGCCCGCTGACTTATTTGTGGCTGGGCAAGGCCAAGGGCGCCGAGTTCGACAAGCTGGAACTGCTTGATCGCCTGCTGCCGCTGTACGGGCAGATTTTCGCGCGTCTCGCCGCTCAAGGCGTGGAGTGGGTGCAGATCGACGAGCCGATTCTGGTGCTCGATCTGCCGCAAGAATGGAAGAACGCTTTCGAGCGTGCCTACAACCAGATCCAGCGCGATCCGCTGAAGAAGCTGCTGGCGACTTACTTCGGTGGCCTGGAAGAAAACCTTGGCCTGGCCGCCAACCTGCCGGTCGACGGTTTGCACATTGATCTGGTGCGCGCACCGGAGCAATACCCGACCATTCTTGATCGCTTGCCGGCTTATAAAGTGTTGTCCCTGGGCGTGGTCAATGGCCGTAACGTCTGGCGCTGCGATCTGGAAAGTGCCTTGGCGACTTTGCAGCACGCACATGAGCGTCTCGGTGATCGCCTGTGGGTTGCGCCGTCCTGTTCGCTATTGCACAGCCCGGTGGATCTCGGTCGTGAGGACAAACTCGATGCCGAGCTGAAAAGCTGGCTGGCCTTTGCCGTACAGAAGTGCGAAGAAGTGGCTGTGCTGGCTCAGGCTGTCAACCAGCCCGAAGCGCCGCAAGTCCTGCGTGCACTGACCGAGAGCCGTTCGGTGCAGGCCGCCCGCGCGGCGTCGCCACGTATTCACAAGCCTGCCGTTCAGGCTCGGGTGGCGGCAATCACCGCCAAGGACAGCCAGCGTCAATCACTGTTTGCCAAGCGCATTGCCAAGCAGCGCGCTGGCCTGGATCTGCCGCTGTTCCCGACCACGACCATCGGTTCGTTCCCGCAAACTGCATCGATCCGCCTCGCGCGCCAATCGTTCAAGCAAGGCAAACTGACCCTGGCCGAATATACCGAAGCCATGCACAGCGAAATTCGCCATGCGGTGGAAATCCAGGAGCGTTTGGGCCTCGATGTGCTGGTGCACGGTGAAGCCGAACGCAACGATATGGTCGAATACTTCGCCGAGCAACTCGACGGCTACGTGTTCACCCGTTTCGGCTGGGTACAAAGTTACGGTTCGCGCTGCGTGAAACCGGCGGTGATTTTCGGCGACCTCAGTCGTCCGAAAGCCATGACGGTCGAGTGGATCCGCTACGCCCAGGGCCTGACTGACAAGGTCATGAAAGGCATGCTGACCGGCCCGGTGACCATGCTGATGTGGTCGTTCCCGCGTGAAGACGTCAGCCGTGAGGTACAGGCTCGGCAACTGGCGCTGGCAATCCGTGACGAAGTGATCGATCTGGAAGCCGCCGGCATCAAGATCGTGCAGATCGACGAAGCAGCATTCCGTGAAGGCCTGCCGTTGCGTCAGGCGCAGTGGCAGCATTATCTGGACTGGGCGACCGAAGTGTTCCGTCTGTGCGCCTCTGGTGTGCGTGACGAAACCCAGATCCATACGCACATGTGCTACAGCGAATTCAACGATGTGATCGAATCGATTGCGGCGATGGATGCCGACGTGATCACCATCGAAACCTCGCGTTCGGACATGGAACTGCTGGATGCCTTCGAAGCTTTCGCTTACCCGAACGAAATTGGCCCGGGCGTCTATGACATCCACTCACCACGCATTCCGGACGCTTCGGAAATGGCCAACCTGTTGCGCAAGGCCGCCAAGCGCATTCCTGCCGAGCGGCTGTGGGTCAACCCGGATTGCGGTTTGAAAACCCGTGGCTGGCCGGAGACCGAAGCGGCGCTGGTGCACATGGTCACCGCCGCCCGCCAGCTGCGCAAAGAGCTGGCGTAACACCTGAATCACCTGAATGCACACAACCCCTTGTAGGAGTGAGCCTGCTCGCGATAGCGGTGTGTCAGTCAAATCATCGGTGACTGACACACCGCTATCGCGAGCAGGCTCACTCCTACAGGGGGTGTGTATGTATTCTCAGAAACGGGAATTCTCATGGCATCGCCGGGAGGCTGTTGCTACTGTGCCCAGCCGCAGTCCAGGTGTTTGCCGCTACATGAGTGATCAACCCGTTATCCAGGCTGTTTCCGACGCCGACATTCCTGAAGTTCTTGATTTTGTACTAAAGGCCCGTGCCGAGCTTTTCCCCAAGCTCAGCGCGACCGGCATGCCTGATGATCTGGCGCGTTTTGCCGAGGTTTATCTGCGTGGGGCAGGGCGCTTTCTGATCGCTCGCCACGAAGGGCAGATCGTTGCCTCCATCGGCTATCTCGCCTATGACCGGCGCTTCCCGCACTTGCTCTATCCGGACGTTAAAGTGGTGGAAATCGTCCGTCTGTTTGTCTTGCCATCGCAGCGCCGCTCAGGGCTGGCCGGCGCGCTGTATCGATCACTCAAGGAACTGGCACTCGCCGACGGAGTTGAGGTGATCTACCTGCACACCCATCCGTTTCTGCCGGGGGCCATCGCGTTTTGGCAACGGCAGGGTTTCGAGATTATTGACGTCGACGCTGACCCGGTCTGGCAGACCACGCACATGCACGCCGTCATGAGTGGAATCGAAGAATCTGCGCCCCATCAAACGGGTCCGTCAAATAGTGCGCCCTGACCCCGAACGTCTCCTGTAAGCGCTGCGGTGTCAGCACCGTCAAGGGTTCGCCCAACGCCACCAGTCGCCCGCGCTCCAGCACCGCCAGACGATCGCATTTCAACGCCTGATTAAGATCGTGCAGAGCGATCAGCGTGGTCACCGGCAACGCTTGCACCACGTTGAGAATGGTCAGTTGATGCTGAATGTCGAGGTGGTTGGCCGGCTCGTCCAGCAACAGGATTTGCGGTCGCTGCGCCAGTGCCCGAGCGATGTGTACCCGTTGTCGCTCGCCGCCGGACAGACTGCGCCAGAGACGGGTGCGCAGGTGCATCGCGTCAACGTCAGTCAACGCCTGCTCAACGATGGCGTCGTCCACCTGCGACCACGGTTGCAGCGCCGACAACCAAGGGGTGCGTCCCAGCGCCACCGCATCGAAGACGCGGATGCCGTCATCGGTGTCGGCCTGTTGTTCGACCACCGCAAGCTTTTGCGCAATGCTGCGCCGGGCCATTATGCCCAGGCGCTGACCTTCGAGCAGGACCTCGCCAGCGCTCGGTTCACGTAGCCCGGCCAGCAACTTCAACAGGGTGGATTTGCCCGAGCCATTCGGTCCGACGATGCCCAGGGTTTCGCCGCGCTGAACCTCAAGGCTGACACCGTTGAGCAACTCGGCGCCGCGTACCTTGAAGGTCAACCCGGCGCAACTCAGAACACTGCTCATCGCGCCGATCTCCGACCCACCAGAATCAGGGCAAACACCGGCGCCCCGACCAGTGCGGTAATCACCCCGACGGGAATCACCTGACCCTTGATCAAGGTGCGTGACAACACGTCAGCGGCAATCAGAAACACCGCGCCACCCAACGCACTGGCCGGCAACAGCCGAGCATGCCCGGTGCCGAGCAACAGCCGCGCGGCGTGGGGAATTACCAACCCGACAAAACCGATCGAACCGACAATCGACACCATCACCGCCGTCACCAGCGCCGCACAACCAATCAGCAAAATCTGTACGCGCCGCACCGGTATTCCCAGGGACGCAGCGGAATCGGCGCCAAAGGTAAACGCATCCAGCGCCCGCCGATGCCACAGACACACGACCAATCCCGCCACGGCCACCGGCACTGCCAGCCACACCGATGGCCAGCGCACCCCGCCAAGATTACCCAGCAGCCAGAACATGATGCCGCGCGCCTGTTCGGAACTGGCCGAGCGGGTAATCAGAAACGCCGTCAGCGCATTGAACAGCTGCGAGCCGGCGATCCCTGCGAGAATGATCTGCCCGGTGCCACTGGCCGAGCCGCTGACCCGCGCCAGCACAATTACCAGCACGAACGCCGTGACTGCACCGGCGAAGGCACCGACTGACAAGGAGATGATACCGGCGCCAACACCGAGTAACGCCACCATCACCGCACCGGTCGAAGCGCCGGCAGAAATCCCCAGCAGATAGGGATCGGCCAGCGGGTTGCGCAACAGCGACTGCAAAATCACCCCGCACGTCGCCAGTCCGGCACCGCATGCGGCCGCGACCAGTGCGCGGGTCAGGCGATAGTTCCAGACGATGCCTTCGTCGATAGGATCCAGCGCGTACCCGGCGCCCCACAATTTGTTCGCCAGCACTTGCACGACCACGCCCGGTTCAATCGAGGTTTCACCGATGGCCACGCCAGCGACCACTGCCATCAACAGTGTCGCCAGGGCCAGCAGCGTGCGGATCAGGCTGGCACTCATTGCGACAGGTCATAGCCGTTGATGGCCGTGGCCAGTTGCTCGATGCCGTCGAACATGCGCAGGCTGGCCTGCATGGCCATGGCGTCGAGAATGATGATGCGGTTGTGTTTCACCGCGTCCATGTTGCGCGTCACCGGGTCGCTGCGCAGGAAGGCAAGTTTCTTTTCATAGTCGTCGGCGGGAAAGCGTCGACGATCCATGCGCGCGATGACCAGGAAGGTCGGGTTGGCCTTGGCGATGGTTTCCCAGCCAACCGTTGGCCACTCTTCATCGGACTCCACCACGTTGCGCACGCCGAGGGTGCTGAGCATGAAATCGGGAATGCCTTTGTGCCCGGCCACAAACGGCTCGATGTCCATTTCGGCGCTGGAGAACCAGACCAGTGCGCTGGCGTCCTTGAGCTGTTTGCCCTGGGCGGTGGCGATGGATTTGGCGAGGCTGGCCTTGAGCTGATCATTGAGCTGCTGCCCGCGATCCTGCACATCAAAGATTTGCGCCAGTTGGCTCACGCTTTTGTAAATCGTATCGATGCGAAACGGTGCCAGCCGCGTGCCGTCGGCGCCAACGAGGTTGTCCTTGGCTTCGCAATCGGAGGGCAGCAGGTACGTCGGAATCTTCAATTCATGAAACTGCTCGCGGGTGCCGACCGCGCCTTGCGGGCCGACCATCCATTCCAGCTCCACGGCGACCAGTTCCGGGCGCTTGCCGATGACCGCTTCAAAACTCGGTTCGTTATCGGCCAGACGCTCGATCTTGTCGTCCTGCGGCTTGTACTTGGCCAGCACATTGTTGAACCACAGCGAGGTGCCGACGACTTTGTCGCCCAGGCCCATGGCGTAGAGCATTTCCGTGCCGGCCTGGCCGATGGTCACGGTGCGCGTCGGTGCGTGTTGGAAGGTCAGGGTGCTGCCGCAGTTCTCGACCGTCAGCGGATACACCGTCGGGGCCGCCTGCGCCAAGGCGCCAAGGGTCAGGCCGGTGATGAGGGTGGCGATGCGGGGCAGCAGCATGGGGCAGTCTCCGAGGGAACCGTACGGGGAGCGGGAGAGTACGGTCTGGAAACACACCATCGAACGCGGTCAGGAAAACAGCGCAAGGCCGGTCATCAAACAAAGACGCGCACGGCACGATGTCCTTCCCGGACACCCCGCCGGTTAGTAGTCACTGTGCCGGCAGGTCTCCTGACTGATGCGTCATCGCCTGGCTCCGGCCTTCCCGGGATTCACCCAGTGGCAGTCGTGGAGCAGGCTCGGCACCTACAGTTGCGGGGGCAGTTCCGATCAGTGCTGAGCAAGCACCTCGGATTCCCTATTATTCCCGTTCGGGAACCGGCGGCGGCATGGTAGTCGATCGAGCCGCTGAAGGGGAGACGAATCTGCCGTGGCGAGGATTAGTGTTGGCTCATCAAACCGTGCAGCACGCCTAAACGCAGGCCCGGTTCGGAGGGCACCATCTGCGCAATGCCGAACACTTTGAAGGCCGCCAGCATCAACACCAGCCCACCAGGCAGAATGCTTTGGCGATGGGGTTGCAGGCCGGCGAGCTTGAGCTGGTGCACGTTGTTCACTTTCAGCAAAAGCAGCGACAGGCGCAGCAGCCCGCCGTAGGTGATGCCGTCCTGACCGAAGTCGTTGAGACGATTGGCCTTGAGCACTTTGGCGAGCATGCGTGCGGTGCCGGAGGAACCGATGGTCTGCTGCCAGCCCTGAGCACGGTAGCGTCGTGCAACTCTTTCAAACTGCAGGATGGCGAAGCGTTCGGCTTCCTGTAGCGCGCCGGCGGACAGATCACCGCCGCGAAAGAACCGCGTGCTCAGCGTGCCGCTGCCGATGGCGATGCTTTCGGTGAGCAACGGCTGTGAACCCTGGCCGAGGATCAGCTCGGTGGAGCCGCCACCGATGTCGACCACCAGGCGCATGTCTGCGGCGCTCGGCAAGGCGTGAGTCACGCCGGCATAGACCAGCCGCGCCTCTTCATGGCCGCAAATGACATCGATGGGAAAGCCCAGATGCCGTTCGGCACTGGCCAGAAACAGTTGCGCGTTATCGGCCTCGCGTACGGCGCTGGTCGCCACCGCACGAACCCGGCCGGCCTCGAAACCGCGCAGTTTTTTACCGAACCGCGCCAACGCCTGCCAGCCACGATCCAGTGCCAACGCATCCAGCACGCCGCCGTCAAAACCCTCGGCCAGACGCACCGGTTCGCGCAAGGTTTTCACTTCCTGAATCTGCAAGCCCTTTCGACAGCGCACCGATTGGCCGATCATCAGGCGAAAGGCATTCGAACCCAGGTCGATGGCGGCAAACAGCGAGGCGTCGTCTTTCATGGGAATCCTTGCAGAGCATCCGTCGCGAGGCTCAAGACGGTTTGCGAGGATTCTGCCGTGATCTTGATGACATCCTGATGACGGGGCAGGGGCGGTTGAATGAATTTTCGGCTGTCATGACACTGTCATTATCCGGCGTCTATGCTGAGGCCAATACATCGCGTGTTCTTAAAGTTTTTGCTGCCGGTTTTGGCAGCTTTTTTTTGCCCGCGATTTGGCAATGCCGCGAACTGATCGTTCCCACGCTCCGCGTGGTAATGCCTCTAGGGACGCTCCGCGTCCAGTGACGCGGAGCGTCACGGGCTGCATTCCCACGCGGAGCGTGGGAACGATCAGGGGTAAGGGGGATGCGTCAGCAGGCTTGCGGGGTTTCGCCGCGCGCCAGGCGTGCGTTGATGTCGTCGATGACCTCAGGCAGTTCGGCGATGGTTTCGATCAGGTAGTGCGGACGTGAAGGCGCGAACATCTTGCCGATCCGCGCACGTTCCTCTGCCAGTCGATCCGACGGCAACGCCTTGTATTGCTCATAGGTCAGGCCCAGTGCGTTGCCGGAACAGGTCAACGCCACCGTCCACATACCGGCGGCGCGCCCTTCGAGAATCCCCGGCCAGGTGTCGTCGACCTTGACGCAAGCTGCCACGTCATCGATGCCCAAGGCAATCACGTTAGCCAATGCCTGCGCCGGATATGGCCGGCCATTCGGCACCTCATCGGTGGCGACGACATGATCAGCGACGTAGCCATTTTCCCGCGCCAGTTCGACGACCTTGGCCATCACCACCGCCGGATAACCGGAGCACGAGCCGATTTTCAAACCTTTGTTGCGCAACGCCGCAATGGCTTCGAGTGCGCCCGGGATCAACGCCGAATGCAGGGCGATTTTCTCGATTTGCAACGGCATGAAGCGCTCGTAGATCGCCGTCACATCGTCATCGCTCGGCAAGCGGTCGAACGCCGCACGATAACGCTCGGCAATCTGCGGCAGGTTGCACAGGGTGCGGATGTGATCCCACTTGCCCATGCCCATCGGCCCGCGCGCTTCTTCCAGCGACACGGCGACGCCGAACTCGGCAAAGGCCTCGACGAATATCTGCGTCGGTGCAAACGAGCCGAAATCGACAACGGTGCCGGCCCAGTCGAGGATCGCGGCTTGCAGGTGAGTCGGTTGTTGGTACTGCATGGTCAATCTCCGTTTTCAGGTAAGCGTGGACCGTCCCTCGGTGATGAGGTAGGCGGTTCAAGGGTCAGTGCTGATCAGGTCAGCGGTGGATTCGCATCAAACAGTTCGGCAATTACTGGCCGGTTCCTGCGGATACCGAGGCAGCACAGGTGGTATTCGATAAAGAACGGGTGGCCGACAAAGGTGATCGGGGTGGTGCCGGGTGTTTCGGCGTACTCGACGGCCGAGACAAACCCGATGCCGATGCCCTTGACGATGGCGTGCACGATGGCTTCGCGGCTGTTGAGTTGCATGACGCAATTGAGCTCGATGTCGAGGCGCTTGCAGCTTTCTTCCACCAGTTGGCGGGTGCGCGCACTTTGCTCGCGCATCACCCATTTTTCGCGGCTGATTTCGTTGATGTGTACCTGCGCCTGACTGGCCCACGGATGGTCATCGCGCACCACAGCGATGATCGGATAACGGTGATACAGCCGCGTATGGAAGCGCTCATCGAATTCCGAAAGCGCCAGAATCGCCACGTCGATGTCGAAGTTGAACAGCCGCGCCAGGGTGTCCTTTTCCGAAGAAAACGAGGTTTCCAGTTCGATATCCGGGTGGCGCTGCATCAGCTCATACGTCAGGTTCATCGCAATCGGCGGCGACACTGCGCCGAGGCGCAACATGCCGGTCTTGCGCTGCTTGAAACTCTGCAACAGCTGCACGGCCTCATCCTCCTGACCGAACAGGCCTTGGGTGATGGCGTAGAGCTTGTGTCCGGCTGCACTCATCTCGATGTAGCGTCCACGCCGATGGAACAGCTCGACCGAGAAGGTGTTTTCCAGCGCGTTGACCTGCTCGCTGACGGTCGGCTGACCGACGCTGAGAAACTCGGCAGCAAGGGTAAAACTGCCGGTCTTGGCCACCGCATGGAACGAACGCAACCACTTGTGATACTGGTACATGCAAGCCCCGTCAGCGTCGAATGAACAAGGCCACTGCCGCGCTGCACAGGCAGGCGCTGGTGACCACTATGAAGATGAGAGACGTGTTTGCCGTGGTGTCAAGCAGACGCCCGATCAGTGGCTCGGCCAATCCGGCGAACAGGTAGGACGAAAAATTCATGATCCCGGTCGCCGTACCGGCGCGTTTGGCACCGACCAGATCCGGGCACAGTGCCCAGAAACTCGACGCCGGGCCATAAACGAAGAAGCCACAAAGGAACAACGCCACCAGGCCGATCACGCTGTGCGGCGGCAGGCTCCACATCCACAGGCTGGTCGCGGCGCCGAGGAACATGTAGAGCATGATCGCCAGATACCGCTTGGAGCCGAACAACTTGTCCGACACCCAGCCGTTGCTCAGTGCACCGACTGCCATGCCGACGGGGAGGGCGACGGTGATCCATTTCGGATCGATCATGCCGTCACCGCTTTTCCAGTCAGCGCCGAGAAAGTGCACCGGTACCCAAACGATCAAGCCGTAGCGCGCCGCGTTTTGAAAGCCCAGTGACAGCGCGGCGATCAGCAGCCGGGGATTTTTCAGCACGGCTTTATAGCGTTGAGCCGAGGACTCGACTTCGCCATGCGCGGCTTCCTGATGTTTGTCGTCGGCGTTGGCCACGCCAGTATCACCTACCGGTTCGAAGCCCAGATCCTGCGGCCGTTCGCGGGCAACCAGATAGAAAATGATCCCGCCGGCGAGCATCAGCAGCACCGGCAAACGGAAGATCCAGCGCCATTCCAGTTGCAGCACTTCGAGCACGACGATGGAGGTGACGTACGACAGAATCGACGCGCAACCGGCGGCGAAAGTGTAGAAACCATAGACCTTGCCGCGCTCGCCCGCCGCCCACCAATTCGCAATCAACCGACCGCCCGGCGCCCAGCCCAAGGCCTGAAAGTAGCCGTTGACGCCCCACGGCAGGATCAAACTGGTGAAACCGCCGGCAAAACTGGTCACCCAGTTCGCCGCGCAGGACAGCACTGCGCCGAGGGTCATGATGCGCCGGCCACCGAACTTGTCGGCGAGGTTGCCGTTGATTGCCTGACCAATCGCGTAGGCCCAGAGCATCGCCGCAGAGGCCCAGCCGAGGGTTTCCTTGCTCAAACCGAACTCGGCCTGAATCCCCGGAATGGCAAAACCGAAGGTCTGCCGACCGGTGTAGAAAAACAGGTAACAGAACATCGCCGCCAGCAGCATGCGCCACTGGGCGACCCGGAACGAGGCAGAACGGACGGCGAGACCAGGCATTGTTTCGGCACGATTCATGATCTTTTCCTTATTGTTGTGGGTTCCCGCCGTTTGTCGTCGGCGGGTGCACTCTTTTTTGGTGCGGCAGGAAATCACCGCGGCGTTGTACGCCGCCGGCTGTGCTTGGGTCGTTCAGGTTGCGGGCGAGGTCAGGCGGCTTGTGAACCGATGAAGTTCTTGCCGCGCGCGCCCTGCATCGCGAGGTGGATGATGTCTTCGGCGTCCTTGGCCGAGACGCCGTAATCGGCAAACTCGGTCTTCACCCCGAGGCTGTGCAGGAACTCGCGCAATTGCTGTTGCGCAGTGAGCAGATCTTCGCCGAATACCCGTTGCAGGACGCGGTCACGTGTTGCGTCATGACCCCAAGCCAAGCCGAGCACCAACGGCAGGGTGAAAGAGCAGGCGATGCCGTGGGGCAAGCCGTGGCGCAAGGTCATCTCATAGGAAATCGAATGCGCCAGCGCGGTTTTGGTGTTGGAAAACGCCAGCCCGGCCTTGAGTGCGGCCAGTGCCATGCGCGTGCGCAACTCTTGGCTCGACAGGTCTTTGTGCAAACGGGGCAGGCATTCGAGAATGTCCTCAATCGCAGAAATGGCGAAAGTGTCGGAGACCGGGTTGGCGTTGACGTTCCAGATCGCTTCCAGCGCGTGGGACAACGCATCGAGACCGGTGGACACGGTGACGCTGGCCGGCACGGTGAGCATCAATTGCGGATCAATAATCGCCACGCGCGGCCAGGTGCAATCCAGGTGCAGCGAGTATTTCTTCTGGCTGGCGCTGTCCCAGATCGTCGCCCACGGCGTGACTTCGCTGCCGGTGCCGGCGGTGGTCGGCGCGGCGATCAACTGTTTGCAGCGTGCCGGGGTGAACGGTTTGCCGGCCGCCAGCAGCGCCAACAGTTCATCGAAATGCCCGGATTCGGTGCCGACGATCAACGCTTTGGCGGTGTCGATGGCGCTGCCGCCACCCACGGCGAGTACCACGTCACATTCGCCGGCGTGCTGCCAGAAATGCTCGTAAGTGCTGCGCAGATGGCCGACGTCGGGGTTGGGCTGGACGTCTTCGACAATGTAGATCAGACGTTCGCCGAGCAAGCGTTGCAAACGGTCCACCAAGCCCAGCCCTCGGGCTTCAGGGAAGGTTACGAGGGCGACGCGCTGTTGCTCGGTGATGGCGGCGAGGTCTTGCAGGCTGCCCCAGCCGAAGCGGGTATCGACGGGGTTCTGAAAACGGGCAGTCATGGTGGATCCTTCTTGTTGTTGTCGTGTGGCCACATACTCGATGGCGGTCGACAACGGTACAAATCGATAAATCGCAGGTTTGAATCGGCTCAGCCGATAGCCGCTTTGCGCTAGCGCGCCGAACCGCTCTGGATAGCCGCGCGCAGGCGACTGGAGATGGCGTCGGCGACGATCACCATGAAGGTGATAACGATGATGCAGGTCGCGGTTTCCTGATATTTGAACAACTTCAGACTGCTCACCAGTTCGAAACCCAAGCCACCAGCGCCGACCATGCCGAGCACCGTGGCCGAGCGCAGGTTGACCTCGAAGCGGTACAGAATCACGGCAATCCACGCGGTGATGACTTGCGGCAAAACGCCAAACACGATCACCTGTAGCGGCCGGGCACCGGTCGCTTGCAGCGCTTCAATCGGGCCTTGGTCGATCTCTTCGATGCTCTCGGCGAAGAACTTGCCGAGCATGCCCAGGCCATGCAGCGCCAATGCCAATACACCGGGGAACGGGCCGAGGCCGACCGCCGAGACAAAGATCAGCGCGAGGATCAGTTCGTTGATGCTGCGGGTGAAATTCAGCGCCTGACGCGTGGTGTGAAACAGCCAACGATTGCGGCTCAGATTACGCGCCGCGAGAAACGACAGCGGAATCGCCAGCAACACGCCGAGCAGGGTGCCCCAAATGGCGATCTGCAAGGTTTCCACCGCTGGCGCGACCAGACGCGGAAGAATGCTCAGGTCCGGTGGGAAGGTGCGTGAAAGGAAATCACCGATTTGCGGCAATCCCGCTGCAAGTTCTCCGAGACTGAGTTGAGCACCTTGCGCGCTCCAGTTCAGTGTCCACAGCACAATCAGGACGACGGCGCCCGTAGTCAGCCAACTGCGCGGGCCACGCGGACGATCGCCGACCCACTGATAGTTTTGCGATTGCATGTTCAGGCCCTCGAGGCAGCGCGGTAGGACAGGGTGGGCGTCGGGATGTCAGCGGAGAACTCTGTGGATTGCCCCGGATAGATTCGCGCCAGATCCGCTTCGGTCATGCTCGACGCTTGGCCATCGAACACCAGACTGCCGTGAGCGAGGCCGACCACGCGGTCGCCAAACTCGCGGGCGTATTCGACCTGATGCAGATTGCACAGCACGGTGATGCCCAGTTCGCGGGTGGCATCGCGCAGGTACTGCAACATCAGTCGCGCGGTTTTCGGGTCGAGGCTGGCGATCGGCTCATCGGCCAGAATCACCTGCGGCCGCTGCGCCAAGGCGCGGGCAATGCCGACGCGCTGCTTCTGCCCGCCGGACAGCGAATCGGTGCGCTCACCAGCCTTGTGCGCCAGTTCGACGCGCTCCAGGCATTGCATTGCCAGCGCCACATCGTCACGGCGAAACAGTTGCAGAATCGAGGCGAGGGTGCCGACGGAACCGAGGCGCCCGGTCAGCACATTCTTCAATACGCTCAGGCGCGGCACGACGTTGTGGTGCTGAAAAATCATCGCGACTTCACGGCGCAAAACGCTGGTATCAGGGCAGGCGAGGGCGTCGATGCCGGCCACGTTCAACGTGCCGCTGTCGGCCTGCGCCAAGCGATTGATGCAACGCAGCAAAGTCGATTTGCCGGCGCCCGACTGACCGAGCACCACGACGAATTCGCCCGCAGCGACGTCAAGGTCGATGCCGCGCAACACCGGGTTGCTGCCGTAATGCTTGGTCAATTGACGGATGCTGATCATTTCATGCTCCGCAAATCGAGATCGAGCACCTTGGCGGTTTCGCGTACCACGTCATAGGACGCGTCGGTGGTGGGCTGGAAGCCATTGAGCACGCCCTGATCACCCCACGGCACGTCCTTGATCGAAGCCAGCGCGTCGGCGATTTTCTTCTTCAGTTGCGGATCGAGCGCCTTGCGCCAGACCATCGGCGATTCGGGGATCGGCCTGGAACTCCAGACAATTTCGAAGTCATCCTGCTTGACCACACCTTTGGCCACGGCGCTGGCAAAGATGCGGTCAGCCACGGCGGCGGCGTCGACTTTCTTGTTCTCGACCGCGAGGATACTGGCGTCGTGGGAACCGGAGAAAATCACCCGTTTGAACAGCGTGTCCGGGGCGAACCCTGCCTGCTCCAATCCTGCTTTCGGGAACAGATGACCGGATGCCGAACTCGGGTCGACGAACGCGAATGTATGGCCCTTGAGGTCGGCCAGCGAATGAATGCCGCTGTCCTTGCGTGCCAGAATCACGCTTTTGTAAGCGCTCTGGCCGGTCTTCTTGGTCACCGCCACCGAGAACGCTTCGACGTCCGCCACCGAGGTCGCCAGCACGTAGGAGAACGGCCCGAGGTACGCGACGTCGAGTTTGCCCGAGCGCAGCGCTTCGATGATGCCGTTGTAGTCGGTGGCCACGAACGGCACCACCGGCATGCCGATTTTGGCTTGCAGATCGTCGAGCACTTGTTTGCTCGATTCGATCATCGCTTGGGAGTCTTCCGAAGGGATCAGGCCAATGGT
Source organism: Pseudomonas sp. NPDC087690 (assembly GCF_044743175.1). Classification (NCBI taxonomy): domain Bacteria; kingdom Pseudomonadati; phylum Pseudomonadota; class Gammaproteobacteria; order Pseudomonadales; family Pseudomonadaceae; genus Pseudomonas; species Pseudomonas sp. NPDC087690. The sequence goes on from NZ_JBIUVX010000002.1 coordinate 534,584, forward strand.
CAGTTTGTCCTTGGCCCAGACCTGGCTGGCACTCAAGGCAAGTACGGCAAGGCTGGCGGCACGCAGAAACTGGTTAATTGTTTTCATGGCATTCCACGGTGTGGTTGGGAGTTGCCACAGGCTAGGTCTGTCACGTGACAGTCATTCAATCAATTCAATATGGGAAACGGCAGTTAACTATTGATGGAGTCTATGGATGTCGAGCGCTAAGTTGCGGGCCTTTCTCGCCGTCGCCCGCCACGGCAGTTTCAGTGCCGGGGCGCGGGCGTCAGGCTTGAGCCAACCGACCCTGACCACTCAGGTGCAGGCCTTGGAACGTCAGCACAATGTTGAGCTTTTCCACCGGCGTGGGCGGCGGATCGAGTTGTCGGATGTGGGTCGGCAACTGCTGCCTATCGCTCAGCGCATCGCCCTGCTGGAACTGGAAGCGCATAACCTGATGCGTGATTCCGGGCGGCTCGACAGCGGCCAGCTCAAGGTCGGTGCGGTGGGGCCGTTTCATGTGATCGAGATGGTCGACAGTTATTTGCAACAGCATCCGAACATCGACGTGTCGATCCGCGTCGGCAACTCGGCGCAAGTGTTGTCGGATCTGGAAAATTACGTGACAGATATCGCCGTGTTGGCTGGGCGTCAGGATGATCCGGCGTTGAGTTCAGTGCGTTATGCGCGGCACGCAATCATCTTGTTTGCGCACCATGAGCATCCGCTGGCCAATCGTGGCAGCGTGCGGCTGGAGGCACTGGAAGGGCAGCGTTTGCTGCAACGCGAACCCGGCTCGACCACGCGGCTGGTACTGGAACAGGCGCTGATTGCCGCGCAGGTCAAACCGCGCATTGCCATGGAAATCGGCAGTCGTGAGGCGTTGCGGGAAGCGGTGGTGCGTGGGTTGGGGTTGGGTGTGGTGTCGGAAGCGGAGTTTATTGCTGACCCCAAAATACGCACGATCAGAATCGAAGGCGAGGAGCTGTTTACGGAAACGTATTTGTATTGTCTGGCCGAGCGGCGTTCCAGTCGGCTCATCTCATCGTTTTTCGACGCGGCGCTGGGTTAATTTGCAATTTCGCATAAGGCTTGGCTAATATACGTTCCATATACACATCGTATCGGATCCATATATGGGCATCGTAAAGATTTCAGAGGACATGCACGAGAACCTGCGTATCTCCAGCAACGCCCTCAGCCGCTCGATCAACGCGCAGGCCGAGCACTGGATGCGCATCGGCATGCTCGCCGAACTGCATCCCAACCTCGACCACAGCGCCATTTGCCGCTTGCTGATCCGCGCCGAACAGAACGGCGGGCTGGATCTGCAACAACTGACTCAGGAAGCCGTCAGCGCATGAGAAACCAGATCAAGATCAACACCCCGGCCGACATCGCGCAATCTCGCGCTGCCGGCAAACTCGCCGCTGAAGTGCTGGCGATGCTAGTGCCACACGTCAAGGCGGGCGTCACCACTGATCAGCTCGATCAACTGTGCAACGACTACATCGTCAACGTGCAGAAAGCCGTGCCGGCCAACGTCGGCTATCACGGTTTTCCGAAAACCGTCTGCGCCTCGGTCAATGATGTGGTCTGTCACGGCATTCCGTCGGGCACGCCGTTGAAGGATGGCGACATCGTCAACCTCGACATCGCGGTGATCAAGGACGGCTGGTTCGGCGACACCAGCCGCATGTACGTGGTCGGTGAGGCAACACCCGAGGCGCAGCATCTGATCAAGACTACCTATGACGCCATGTGCGCGGGGATTCGCGTGGTCAAGCCGGGCGCCACCTTGGGCGATATCGGCCACGCGATCCAGACGTTGGCGGAAAAGGAAGGCTTCAGCGTCGTGCGTGAGTATTGCGGGCACGGGATCGGCAAGGTCTATCACGATGAGCCGCAAATCCTGCATTACGGCTTTCCCGATCAGGGCATGAAGCTCAAGGCCGGGATGATTTTTACCGTGGAGCCGATGCTCAATGCCGGTAAACGTCATGTGAAAAACATGCCGGATGGCTGGACGGTGCTGACCAAGGATGGCTCGTTGTCAGCGCAGTGGGAGCATATGGTGGCGGTGACGGAGACGGGCTTCGAAATCCTCACCGCCTGGCCCGACGACATCGAAGGCTATTCCCCGATCACCTAAACACCATAAACCCTCTGTGGGAGCTCGCTCGCGAAGACGCCGTGTCAGTCAACATCAACATTGAATGACACAGCGCATTCGCGAGCAGGCTCGCTCCCACAGTTGGAATGCACTCCTGTAGGAGCTGTCGAGTGAAACGAGGCTGCGATCTGTTGATCTTGTTTTTAACAGCAAGATCAACAGATCGCAGCCTGCGGCAGCTCCTACAAGTTATGTGGTGTGTGCAGGGGCGCTTTGCAGCCAATCAAGCACCTCATCCCACAACGGCTGTGCGCTTTCGCGGAAGTAACCCATGTGCCCGTACGGTTTGCTGCCCAGTGGCGGCTGCAGATCCAGCAATGTCAGCGGTGCATTCACCATGGCTTTGACAAACGCATCGCGCGAACGCGGTGGCGCCCACGGATCATCGACCGACGTGGCGAAAACGCATGGCGTTGTGACCTCGGCGTAGAGCGCATGCAGATGGCTCATCTGGGGGTCGTCGAAGTAGTAGTGGGGGAATTTGCACCAGCGTTTCCAGTCGTTGTAAACGCCCAGCGGCAAATCATCGCCCATGCCCAGCATGCTCCAGGCCATGTAGCCTTTGCGGGCGACAATCACCGGCAGCACAAACGTCCACATCAGACGGATTTTCCAGGCCTCGGTTCGGGACATCCAGCCGCTCCACCCCGCGCCACTGCCCAGGGTGTAGCAAGCTGTCAGGGCGGGGTGATTGGGCAACAGACCAATCGCGTGACCACCAAACGAATGGCCGACCCAATACAACGGCAACGCTTCCTGGCTTAGCAGGTCCACTGCCGCCGCCAGATCCTGATAAGCCCAATCCAGATAAGACATCTCAAAGCCTTTGAGGGAAGCCGGCTTCGATTCACCGATGCCCCGGTAATCGAGGGTCAGGACATTGAAGCCCTGACGCGCTGCATGCTCGGCAAAGCGCCGATAAAAACGCTGTTGCACCCCGGTGGCGCCGGCCATGATCAGGTTGCCTTTGACCGCGCCCGGCGCGCTGTAGCGCTTGGCTGACAACGGATAACCATCGCGGGCAATGAGGGCGATGTCCTGTCTCTGGATCGATTCGGTGAAGGCTGCGGCCATGGTGTTCATGAAATTGTTCCGAGTGAGTTGAGCAAAGCCTTCAGCGACCTTTGAACTGCGGTTCGCGCTTTTGCATCATCGCCATGACGCCTTCGCGGACATCCTCGGTTTTGATCAGGGCCAGCAGTTGTTCATCAAGCTTCGACAGTGCCACATCGTCTCCCTGATCCTGCGCCAGAAACGCCGATTGCAGCGTCGCCTGAATCGCCAGAGGCGCAGCCTTGGCAATGCATTCGGCGTATTCGATGGCGCGTGCCAGAGTCTGGCCGGGTGCGACCACTTCGGTCAGCAGGCGCATGTGCAGGGCGGCAGTGGCATCGAACTCTTCCCCCGTGAGCATGTAGCGCATGGCGGCGGTCCAGCCCGCTGCGCGGGTGAAGCGCACGGTGGAACCGCCGGCGGGTGAGATCCCGCGCAACACTTCCAGATGAGCGAAACGGGCATTGGTGGCGGCAATGCTGATGTCGGCGTTGAGCATCAATTCGATGCCCGCCGTCCAGCAAATGCCTTCAATGGCAACCACCACCGGTTTACGCCTGCGCGGTTTGGAAACGCCCCATGGGTCGATGCCTTCTTCAGGATACTTGAAGGCGCCTGACACCAGTTTTGGCGTCAGTTCCATCAAGTCCAGACCCGCAGTGAAGTGCTCGCCATGGGCGAACAGCACGGCGCAGCGCAGTTCGTCATTGCGCTCATACTCGCCGATGGCCAATGCCAGGTCCGTCAGCATTGCACTGTCGAATGCGTTGCGTTTGCCGGCGCGATCCAGACCGATCAAAAACAACTGACCGCGTTGTTCGCGGGTGACTCGGCCGGGGCCACTGTTGGCTTCGTTCATCTCTGCTCTCCCTGATTTTTTGTCGGCGGCCAGTTACTGACCATCCGTTCGGTAAATAGAAACTAAACGAACAGTTGGTAACCGTCAAATTGAGAAGGGCAGGCTTATGTCATAGAATCACCGCCAGTTATCCGGATCAGGAAATACTCGTGCGACCGTTGAAAATCCCCCGTGAAGAGCTGCTTCTGCGGTGCGCCAATACCTTCAAGCGCCTTGGCTATCATGGCACCACCATGGACGTGCTTGCGTCCGCTTGCGGCTTTACCAAGGCTTCGTTCTATCACCACTATCCGAACAAGGAGGCCTTGCTGCGTGACGTGCTCGACTGGACGCATCAGGTCATCAACCAGACCTTGTTTGCCGTGGCCTTCGACGAAAAACTCACGCCACAAGAACGCCTGAGCAAAATGGGCCGCAAGGCTGCGCGGCTGTTTCAGGATGACTCGATTGGTTGCCTGATGGGCGTGGTGGCGGTCGATGCGGCGTACGGTAAAAGTGAATTGCTGGAGCCGATTCGCGGTTTTTTCGATGCATGGGCCAAGGCGTTTGCGCATTTGCTGGAAGGCGAGGTCGATGAGGGACAAGCCTTGCTGACCGCTCGACAATGGGTGGCGGATTACGAGGGGGCGATTCTGCTGGCGCGGGTCTATGGTGACGCGGCTTACATTGATGCGGTGACGCGTCGGGCGCTGGAACATTTGAGTGCCTGTCAGGCACCGACATAAGGCTTACCCGCTGGGTGTTGTGTCCTCGACAGTTGTCAGTCACGACACACACTGATTTCTTATCCAATCAGGGAGCAACACGATGAGTGTAATCACCCCGGCCGTGATGGCCGATCTCGCGCCCGACGGCGTGCTGCATGCCGCCATCAACTTCGGTAACCCGGTGCTGGCGCAGCGCAGAGCAGATGGTGCGCCGCAAGGTGTTTCGGTGGCTTTGGCGATCGCGCTGGCTGCCGAGCTGGGTGTCGAACTGGAGATGCGCACCTTTGATGCGGCGGGCAAGGTCTTCGCGGCGTTGGAAGAGGGCGTATGGAATCTGGCATTCCTCGCCATCGAGCCGGTGCGTGAGGCGCAGATTGCGTTCAGCGAGCCGTACGTGATCATTGAAGGGACTTATCTGGTCGAGGCGCAGGCCTCGTATCGCAACGTCGAGGATCTCGATCAGCCAGGATTGCGACTGGCCGTTGGCAAAGGCGCAGCCTACGACCTGTTCCTCAGTCGCACGCTGCAGCACGCACAATTGGAGCGTGCCGAAACCTCGGCGGGTGCCGTTGACCTGTTTATCGAGCAACACCTGGATGCCGCCGCCGGTGTCCGTCAGCCATTGCAGAAAGTCGCGGATGCCGACGCGCGTTACCGCGTGCTGGACGGCGCGTTCACGGCGATTCGCCAGGCCATGGCGGTGCCCCGTGGGCGGGAGGCAGGCGCAGCGTATGTGCGGGCGTTCGTCGAGCGCAAGAAGGCTGAAGGGTTTGTCGCTGCAGCGCTGGCCGAGAGTGGGCAGGGCGATGTGACGGTCGCGCCTTGAGAGCAAAAAAAAGAGCCACCGCAGCCCGACGCTGGGGTGGCCCTGAGGGGGACATTCTTGAAATGACGGCAGACCCTGTGGGAGCGAGCTTGCTCGCGAATGCGGTGTGTCATTCAACATTGCTGGTGACTGACACGGCCCCTTCGCGAGCAAGCTCGCTCCCACATTTGCAATGCATTCCTGTAGGAGCTGTCGAGTGAAACGAGGCTGCGATCTTTTGATCTTGTTTTTAACGGCAAGATCAAAAGATCGCAGCCTGCGGCAGCTCCTACAGGGGATTTCAGTGAGAACCGGCGGCTTTGTTGAGGTCGCTTTCGGTCCATTCGGTGTAGACGCAAGCATCAGCGGTGGCCCAGCGTACCTGCACCGGATCCCCGGCCTTGAGCGGCATGCCGGCAGCGGACAAGGCCTTGACTGTCATCGAAGTCCCGCCCGAAGTGACCACGCTGCACGTCTGGCTCTCACCCAGAAACAACACTTCCACAACCTTCGCTGATACCTCATTCCAACCCGACGGCAGCGGTTCGCTGATTGCTTGCGCCACGCTCAACGCCAGTGCCTTTTCCGGCCGCACCATCAGCAAAACATCCTGATCGGTGTGCAACCCAGCGGTCAGGCGAATCGACAATGACTGTCCTTCAAACGAAGCCGCCGCATTACCCTGCGCCTTGAGCTTGAGGAAGTTCGAGTTGCCCAGAAACGACGCCACAAACGCATTCGGCGGATTCTGATAAAGGTCGTAACCGCTGCCCAATCCCACAATCTTGCCGTGACTGAAAATCGCGATGCGTTGCGACAAGCGCATGGCTTCTTCCTGGTCGTGGGTCACGTAAACAATGGTGATGCCCAGACGGCGATGCAGTTGGCGCAGTTCGTCTTGCAAATCCTCGCGCAGTTTTTTATCCAGCGCACCGAGCGGTTCGTCCATCAGCAAAATGCGTGGTTCGTAAACCAGCGCCCGGGCGATGGCGACACGTTGTTGCTGGCCGCCAGACAGTTGCGAAGGGCGGCGATGCGCGAACTGCTCAAGCTGCACCAGTTTCAGCATCGCATCGACGCGTTTGTCGCGCTCAGCCGCTGCGAGTTTGCGAATCGCCAAAGGAAAAGCAATGTTGTCGCGCACCGACAGATGCGGGAACAGCGAATAGCGCTGGAACACCATGCCGATGTCACGCTTGTGCGGCGGCACATTCACCAGCGATTGACCGTTGACGAGGATCTCGCCGCTGCTCGGCGTTTCAAACCCGGCGAGCATCGATAGTGTGGTGCTTTTGCCCGAGCCGCTGGAGCCGAGGAAGGTGAGGAATTCACCGTCCTTGATGTCCAGCGAGATGTTGTCGACGGCGGCAAAGTCGCCGTAGTGTTTGTTCAGGTTGCGCAGGCTGACCAGGGGTTTGTCGTTCTGCTGGGAAGCGTCTTTGATCACGGCACTCATGTCGTACTCCTGGGCGCTCAGGCGCTGATTTCGTTGCGCCGGCGCAATGCGGCGGCGATCACCATGACTAGAACAGACAAGCCGATCAGCAACGTCGAAGCGACGGCGATCACCGGTGTCAGGTCCTGGCGCAGGGTGGTCCACATTTTCACGGGAAGGGTTTGCAGGGTGGGGCTGGCCATCATCACGCTGAGCACCACTTCGTCCCACGAAACGAGGAAGGCGAAGAGGGCGCCGGCGACCATGCCCGGACGGATCGCCGGGAAGGTCACCTTGAACACCGCTTGCAGGCGCGAGGCACCGCAGATCACCGCCGCGTCTTCAATCGACTGATCGAACAGCTTCAGCGAGTTGATGATCGAGATGATGGTGAACGGCAACGCGACAATCACATGGCTGACCACGAAGGCGAACATGGTCCCGGTGTAACCGAGCTTGAGGAACAGCGCGTACACCGCCACGGCGATGATCACCAACGGCACAATCATCGGCAGGGTGAACAGACCGTAGAGCATTTCCCGGCCGGGAAAACGTCCGCGCACCAGCGCAAACGCCGTCGGCAAACCGAGAGCCACGGCGCAGATCGTGGTCAGTACAGCGACCTTGAGGCTGGCCGCTGCAGCGTTCATCCAGTCGGGATTGGAGAAGAACTGGCCGTACCATTTCAGCGTCCAGCCCGGCGGCGGAAACACCAGCCACTGCGAAGAGCCGAACGACAGCAGCACGATAAACACGATCGGCAACAGCAGGAACAGACCGATCAGCCCGGTGGTGGCATACAAGCCGAAGCGCATGCGCCGGCTCATCGCATTGGGGGTCAGGAGCATGTCGGCTTACCTCGCGTTACTGGCGCCAACCGGGGATTCCGGCTGAAGCTTCAGGTAGAAGTAGAACAGCACCAAAGTGATCGCGATCAGCAACGCGGCGCCGGCACTGGCCAGGCCCCAGTTGAGGAACGATTGCACCTGCTGAATGATGAACTCCGGCAGCATCATGTTCTGCGCCCCGCCGAGCAGCGCCGGGGTGACGTAGTAACCGAGCGACATGACGAACACCATCAAGCCACCGGAGGCCAGACCCGGCCGACACAGCGGCAGGAACACCCGGAAGAAGTTGGTCCACGGACTGGCGCCGCAGATCGAACCGGCCTGCAGAATCATCGGGTCAATGGCCTGCATGGTTGCCTGCAACGGCAGGACGATGAACGGGATCATGATGTAACTCATGCCGATCACCACGCCGGTGAGGTTATGGACCATTTCCAGCGGCTGATCGATGATGCCCATCGCCATCAGAGCCTTGTTGATCACGCCCGACGCTTGCAGCAAAACCAGCCATGAATAGGTGCGGGCGAGCAGGCTGGTCCACATCGACAGCAGCACGATGTTGAGGATCCAGCGCCCCCAGCCGCGCGGCACCAGGGTGATCGCCCAGGCCAGCGGAAAGCCCAGCAGCAAGCTGAACAGTGTCACCAGCCCGGCCACCGAAAAGGTGTTGAGCAGCACTCGCGCATAAGCAGAGTTGGCGAAAAGTTGTTCATAGTTGCCGAGGCCCGGGGTCGGTTCGAGCACGCCGCGCAACAGCAGGCCAATCAACGGCGCGAGAAAGAACAGGCCGATGAACAGCAGCGCTGGTACGAGGTTGCCGGCGCCGCGCCAGCGTTGTTTGAGGGACGGGGCTTGCTGCATCGCAACCGCCTGGGTTCCGTGGGCCGAGCCGGCAGCGCAGGTCGCGCTCCCGGTGGCAGTGGAGGGACGGGACGCGGTGGCCGCCATTTTCATTTGACCAGCCATTCGTTCCACCGTGTCGCGATGGCCTGGCCGTTTTTGGCCCAGTACGCGAAATCTAGAGTGATCTGATCCTTAGCGTAGGCAGTCGGCAGGTTGGGGGCCAGCGTCGAATCCAGACGCTCCACACTGTCGAGGTTGACCGGGGCGTAGGCGGTCAGGTTGGAGAAGTCGGCCTGGCCCTTGGCGCTGCTGGCGGCGGCGAGAAACTTCATCGCCGCGTCCTTGTTTTTCGAGCCTTTTGGAATCACCAGAATGTCGGCCATGACCAGGTTCTGTTTCCAGCTCACACCGACCGGTGCGCCGTCTTCTTGCAGGGCATGAATGCGGCCGTTCCAGAACTGGCCCATGCTCGCTTCACCGGACGCCAGCAGTTGCTGCGACTGCGCGCCGCCGCCCCACCAGACGATGTCTTTCTTGATGGTGTCGAGTTTCTTGAAGGCGCGATCCAGATCCAGCGGGTAGAGCTTGTCGGCGGCCACGCCGTCGGCCAGCAGCGCCAATTCGAGCACGCCGGGGCTTGGCCATTTGTACAGGGCGCGTTTGCCGGGCCAGGTTTTGGTGTCGAACAGGGCGCTCCAGTCCTGCGGTTTGTTGGCGCCGAGTTTGCCCTCGTTGTAGCCGAGGACGAAGGAGAAGAAGAACGAGCCGACACCGTGATCGCTAACGAATCGCGGGTCGATCTTGTCGCGCTGGATGACTTTGAAATCGAGGGGTTCGAGCAGGCCTTCAGCGGCGGCGCGCAGGGCAAAGTCGGCTTCGACATCGACCACGTCCCACTGAACGTTGCCGCTCTCGACCATGGCTTTCAGTTTGCCGTAGTCGGTCGGGCCATCCTGCACGACGGTGATGCCGCTGGCCTTGCTGAACGGATCGGCCCAGGCCTGTTTCTGCGCGTCCTGGGTGCTTCCGCCCCAGCTGACGAAGTTCACGCTTTCGGCAGCCATTGCAGCCTGGCCGGTGACGCTGAGCAGTCCCGCAAAAAAGATCGCGGTTGCAGCTTTGTTCAACACCATGTTCACGCCCTCATTGTTGTGTTTTTGAGCGGGCTTGCGTTGTTGCCCGCCTATCGGGAGCAGTAGATGGACGTTCGTTGGAGTGTCCGGTCTATGGAATATCATATTATGGTATTCCAAACTTTGTGCAAGCACTTTGCCTTACCGGTTATCTGGCGGCTGTCCTTTTTCGTGGTTCGAAGAAATGGATCTGAAATGCAAACCCCCTGTAGGAGTGAGCCTGCTCGCGATAGCGGTGTGACATTCAGCAATAATGTTGACTGACACACCGCTATCGCGAGCAGGCTCACTCCTACATTTGGATTTGTGTTCGTCGTGGGTTATTCGGTGAAGGGGATGCTCTCGACCACTTCCAGGTCATACCCGGTCAACCCGGCGTATTTGAGTGGCGGCCCAAGATGCCGCAGCTTACCCACCCCCAGATTCTGCAAAATCTGCGCCCCAGTCCCCACCTCCGAATAAATCCGCGATTGCGAACGGCTGAACTGCCGTGGCGGCTGGGTCAATTGCGGTACGCGCTCCAGCAACGCCTGCGAAGACTCATGATTGGCCAGCACCACAACAACCCCATGCCCCTCAGCCGCGACCCGTTGCAGCGCCGCCCACAGCGTCCAGTTGCTCGGCCCGCTGTACTCGGCGCCGACCAGATCACGCAGTGGATCGATCACGTGCACGCGCACCAGCGTCGGCTCTTCACGGCGCAGATCGCCCATGACCATCGCCATGTGCACGCCGCCCTCGATGCGATCCTCAAAGGTGATCAAGCGGAACGTGCCATGCACCGTCGGCAGCTCGCGTTCGCCAATCCGCTCGATGGTGTGCTCGGTGCTCAGGCGATAGTGGATCAGGTCGGCGATGGTGCCGATCTTGATCCCGTGCTTGCGCGCGAACACTTCCAGATCCGGGCGACGGGCCATGGTGCCGTCGTCGTTCATCACCTCGACAATCACCGAGGCCGGGGTAAAACCGGCCAATCGAGCCAGATCACAACCGGCTTCGGTATGCCCAGCACGCGTCAGCACGCCACCTTCCTTGGCGCGTAGCGGAAAGATATGGCCCGGCTGCACCAGGTCTTCAGCGCGAGCATTTGGCGCGACGGCGGCGGCCACGGTGCAGGCGCGATCAGCCGCCGAGATGCCGGTGGTCACGCCAACCGCCGCTTCAATCGACACGGTGAACGCGGTGCTGAACACGCTGCCATTGGCCGGCACCATTTGCTCCAGGCCCAGACGCTGGCAGTGGGCGTCGGTGAGCGTCAGGCAAATCAGCCCGCGCGCTTCACGGGCCATGAAGCTGATCGCCTCAGGCGTGCAACGGTCGGCGGCCAGCAACAGGTCTCCTTCGTTTTCGCGGTCTTCGTCATCGACCAGCAAAACCATTTTGCCGAGGCGATAATCTTCGATGATTTCTTCAATGCTGTTGAAGGCCATGCTGGACTCTCAGGGTTCGTTGGAAATATATTGGTATACCATAATACAAAATCAACAAAGAGGTCACTATGAAGGCGTACTGGATTGCTCATGTGGATATAGCCGATGCCGATCACTACAGCCAATACACCCAGCGCGCGCCGGCAGCCTTCGCCGCGTTTGGCGCGAAGTTTCTGGCAAGAGGCGGGCGCAGCGAGGCGATGGAAGGGCGCGAGACGCCGCAACGCAGCGTGGTGATTGAATTCGACAGTTATGAGCAGGCGGTGGCGTGCTATCGCTCGGCGGCGTATCAGGAAGCGAAAAGTTATCGCGAGGAATGGGCGAGGGCGGAGATCATCATCGTCGAAGGTATCGCCCCAGCTTAAGCAACACCACAAACCCCGCGTATTGATCGTTCCCACGCTCCGCGTGGGAATGCAGCCCGGGACGCTCCGCGTCCCTTTCAACGCCGAACGCGGAGCGTCCGAAGAGGCATTCCCACGCGGAGCGTGGGAACGATCAGATCGTGATCAGCGGATAAAGTGGATCTTGCCGCTGTCGTCATTGCCCATGTAAATCCCATACACCCCAGCCTGGCGCTCTTCGATATAGCGCTCAAGAATCTGCCGGATCGCCGGGTAATAGATCTGTTCCCACGGAATGTCTTCAGGCGCGAAGAATTTGTAATCCATGGTCTCAGGCCCGTACTGCCCGGTGATCTCCTGCGCGATCGCACGAAAGATGATGTACACCTCGCTGATCTTCGGCACGCTGAAAATCGAGTACGGCGAGACGATTTCCGCACGCACGCCGCTTTCTTCCCAGACTTCGCGGATCGCCGCTTGCTCGGTGGTCTCGCCGCTTTCCATGAAGCCGGCCGGCAGCGTCCAAGTGCCCGGGCGCGGGGGAATCGCCCGTTGGCACAAGAGGTATTTGCCGTCCTGCTCGATGATGCAGCCGGCGATGATCTTCGGGTTTACATAGTGGATGTAGCCGCAACCGCGGCACATCAGGCGCTCGTGCGTATCGCCCGGCGGTATCTGCTGACCGAGGTCAGGGCCACCGCATTTCGGGCAAAAGCTCGGGCTGAACATGTCATTGACCTATGCGTGGTTCTTTCAGCGCGATCGGCAGGGTGATCGCGGGCGTAGCGCCGGTTTCTTCCTGTTTGCGCTTGAGATAGTCGAGGGCCACGGCAGCCGCTGCGCGAACGTGATCGACACAGGCCTGATGCGCCGCCAGCGGATCGCCGCTCTTGATCGCCGCGACCATTTTTTCCATTTCCTGATTACTCGCGCCGCGACGGTTTTCCTGGGACACCGAGGTCGCGCGCAAGTAGCTGATGCGCGCCTGCAACTGACGCAACTGAGTGGCCGCAACATGGTTGCCCGAGCCTTCGAGCAGCACATCGTAGAAGCCCTGCACCGAGTCGATGACCTGTTGCAACTCGCCGTCCTTCAACGCTTTGCGATTGTCGTCGAGGGCTTTTTCCAGGGCTTTGATGTCCTTGGCCTTGGCGCGCAGGGTGAACAGCTGCACGATCAAACCTTCAAGCACGCAGCGCAGTTCGTAGATATCGACGGCGTCGGCCAATGTGATGATGGCGACACGCGGACCTTTGGCATCGGCGAACTCGACCAGGCCTTCGGATTCCAGGTGACGCAAGGCTTCACGCACGGAGGTGCGGCTGACGCCCAGGCGATCGCACAGATCGCGCTCGACCAGACGATCACCGGGCATGAGCTGAAAATTCATGATCGCGCTACGCAGTTTGTCCAGCACGATTTCGCGCAGGGTAACGGGGTTGCGATTGACCTTGAAGCTGTCGTCGAGGGGCTGGCGTTTCATGGGGTCCGCTCTTTAAGTTGGCTGTCCATGCCAGACGGGCATCTAAACAGCCGAGGGGTTAACTGAGGCTTCGGCGTCGGCTTCGGCAAAGGCTTCACGGGCCAGCCGGAAACTGTCCACGGCTGCCGGAACGCCGCAATAAATGCCGACCTGAAGCAGAATTTCGCGTATTTGCTCACGACTCAGGCCGTTACGCAAGGCGCCGCGTACATGCAGTTTCAGTTCGTGCGGGCGGTTGAGCGCCGAGATCATCGCCAGGTTGATCATGCTGCGCTCCTTGAGCGACAGGCCTTCGCGTCCCCAGACGTGGCCCCAACAGTATTCGGTGACCATTTCCTGCAGGGGGCGGGTGAAGTCGTCGGCGTTATCGATTGAGCGCTGCACGTAGGTTTCACCGAGTACCTGAGTGCGGATTTTCAGGCCTTTTTCGTACTTTTCGTTACTCATAAATCCTCCAGTCACCACAAATCCCTTGTAGGAGTGAGCCTGCTCGCGATAGCGGTGGATCAGTCGACATCAATGTTGAATGTCAGTCCGCCAATCGCGAGCAGGCTCACTCCTACAGGGGGTGGTGTGAATCCGTCAGGCCAGTGTCGGCAACGGCCCGAGCTTGCCTTTGTGGTAAATCATCGGCGTCACCGGTTGCGCGGGCAGGATCAGGTTCTTCACCGCGCCAACGATAATCGCGTGATCACCACCATCGTATTCCCGCCACAACTCGCACTCGATGATCGCCGTCGCCTTGGCCAGAATCGGGTTACCGAGCTCGCTCAGATGCCACTCGATGTCCTTGGCCTTGTCCTTGCCCTTACCGGCGAAGGCGTAGGCCTCGGCAGTCTGGTCAGCTGACAGCAAATGGATCGCGAACTTCTTGCTGTCGCGCAACACCGGATACGTGTCGGAAGCATAGTTGGGACAGAACAACACCAGCGCCGGGTCAATTGATAGCGCGCTGAAGGCGCTGGCGGTGATGCCGACAATGCCGCCTTCCGGGTCAACGGTAGTAACCACCGTGACGCCGGACGGGAACGAGCTCATGACGTCTTTGTAAATGCCGGGTTCGATCATTTCGCAGGACTCCTAGCGCATCACAAACGGATCAGGCATCGGTGCCTGGGAGAGGTTGATCCACACCGTTTTCAGTTCGGTGTAGGCCAGCACCGAATCGATGCCGCTTTCGCGTCCATAGCCACTGTTCTTGAAGCCGCCGATCGGTGCCATCGCTGACACCGCGCGGTAAGTGTTGACCCAGATAATCCCCGAGCGCACATCGCGAGCGAGGCGATGGGCGCGACCGAGATCGCGGGTCCAGATGCCGGCCGCCAGGCCGAACTGCGAGTCGTTGGCAATCGCCAGCGCTTCGGCTTCATCCTTGAAACGAATCACCGAAGCCACCGGGCCGAAGACTTCTTCCTGCATGATCTTCATCGAATTGCGGTCGCATTCGAACAGCGTTGGCTCGTAGAACCAGCCTTCGCCGAGATCCGTTGGGCGCTTGCCGCCGGTACGCAAACGCGCGCCCTCGGCGATAGCATCGGCAACCAGACCTTCGACCACCGCCAGTTGCTGCGCGGTGGCCATCGGGCCCATTTCGCTGTTGTCTTCCTGCGGATTACCGATGCGAATGCGCTGGGCGCGCTCGACCAGTCGGTTGACGAATTCGTCGTAGATTTCATCCTGCACCAGCAAGCGCGAACCGGACACGCAACTCTGCCCGGAGGCGGCATAGATCCCGGCAATCGCGCCGTTGATCGCGCTGTCCAGATCGGCGTCGGCGAAGATGATGTTCGGCGACTTGCCGCCCAGTTCCAGCGACAGCTTGGCGAAGTTCTCCGCGCTGCTGCGCACCACATGCCGCGCCGTCGCCGCGCCGCCGGTGAAGGCGATCTTGCGAATCAGCGGATGGCGGGTGAGGGCGGCGCCAGTACTCGGGCCGTAACCGGTGACGACGTTGACCACACCCGGCGGAATCCCCGCTTCGAGGGCCAGCCGCGCCAGCTCAAGAATGGTTGCCGAGGCGTGTTCGGACGGCTTGATCACAATCGTGTTGCCGGCGGCCAGGGCCGGGGCGAGTTTGATCGCGGTCAGGTACAGCGGGCTGTTCCACGGAATGATCGCCGCGACCACGCCCATCGCTTCGTGCACGGTGTAAGCGAACAAATCCGGCTTATCCAGCGGCAACGTGCCGCCTTCAAGCTTGTCGGCAAGGCCGGCGGTGTAGTGGAAAAACTCCGGCAGATAGCTGACCTGACCACGGGTTTCGCGGATCAGCTTGCCGTTGTCGCGGCTTTCCAGCTGCGCCAGTTGTTCCTTGTTCTCTGCGATCAAATCACCGAGACGGCGCAGTAACTTGCCGCGTGCGGTGGCGGTCAGGCCGCGCCACGCCGGGCTGTCGAAAGCAGTCTGTGCCGATTGCACGGCGCGTTCGACGTCCGCCTCATCGGCGTCAGGCAGTTCGGCCCAGGCTTGCGCCGTGGCCGGATTGAGGCTTTCGAAGGTTTTCCCGGAGAGGGCGTCGACCCATTCTCCGCCGATGCACATCTGGAAGCGTGCGAGTGTCATGCAACGATCCCCTTTATATGGTTTTGTCGGGAGTGTGCGAATTGGAGAAATTCCAGCAGCGTCTGATTGACCAGACGCGGCGACTCTACGGGCATCATATGCCGTTGCTCGGGCAGCACGGCAACCTTTGCACCGGGGATGCGTCGTGCCAGTTGCTCGGCCATTTCCGGGGTCGAACCGGGGTCGAGTTCGCCCGTGGCGATCAGCGTCGGCGCCTGAATGCTGCCCAGGTCGTCGGCGCGGTACATGTCTTGGGTGGCGAACAATTCATAAGTGGTCAGGTAACCCTGCGGATCATTATTGGCGAGGGTCTGGCGCAATGCGGCGATCTGCGCCGGATTGGCCGCCTGATACTCGCGGCTGAACCAGCGTGACAGCGCCGCTTCGGCATTGGCGTCCGGGCCGTGTTCGGCCGCTTGCGCGGTACGAGCGATGACACCGGCACGCTGTTCTTCACTGCGGTTGAACACGCTGTTCAACACCACCAGGCTTTGCAGGCGCTGCGGGTAATGCAGGGCAAAGGCCCGCGCGACCAGACCGCCCATGGAGAAACCGATCACTGCGGCCTGTGGCAAATTCAGGTGATCGAGCAGCTCCAGCAACTGATCGGCGTAACCGAGCAGGTTGGTGCCGCTGGCCGGTCGCGGGCTGGCGCCATGGCCGAGCATGTCGTAGGCGATCACTTGATATTGGCTGGACAGGCCGACAATCTGCCCGCCCCACATTTCTTTGTTCAGGCCCACGCCGTGGATCAAAACCACGGGCTGGCCTTGGCCGGTCGCCAGGTAACTGGTGCCAGCCGGGGTGAGTTCAGCGGTGAGCCGAATCATGGAGCGCTCCTGCAATGCCTTTTTATTGTGGTTACTGGGCTTTTTCGGCGGCCAGTTCTTCCAGATCGATGTAGCGGTTGCCGATGCGCGGGTGCAGACGACCACCGTCGGCGCAGCCGAGTACGACAACGATTTCGTCGGCGCGCGGCGCGTCTTCGATCTGCATTTCCAGGGTGATGTAGTGCGAACGCTGACCTTCGTCGTCCTTGTGCATCATCGGGATCTGGATCGAAGTGCCCGGACCGCCGCGCTTGTTGGTGAAGCTCAGGTAGCTCTTGGCGTTGACGGCTTCGCGGTAGTGGTTGCCGAAGCGCAGGGTGTGGATCACGGCGGAGGCGTGTTCGATCTCGCCGTCAGCGCCGACCACAGCGGCCTTGCCGTAGGCCTCGATCTTTTCCGCACCGCCGATGATGCCGACCAGACGCTCAACCATCAGCGCACCGAGGTCGGAGCAGTTGGCGCGGATCTGCGGCTTGAGGTCTTCGACGAAACCGTTGCCCACCCAAGGGTTTTTCATCACCACGGCGAGGCCGACCATGGTCACTGGCTTGTCAGTGGCTTTGCCGCCTTCGATGAAGGTTTCTTCGACATAGCTGACGATCTTGCGAATTTCGAAACTCATGAGCTGCTCCGTTGAGGGATTGAGAGTGTCTGTGCGTCTGATGGTATACCATAATACCGATCGTGCAAGTCCTCGTAGAGAATTTATGGATCAATGGATGGGCGAGGTGTGAAACGACCACGGCGGGTGGCCTCTGGCTGTAGAGAGAGGCTGCGGGGAACCTGAAAATCTGATCGAACATCACCGCCGACCGTGAGATAAAGTCGGCATTTTTTCAGGAAAGGGTGTTCACGGAAGATGCTTGTTTACATTTCAACCTATTTGATTGCCGCTCTGATTCTCGAAGTAATCAGGCGCAACATGAAGGCTCCGCTGTTTATTCGAACAAGGCTCAAACATTTTCCGTGGAAGCTCAATTACAGCCTTGGTTGGTGGGGAACTGATGAATACCTGGCTGCCGTGACTGCTGGATCCTTCCTGTTGCTGATCGTCTTCACCTTTTGGGTAGCCTTCGGTAGTTCAATCAGCAAACTGGTCGGATGGGGGTTATGGGCGATTATCTCTATCAGCTCGTCAGTTTTATTCATCAGATATTTCAAACTGATTCCCAAACTTCTGGCCAATATCTGGTGGCTCACCTTGTTGACTGCGTTGATAGCTATCGGTATCGGGCAATATTCGAGCATTTTGGCTGATAACTTTATTGTCAGTTACACCCGAACCGATGCTGGACAGTTCCCTGCCGCACAGAAAGCTATAGGAGTGGTGATATCGGTATTTTTATGGACATTTTTTGCATCCCTGATACTTGGTATTCTGGCCTTTGGCGCGTTCGTGATTTTGAACATTTTGGCGCAGAGCTCTGTTGATCCGCTGAAGCATTTACGTCTACCCCCTCAGTTTGGAAGAGGATACAAACCGGGCCGTAGCGAAATAAGATTCAGGAGTTTGCGCATGATCGTACTGGGCGGGCCTTTTTTTACGTTCTTGAGCCTTCTATATATGTGGGAGTTTCCGCTCACGCATGCGGATGAGGGGCTGCAAGAAACACTAGTGTTCTCCTCATTCCATCTTCATCCCCGAGACTGCGCCATTCCCGGCATGCCACAAGGCGCCAGAGCGGCATTGATCAGCGAAAAACAAGCGGTTATCGCCATTCCTGAGGCCAAGGGTTATGTCTTCGAGACCATGCCCTGCGATGTCCAGTCAACGCGGGTTCTCGAAGAAGAGGCTGCCAAAAGACTGAAGCAGGATGACTACTTTTGACGGTTGTTGCCAAACCCGAGTTCTCGGCGCGTCATTACCTCGGCGAATGACCGGACATTCACCCTGAACCTTGATCCCGCGCGGTTAACAAAAGATAACGTGGCGCCGATTGTCAGACGTTTCTAAAGCCCGATAGGATGAGCCAGCTTCCGAAGTGGCTCTGGATTGCGGGTTTCAGGACTATGCTCCTGAGCAGCCATCAGCGGAGCACACTTGCGGCGCCCTTGAAGGCCAGATGGCCTAACAATAATAAATAGGGGAAGGTCTATGAGTCGTTGCCGCCCGCCGGCGTTACGCAACACCGCGTTGCTGGCCACAGCACTCTCTCTGCTGGGCTTTGCCACGTTATCGGCACCGTTGATGGCCGCCGAGGCGCCTGCCGACGTGGTCTATGCCACCGAATCCAGCAAAGCGGCGAAAAGCCTGATTCTCGATGTCGTCCACGCCGGTGCGCGTCTGGTCGCGGTCGGGGATCGCGGGCACATTCTCTATTCCGATGACCAGGGCAAGACCTGGACCCAGGCCAAGGTGCCGAGCCGGCAACTGCTGACCGCGGTGTATTTCGTCGATGACAAGCACGGCTGGGCGGTCGGTCACGACGCACAAATCCTCGCCAGCGCAGACGGCGGTCTGACCTGGACCAAACAATTCGAAGACCTCAAACGTGAATCGCCGCTGCTCGACGTCTGGTTCAAGGACGTCAACAGCGGCCTTGCCGTGGGCGCGTACGGCGCGCTGCTGGAAACCACCGATGGCGGCAAGAACTGGGAAGACGTCAGCGACCGCCTCGACAACGAAGATCAATTCCACCTCAACGCCATCGCGGCGGTGAAGGACGCCGGTCTGTTTATCGTCGGCGAGTCGGGCAGTATGTTCCGCTCCGCCGACGACGGTCAGACCTGGGAAAAACTCGAAGGCCCGTACGAAGGCTCGCTGTTCGGTGTGATCGGCACGGCACAACCGCAAACCCTGCTGGCTTACGGCTTGCGCGGCAATCTTTATCGCTCCACGGATTTTGGCAGCAACTGGGAGCAGGTCGAGCTGAAAGCCGCGCGCGGTGCGCTGGAGTTCGGCCTGTCCGGCGCGACCCTGCTTGAAGACGGTTCGATCGTCATCGTCGGCAACGGCGGTTCGGTGATCAGCAGCAGCGACAACGGCGAAACGTTCAGCGTGTTCAACCGCCCGGATCGCATCTCGCTGTCTTCCGTCACCGCTGCCGGCGACGGCAACCTGATTCTGACCGGGCAGGGTGGCGTTCACACCACACAGCCAAACGGCGCCGAAGTTAATAATAAGAAGGCGGGGCTATGACTTCCTTGATCACTCCTCAGCAGGACAAGGCGACGTTTCTTGAGCGCCTGATCTTCAACAACCGCCCGGCCGTGATCCTGATCTGTCTGGTGGTGAGCATTTTCCTGTTCTGGCAGGCCACGCTGATTCGGCCGTCGACCAGTTTCGAAAAAATGATCCCGCTCAAGCATCCGTTCATCGAGAAGATGATGGAGCACCGCAACGATCTGGCCAACCTCGGTAACACCGTGCGCATTTCGGTGGAAGCCAAGGACGGTGACATCTTCTCCAAGGAGTACATGGAGACCCTGCGCCAGATCAACGACGAGGTGTTCTACATCTCCGGCGTTGACCGCTCCGGGCTGAAGTCGCTGTGGAGTCCGAGCGTGCGCTGGACCGAAGTGACCGAAGAGGGTTTCGCCGGCGGTGAAGTGATCCCGCAGAGCTACAACGGCTCGCAGGACAGCCTCGACCTTCTGCGCAACAACGTGCTCAAGTCCGGCCAGGTCGGGCGGCTGGTGGCCAACGACTTCAAGTCGAGCATCGTCGACATCCCGCTGCTGGAGTCCTACCCGGACCCGGAAGACCAGGGCAAGTTGCTCGCGCTGGACTATCGCAAGTTCTCCCATGAACTCGAAGACAAGATCCGCAACAAGTTCGAAGCGCAGAACCCTAACGTCAAAATCCACATCGTCGGTTTCGCCAAGAAGGTCGGCGACCTGATCGACGGTCTGGTGATGGTGGTGTTGTTCTTCGGCATCGCTTTCGTCATCACCCTGATCCTTCTGTTGTGGTTCACCAACTGCGTGCGCAGCACCATTGCGGTGTTGAGTACGACACTGGTGGCGGTGGTCTGGCAGCTTGGTCTGATGCACTTCTTCGGTTTCGGGCTCGATCCGTATTCGATGCTGGTGCCGTTCCTGATTTTCGCAATCGGTATTTCCCACGGCGTGCAGAAGATCAACGGTATCGCCCTGCAATCCAGCGAGGCCGACAACGCATTGACCGCGGCGCGGCGCACCTTCCGGCAACTGTTCCTGCCGGGGATGATCGCGATTCTCGCCGACGCGGTGGGCTTCATCACGCTGCTGATCATCGATATCGGTGTAATCCGTGAACTGGCCATCGGCGCGTCGATCGGCGTGGCGGTGATCGTGTTCACCAACCTGATCCTGCTGCCGGTGGCAATTTCCTATGTCGGCATCAGTAAACGCGCGATCGCCAAGAGCAAGAAGGATGCTAATCGCGAACACCCGTTCTGGCGCCTGCTGTCGAACTTCGCCAACCCGAAAGTCGCACGCATCTCGGTGCTGCTGGCGCTGATCGCCTTTGGTGGCGGCCTCTGGTACAGCCAGAACCTGAAAATCGGTGACCTCGACCAGGGCGCGCCGGAGCTGCGTCCGGACTCGCGCTACAACAAGGACAACAATTTCATCATCAGCAATTACTCCACCAGCTCTGACGTATTGGTGGTAATGGTCAAGACCAAGGCTGAAGGTTGCTCGCGTTATGAAGCCATGGCGCCGATCGATCAGTTGATGTGGAAGATGCAGAACACCGAGGGCGTGCAGTCGGCGATCTCGCTGGTGACCGTGTCCAAGCAGATGATCAAGGGCATGAACGAGGGCAACCTGAAATGGGAAACCCTGTCGCGCAACCCGGACGTGCTGAACAACTCGATTGCCCGTGCTGACGGTCTGTACAACAACAGTTGCTCGCTGGCGCCGGTGCTGGTGTTCCTCAACGATCACAAGGCAGAAACCCTCGATCGGGCAGTTCACGCGGTGCAGGAATTCGCCAAGGACAACAACAAGGACGGTCTGGAATTCATCCTCGCGGCCGGTAACGCCGGGATCGAAGCGGCCACCAACGAAGTCATCAAACAGGCTGAGCTGACCATCCTGATTCTGGTGTACATCTGCGTGGCGGTGATGTGCATGATCACCTTCCGTTCTTGGGCGGCGACCTTGTGCATCGTCCTGCCGCTGGTACTGACCTCGGTACTCGGCAACGCACTGATGGCGTTCATGGGCATCGGCGTGAAGGTTGCGACCTTGCCGGTGGTGGCGTTGGGTGTGGGGATTGGTGTCGACTACGGCATCTATATCTACAGCCGTCTGGAGAGTTTCCTGCGTGCTGGCTTGCCGTTGCAGGAAGCCTATTACCAGACGCTGAAGTCCACCGGTAAAGCCGTGCTGTTCACCGGCCTGTGCCTGGCGATTGGCGTGTGCACCTGGATCTTCTCGGCGATCAAGTTCCAGGCTGACATGGGCCTGATGCTGACCTTCATGTTGCTGTGGAACATGTTCGGTGCGCTGTGGCTGCTGCCGGCACTGGCGAAGTTCCTGATCAAGCCGGAGAAACTGGCGGGGCAGAAGGGTAACTCGCTGTTTGCGCATTGATCTGAAGGGCTGAAACGACAAAGCCGCAACCTTTGGGTTGCGGCTTTTTTTGTGGCTGAAGATCAAGAGCCCCTCACCCTAACCCTCTCCCGGGGGGAGAGGGGACTGACCGAGGTGTGCGGCTTGATCCATCGACCTGAGATACCGAGTTGATTATGGCTTTAAAGCAAATCACTCGACTTGAGATACCGAGTCGATTATGGATTCACAGCAAATCGTTCGACTGGAGATGTCGAGTCGGTTATGGATTCACTACAAATCGTTCAAGTCGGCGTAAATCTCGAATATCCCCCGGTCGGTCCCCTCTACCTCTGGGCGGTCCGACGTTTCGGGAGGGCTAGGGTGAGGGCAAGCAGTCTCAAGCCTTAAGTCAGTTCAGCGCCAAGCACAACACTCAAAGCACTACGCGCATCATCCAGCTGCACCAACGTCGCATGCCGAGCACCGAGGGCATCACGATTCTCGATCGCCGTCAAAATCGCCTTATGCCGAGGCAACGCCAACTCATGCAGATTCGGCCGCTGATTCGAATGCTTCAACGCCTCGGCAATCGCCACCGACAACATGTTGCACAGGTTCGCCAGCAAATCATTGTGCGTCGCATCGGCAATCCGGCTATGGAAATCCAGATCCGGCTGCAACAGCGCCTCCGGCGTCGGCGCCGCTTCCATGCGCTGATAGGCCTCACCAATCGCGGCAATATCCGCCTCTGTCGCATGTTGAGCGGCGAGGGCGGCAGCAGCGGGTTCAATAATGCTGCGCACACTGGTCAGCACATTGAAGAACTCATTCTGCGGGCTGCTTTGCATCAGCCAGTGCAGCACGTCCGGGTCGAGCATGTGCCATTCGCGGCGCGCCTTGACCACCGTGCCGACGCGGGGTTTGGAATACACCAGACCCTTGGCCACCAACACCCGCGTGGCTTCGCGCAAGACCGGCCGGCTAACCGCGTACTCCTCGCAGAGCAAGGCTTCGGCGGGCAGTTTATCGTCGGGCAAAAAGCGTCCGGAGACGATCTGCATGCCCAGTTCCTGGACGATGCGCGAGTGCATGCTTTTGCGGTCGGAGGGTTTGCGGTAATCCATGGGGAACGGCGCGATCCTGAGCGATGGAGATGCCGCGCATCATAGCAGGCGTGCGGCATTCTTGAGGCTGATGCATAGCAAATGTAGGAGTGAGCCTGCTCGCGATTGCGGTGTGTCAGTTACCAGAGTTATCAACTGACAGATTGCTATCGCGAGCAGGCTCACTCCTACAGGGGGCGGTGGGCTTAGTGAGAATGGCGCGGTACTTCGGCGCCTCGGCAACCAACGAGGAAATCAAAGTCACAACCCTGATCCGCCTGCAGCACATGATCGATGTACAGCTGACGATAGCCACCCACCAGCAACTGCTGCGGTGGCTGCAGATCGGCCATGCGCGCGGCCAGTTCGGCATCCGGAATATCCAGATGCAAACGCCCGGTGGCGCAATCCAGCTCGATCCAGTCGCCTTCCTTCACCGTGGCCAAAGGTCCGCCAGCCGCCGCTTCCGGCGCCACGTGCAACACCACTGTGCCGTACGCCGTGCCACTCATCCGCGCATCGGAAATGCGCACCATGTCGGTCACACCCTGCGCCAGCAACTTGGCCGGCAAGCCCATGTTGCCGACTTCAGCCATGCCCGGATAACCCTTCGGCCCGCAGTTCTTCATCACCAGAATCGAATCTTTATCGACATCCAGCTCCGGATCGTTGATCCGCGCCTTGTACATGTCGAAGTTCTCGAACACCACCGCGCGCCCACGATGCTGCATCAGTTCCGGCGTCGCGGCGGACGGCTTGAGCACCGCACCCAGTGGCGCCAGATTGCCGCGCAACACACAGATGCCACCGTCGGCGCGAATCGGATTGTCGAGGGTGCGGATCACCTCGTCTTCGCCATAAATCGGCGCGTCCTTGGTGTTCTCGCCGATGGACTTGCCGTTGACCGTCAGCGCATTCGGGTTGGGAATCAGATTGGCTTCACCGAGACGACGCAGCACCGCTGGCAAACCACCGGCGTAATAGAACTCTTCCATCAGGAAACGCCCGGACGGTTGCAGGTCGACGATGGTTGGCATGCCGCGACCGATGCGCGTCCAATCGTCCAGATCCAACTCGACGCCAATGCGCCCGGC
Source organism: Pseudomonas sp. NPDC087690 (assembly GCF_044743175.1). Classification (NCBI taxonomy): domain Bacteria; kingdom Pseudomonadati; phylum Pseudomonadota; class Gammaproteobacteria; order Pseudomonadales; family Pseudomonadaceae; genus Pseudomonas; species Pseudomonas sp. NPDC087690. The sequence continues at coordinate 558,749 of NZ_JBIUVX010000002.1, forward strand.
GATGGCTTTCAAGTGAATCACCGCGTTGGTCGAGCCACCGATGGCGGCGTTCACGCGGATAGCGTTTTCGAAGGCTTCCTTGGTCAGGATCTTCGACAGTTTCAGATCTTCGCGAACCATCTCCACCGCACGCATACCGGACATGTGCGCCAGCACATAACGTCGTGCGTCCACCGCCGGAATCGCCGCGTTGTGCGGCAGCGAAGTGCCGAGCGCTTCAGCCATGCAGGCCATGGTCGATGCGGTGCCCATGGTGTTGCAAGTGCCTGCCGAACGCGACATGCCGCCCTCGGCCGCGAGGAAATCGTCGATGGTGATGGTGCCAGCCTTGACCTGTTCGCTGAGCTGCCAGACCACAGTGCCGGAGCCGATGTCCTTGCCCTTGTGCTTGCCGTTCAACATCGGCCCGCCAGTCACAACAATCGCCGGCACATCGCAACTGGCCGCGCCCATCAGCAGCGCCGGGGTGGTTTTGTCGCACCCGGTCAACAGCACCACGCCGTCAATCGGGTTACCGCGAATCGCTTCTTCAACGTCCATGCTCGCCAGGTTGCGGGTGAGCATGGCGGTCGGGCGCAGGTTCGATTCGCCGTTGGAGAACACCGGGAATTCCACCGGGAAGCCACCGGCCTCGATCACCCCACGTTTAACGTGCTCCGCGATCTGGCGGAAGTGCGCGTTGCACGGGGTCAGTTCCGACCAGGTGTTGCAGATGCCGATGATCGGCTTGCCATGGAACTGGTGGTCGGCGATGCCCTGATTCTTCATCCAGCTGCGGTACATGAAGCCGTTCTTGTCGGCCGTGCCAAACCATTGGGCGGAGCGCAGGGTGGGTTTCTTATCAGACATGATCGATTCTCTTATTGTATGACTATAGTGTTCCAGCTACGGCCTAATCTAAGCGTAAAATCCTGCGTTTGGAAGTGTTGTTGGTGAATTAGTATTACTATATAGTCGTTTTCGACGGAGGGATGGCCCTGACGGTTTTCCGTGAGAGGCGTCCCCCGAGGTTCTATAAAAACAACAATCGGAGACCGATCTCATGAGCCAGGAACTGCGGCTGATACGGCGCATAACGCTGAAACTGATTCCCTTCCTGATCCTGCTGTACCTGATCGCCTATGTGGATCGCTCCGCCGTCGGCTTCGCCAAGCTGCACATGGGCGCCGACATTGGCATCGGCGATGCGGCTTACGGCCTCGGCGCCGGGCTGTTCTTCATTGGCTACTTCCTTCTCGAAATCCCCAGTAACCTGATGCTCGAACGCTTCGGCGCACGCCGCTGGTTCGCGCGGATCATGATCACCTGGGGCGCCATCACTATCGGCATGGCCTTCGTCCAGGGCCCGCACAGTTTCTACGTGATGCGCTTTCTGCTCGGCGCGGCAGAGGCGGGGTTCTTCCCCGGCGTTCTCTACTACATCACCCAATGGTTCCCGGTGCGCCATCGCGGCAAGATCCTCGGGCTGTTCATCCTCTCGCAACCGATTGCGATGATGATCACAGGTCCCGTTTCCGGCGGTTTGCTTGGCATGGACGGCGTTCTCGGTCTGCATGGCTGGCAGTGGCTGTTCATTGTCATTGGCACCCCGGCGATCCTGCTGACCTGGCCGGTGCTGCGCTGGTTGCCGGACGGCCCACAGCAAGTGAAATGGATGGATCAGGCCGAGAAAGACTGGCTCACCGGCGAACTGAAAAAGGATCTGCAGGAATACGGCCAGACCCGTCACGGCAATCCGCTGCATGCGCTGAAAGACAAACGCGTGTTGCTGCTGGCGCTGTTTTACCTGCCGGTGACGTTGAGCATTTATGGCTTGGGTTTGTGGTTGCCGACGCTGATCAAACAGTTCGGTGGCAGCGATCTGGTCACCGGTTTCGTCTCGTCGGTGCCGTACATCTTCGGGATCATCGGATTGCTGATCGTACCGCGCAGTTCTGACCGCTTGAATGATCGCTACGGGCACCTCGCCGTGCTTTATGTGCTGGGCGCGATTGGCCTGTTCATGAGCGCCTGGCTGTCGTTGCCGGTGGCGCAACTGGCGGCATTGTGCCTGGTGGCGTTCGCGCTGTTTTCCTGCACAGCGGTGTTCTGGACCTTGCCGGGGCGGTTCTTTGCCGGTGCAAGTGCGGCGGCGGGGATTGCCTTGATCAATTCGGTGGGCAATCTCGGCGGGTACATCGGGCCGTTCGTAATTGGTGCGTTGAAGGAATACACCGGCAATCTGGCGTCCGGGCTGTACTTCCTCTCGGGGGTGATGGTGTTCGGCTTGATCCTGACCGGCATCGTCTACCGTGTACTGGAACGCAAACACGTCCTGCCGGTTGACCAATTTGCCGCCAGCGCCCGCGGCGCCACCCGAACCTGACAGACCAACGCTGACCCCCTGTAGGAGTGAGCCTGCTCGCGATAGCGGTGTATCAGTAAAAAAGTTGTCACCTGACACACCGCTATCGCGAGCAGGCTCACTCCTACAAGGGGGCGGCGGTGTTTCGAATAACACAGGAGAAGAATATGCATCTGGTTCAATTCGAATTAAGCAACCGCGAACGCCGCGTCGGCGTGGTCGACAACGGTCTGGTGCGCGAAGTGCAGGACGCCCGCACAGTGCGCGATCTGGCACTCGCCGCCATCGAGGCCGGCAACACCCTTGAGCAGCAAGTGCAAACCCTCGGCCTCGGCATCAGCCATGACTACGCCGAACTGCTGTCGCAACTGCGCATCCTGCCGCCACTCGACCACCCGGACCCGGCGCACATGCTGATCAGCGGCACCGGCCTGACCCATCTGGGCAGCGCCTCGGCGCGGGACAAAATGCACCAGCAAGCCGGCGACGAAGCGGCGATGACTGACACCATGCGCATTTTCAAATGGGGTGTGGAGGGCGGCAAACCGGCGGCGGGGCAGGCCGGTGTGCAACCAGAATGGTTCTACAAGGGCGACGGCAGCATTGTCGTCCGTCCAGGCCAACCCTTCCCGGTACCGCCGTTTGCCGAAGACGCCGGCGAGGAGCCGGAAATGGCCGGCCTGTACCTCATCGGCAACGACGGCAAGCCCTATCGACTGGGCTTTGCGGTTGGCAACGAGTTCTCCGACCACGTCATGGAACGCAAGAATTACCTGTACCTCGCACACTCGAAACTGCGCAGTTGCAGCTATGGGCCGGAACTTCGCACAGGTGAATTGCCTCAACATCTGGCAGGCAGCAGCCGCATCCTGCGTGACGGCGAAGTGCTTTGGCAGAACGAGTTTCTCAGCGGCGAGGCGAACATGTGCCACAGCCTCGCCAACCTCGAATACCACCACTTCAAGTACAGCCAGTTCCTCCGTCCCGGTGATGTACACATTCACTTCTTCGGCACCGCGACCCTGTCGTTCGCCGATGGCATCCGCACCCAACCGGGTGACGTGTTTGAAATCAGCCAGGCCGAATTCGGTGCGCCGCTGGTCAATGGCATCGTCCCGGTCCCAGCGGCTTATGAACCGGACAGCATCGGCACCCTTTAAGGAGATCCCATGACTCAGATTCTCGGTCACAACTACATCGGCGGTCAGCGCAGCGCCGCTGGCAACGTCAAACTGCAATCGGTCGACGCCACGACGGGCGAACAGCTGCCACACGATTTCATCCAGGCCACGGCTGAAGAAGTCGACGCCGCTGCCAAAGCCGCCGCTGCCGCATACCCGGCCTATCGCAGCCTCAGCGCCGAACGTCGCGCGCAGTTTCTCGATGCGATTGCCGATGAACTGGATGCCCTCGGCGATGACTTCGTTGCCGTGGTATGCCGCGAAACCGCATTGCCGGCCGGACGGATTCAAGGCGAGCGCGGGCGTACCAGCGGGCAGATGCGTCTGTTCGCCAAAGTGCTGCGCCGGGGCGATTTCTACGGGGCGCGGATTGATCAGGCGCTGCCGGATCGGCAGCCATTGCCACGCCCGGATCTGCGCCAATACCGCATCGGCCTCGGCCCGGTGGCGGTGTTCGGCGCAAGCAACTTTCCGTTGGCATTTTCCACCGCTGGCGGCGACACCGCCTCGGCGCTGGCCGCCGGCTGCCCGGTAGTGTTCAAGGCCCACAGTGGTCACATGGCCACGGCTGAACTGGTCGCCGATGCACTGATCCGCGCCGCAGAAAAAACCGCGATGCCGGCTGGTGTATTCAATATGATCTACGGCGGTGGCGTCGGTGAGTGGCTGGTCAAGCATCCGGCAATTCAGGCCGTAGGTTTCACCGGTTCGCTCAAGGGCGGTCGGGCACTGTGCGACATGGCCGCTGCACGCCCGCAACCGATCCCGGTGTTTGCCGAGATGTCGAGCATCAACCCGGTGATCATCCTGCCGCAGGCCCTTGCCGAGCGTTCAGAAACGGTCGCCCGCGATCTGACTGCTTCGGTGGTACAGGGCTGCGGTCAGTTCTGTACCAATCCGGGTCTGGTGATCGGCATTCGTTCGCCAGAGTTCAGCGCGTTCGTGCAGCAGGTTGCGGGTTTGATCGGTGATCAACCGGCACAAACCATGCTCAACGCCGGCACTCTCGGCAGCTACGGCAAAGGCTTGCAGAAGCTGTTGGCACACGCCGGTATTGAACATCTGGCGGGTAATCCGCAGCAAGGCAATCAAGCGCAGCCACAGTTGTTCAAGGCCGACGTGAGTCTGCTGATCAATGGCGATGAAGTGCTGCAGGAAGAAGTGTTCGGCCCAACCACGGTGATTGTCGAAGTGGCGGATCAGGCGCAACTCAGTGCGGCATTGCATGGCCTGCACGGGCAACTCACTGCGACTATTATTGGTGAGCTGGCGGACTTCGAGCGCTTCGCAGAACTGACACCGCTGCTGGAACAGAAGGTCGGGCGGATCCTGCTCAACGGCTATCCGACCGGTGTCGAGGTGTGCGATTCGATGGTCCATGGCGGGCCGTATCCGGCGACATCCGACGCACGCGGCACCTCGGTCGGTACGCTGGCCATCGACCGCTTCCTGCGCCCGGTATGCTTCCAGAATTACCCGGACAGCTTGTTGCCCGAGCCGCTGAAAAATGCCAACCCGCTGCGCATCCAGCGCCTGGTCGACGGCAAACCTAGCCGCGAAGCCCTCTGACACCCACCAATCCCCTGTAGGAGTGAGCCTGCTCGCGATAGTGGTTTCGCATTCAACATATCTGTTGGATGACACACCGCCATCGCGAGCAGGCTCACTCCTACAAGGGGCAGGTACGACAATGAGCTATCATTGGCCCTTTCCCCCCTTAGAAAGACTGTTTGCCATGACTGCCCAAACCCTTCTCAACGCCCTCGAACACTGCGGTATGGTCGAAATCGACGGCCTGCATGCCTTCGAATTCGCCCTCGACGAGGACGATAACCTGCACATCGAATGCATCGATGGCCGAGCGGCCAAGCATTGGGAGTTCACCCCGGCTCAGGTTGCAGCGGCAACGTTTGATGACTCCCTACAAAGCTGGCTGATCGTCGGTTATTTCAATGAAACCAAAGCGGTCGGCGAACACCGCCTGGTCTGCCACGGCGATGTAGTCAGCAGCAGCGACGATGAGGATGACACTGATGAAAATGCGTAAATTCTGGCCGCTGCTGATGGCCGGCAGCGTCGGTGCCATGGGCCTGTCCACGGCTTCCGCAGAAAGCTTCCAATTGCTGGTCGGTTCCTACACCGCCGGCACCAGCCAGGGCATCTATCGAATGAACTTCGACAGCGCTACGGGCCAGATCGACGCGAAACCGTTGCAAGTGGTCAAAAGTGAAAACCCGTCCTGGCTGACCCTGTCCAAAGACCAGCAGCGGCTGTTTGTGGTCAACGAAAACGGCCCGGGCCAGGAAGACCCGGTCGGTCGCGTCAGCAGCTATTCGATCGATCCGAAAACCCACACGCTGACCCTGATCAATCAAGTGCAAAGCCTGGGCAACGAGCCGACCCATTCAAGCCTCAGCGCTGACGCCAGCCACTTGTTCGTCAGCAATTATTCGGTGATGGAAGATCCGGGTGGAACGCTGGCGGTATTGCCGGTCGGTGCCGACGGCAAACTCAAACCTGTCGTGCAGATGAGCGCGCACCCGGCCAGCCGGATCAATCTTGAGCGCCAGGCCTCCAACCACGTGCACTCGACGGTTTCTTCGCCTGACGGCCGCTACGTATTCTCCAACGATCTGGGCGCGGACAAGGTTTTCGTCTACCTGTTCGATCCGAAGGCCAACCCGGACTTGCCGCTGACGCCGGCGATGACCGCCGCAGTGCCCTTGCCAGCCGGCAGCGGCCCGCGTCATCTGCTGTTCAGTGCTGACGGCAAGCACGCCTGGCTGACCATGGAAATGAGCGCGCAGGTCGCGGTGTTCGACTACCACGACGGCGTACTGACGCAAACCCAACTGGTCGATCTGGCCGCCGGTCAGCCGACATCGGACAAGGCCGGGGCGGCATTGCACACGTCTGCCGATGGCAAGTTCCTCTACGTCAGCAACCGTGGCACCGCCAATCAGCTGGTGGTGTTCAGCATCGATCCGGCGACCGCGCAGCTCAAAGAGCTGCAAAAGCGTTCGGTTGAGGGTGATCACCCGCGTGAGTTCAGCCTCGATCCAAGTGGCAAATTCCTGCTGATCGCTAACCAGAAGAGCAACCAGATTGTCGTCGTCGAGCGCGATGCCAAGACCGGTCTGCTCGGTAAAACCGTGCAGAAACTGCCGATGGACGCGCCGAGCGACCTGAAGTTTTTGCTGCGACAATAAGCCACAGGCCCCGGTTTACGGGGCCTGTCTGCTTGTATTAATTGCACTGATATCGGCTAACGTTACAAAGCATTTCAGGCAATCAACCCTCGAGCGTTAAGTTTGCTTCACGGCCCAACCGGGCAAGCAAGCCAACCGAACACGAGGGTTACCGTCATGAACTTCAATCTCTTCTCCGTCATCGCCGCTTCCGCCATCTCTGCCACCGTGGTACTGCCAGCCGGTGCCAACGTTGAAATCGCCAGCAAAAAATCCCACACCCAGAGCTACACCCAGAAATACCTGCAACAGAGCGCCAACTTCTACGCCGCACTGGATCACAAAGCCCAACACTGAACGCCTGCACCGAACTCCCCTGTAGGAGCTGCCGAAGGCTGCGATCTTGATCTTGCCCTGATCGTTCCCACGCTTTGCGTGGGAATGCCTCTAGGGACGCTCTGCGTCCAGTGACGCGGAGCGTCACGGGCTACATTCCCACGCAGAGCGTGGGAACGATCGGCAAAAGCAAAATCAAAAGATCGCAGCCTTCGGCAGCTCCTACGCGTTTGCGTGTGTTTTTCGCAGCACGATAGGTTTCTTCAAACACCCAGATAGACTGGCTAAATAATCAACGAAGCTGATGTTCACTATGGCAAACCCTGAGTGGTTAGCGCGGCTTTTTTGATTGATTCTGTGGGCATCGAAACATGCCCACGGGAGAACACCATGGCCAGCGCAATCATCACTTCAGCCAAACGCGGCGCCTACCTGGCCATCGGTCTGTACCTGGCCGTGGTGCTGGTCGTCAGCATCGCCTCGCAGATGGAACACACGTTCGACGCACCGATCGACGTCGCCCACCCCGGCATCCAGTTCGAAGTCCGCTCGCACAGCGTGATGGTCGACCGGGCCGAACTCGCAGGAGTCGGCGGCGCATGAAAGGCTACAGACTTTGGGTAGTTGCCGGTTTGGCGTTCTTCACCAACGGCGCTTCATTATTGGGCATCGGCCAAGGCTCGGTAGGCGCACTGGCCCGGGCCATAGAGGCCAACCACAACATCGCGCACAACATTGAACGGGCGAATACGCTGGGGCTGATGGCGGGGAATCCACCGGTAAAGGCTTCGGCCGATTTTCTCGGGCCATTCGAAGTGGATTGCATGGCACTCGGCATGTGCAACGCGCTGGCGTAAAGCGCTTGACTGATCGTTCCCACGCTCCGCGTGGGAATGCAGCCCCGGACGCTCCGCGTCCGATTGGAACGCAGAGCGTCCCTTGAGGTATTCCCACGCAGAGCGTGGGAACGATCAACGCAGGAAGGTAAGGGTTATTTCTTCATGATCGAGGTGAAGAGGTCGGATTCGAGGAAACGCTGCAACCAGGCTTGTAAGCGAACATAAGGCGTCTGGGCAAACCACTCACGATCGACATGCGCAAACTGCCGAACAAACGGCAGCAGGGCGATATCCGCCAGGCTCGGATGATCCGCCAGCAAATAATCGCGATCCTGCAGCAACCCCTCCAACCGCTGCAAATACACCGCGCCTTCGGCCCGATAAAACTCCATCGGCTGCTCGGGATAACGCTCGGCATATTTGTAGCGATTGAGATGCACCTTGAATCCCTGATCATTGGCTTCGATCAGCTCGGCAATCCGTGAATCGCCATCAAGCAACCAGTCCTGCGGATCATTCTGCGCCAGTGCCCAGTGCATGATCTCCAGACTCTCATCGATCACCCGCCCACCGGCATCCAGCACCGGCACCGTACCTTTGGGCGAGATCGCCAGCATCTCCGCCGGTTTGGCCTTGAGGCTGACTTCAACGATGTCCACCGGCACGCCCGAATAGCGCAGGGCCATCCGCGCCCGCATCGCATACGGGCAGCGGCGGAAGGAATACAACGTGTTCATTTCACCTCCAGTGTGCTCAAACCGTTGCCCTGACGCTGCACCTGAATCTGCACGGGAATCCGTTCGTGCATTTCCTGCACGTGGGAAATCACTGCGACTTTTCGACCCTGGGCCTGCAAGCCATCGAGCGCATCCATCGCCAGTTGCAACGACTCCGGATCGAGGCTGCCGAAGCCTTCATCGATAAACAGCGATTCGATTTTCAGCGTGCTCGAGGCCATCGATGCCAAGCCCAAGGCCAGCGCCAGCGACACCAGAAAGGTTTCGCCGCCGGACAACGAATGCACCGAGCGCAGTTCGTCACCCATTTCCGTGTCCATCACCAGCAGACCAAGCATGCTGCCGCCGCGCTTGAGGCGATAGCGTTTGACCAGTTGGCGCAGTTGCACGTTGGCGTGATGCACCAACAGGTCGAGGTTGTAGGCCTGGGCAATCTTGCGGAAAGTGTCGCCAGTCGCGGAACCGATCAAGGCACTCAGCCGCGCCCAGCGTTGATACTCGGCGTAGGCGTCGGCGATTTGCTGGGCCAGCGCCTGATTGGCGTTCTGCCGACGTTGATCCTCGACTTGCTCGGCGCGCAGTTCGGCGCACTGCTGTTCGCTGACAGTGAATTGGTTTTGCAGGTCAGCCAGAGCTGTAGCGAGTTGTTCGGCGTCGAGATTGCCGTTGCTTTGTGCCTGATGGTCGAGCAATAACCGCTCACGCTCCTGCAACAGGACCGTGGCCTGCTCGATGGCTTTTTCGTTCTGTTGCAAGCGTTGACGCAGTTCGCCGAGTTGCGTGTCATCGACCCGCAGCAAGTCTTCGAGGCCTCCGTCATCCAGCTCGGGGTGACGCGCACGCCAGTCGGCAATCTTGCTCGCCAGATCCTGTTCTTCGCTTTCCAGCGCCTGCAAGCGTTCTTGCTGCGCCTTGAGTTCAGCGGCGATCTGCACAAGTTGCGTGCGCACGCTTTGCAGCTCCTGCGCGGTGTTGGCTTCTGCGTTGCGTGCCTGTTCCACCCGCTGCTCAAGCTGCTGCTGCCACTGTTCGGCGCTGCTGTGCTCGCCAAGCAATTGCGTGAGTTTCTGCTGGCAGATTTGCTGCTGATCGGCCAACGCGGTGAACTGCTGCTGCGCCGTCTGCGCTTGCACGACTCGGGTCTGCTGACGATCCTGTTCTTTTTCCAGGGTCTGCTGGCGTTGTTGCTGCTCGCTCAACTCTTGCTTTTGCTGATCGACTTGCGCCAGGCGCTCGGCGATCTGCCGGTCGAGCTGCATGAAGGTAGCCGCCGGCTCCTGGCGCAGGGCTTCAAGGGTGTCGGCCGGGAGCAGGGTGGCGAATGCCGTCAGTTCTTCGTCAAGGCGCTGGTGGTCGCTACTCAGTTCGCGTTGCTGGTTGCTCAGCTGTTGCGCGGCCTGCTGATGCGCCGTTTCGGCCTGACGCAATTGCTGGGTCAGACGCGCGGCATCCTGTTGCAGGGTGAGCAGGGCGCTCTGGCGTTGTTCGTCCTGAGCGATGCTCTGGTTCAGTTGCTCATGTTGCCGGATCAGCCAGGCATCGCGCTTGTCGGCGTCCTGATTGAACAACTGCGCGGCCAGCGGATGCGCGTCGAGGCTTGGCGCGAGTGCTTGCTGCTGAGTCGTCAGTTGTTCCTGCTGTTGCAGCAGCTCTTTCTGCTGAGCAATGACCGCCCCCACGTCGGCCCGCAATTCGCTGAGTTTTTCCTTGAGCTGATCGACCACTTGCTGCGCGTTGGCCTGTTCGCTTTCATCGTGACGACCAAGGCTTTGCAGCAGTGCTTCCGGCTGGTGATACGGATGCTCATTGCTGCCACACACCGGGCACGGCTGATTATCCTGCAACTGTGTGCGCAACTCTTCGACACTGGCACTGCGCGCCAGCCGCTGGCGTTCGAGCAGCTCGCGGGTGACGTTGAGGGTTTGTTCGGCGACGGTCAGTTCGGCTTTGCTTTTCACCCCGTCCTGGGTCAGGCGTTCGCGCTCCTGCTGGGCGCTGAGCTGACGCTGTTGCAGTTCGCTGCTGCGCTTGTCCAGATCCTGTTGCGTGGCCCACAGGCGTGACAAGTCTTCAAAGGCGCGCAGTTGTTTGCGGTTGTCCTGCAGCAGCGTGCCGAGGAGGCCGATCTGTTCGGCGACGGCGTCGGGTTCGGCGCCGGCTTCCTTGAACAACACTTCCAGTTGCTGTTTCTGCGTGCTCAATGTATCGGCGCTACGGGCGGCGTTATCTTCCAGGCTCGCCAGCTCGGCCTGACCCTTGTTCAGGCGATTGCCGATCAGCATCAGTTGTTGCAGACGATCACGGTAGGCATTCCACGCGTCGCTCAACGGCGCCAGATGGGCACTTTGCTCAAGCTCAGCGGCGATGCGTTGCAGACGTTCGCCGACCTGAGTCTGTTGTTCCTGCAAAACCTGTATGGCCTTCTGGCCTTCGGTGCAGCCGGTTTGTGCACTGTCTCGGGCTTCAGCGGCAGCCGCCACATCCTTGCTCAGGCGGGCGAGGGTGCTTTGCTCTTCAAAGGCCTGACGCAACAGCGGCGCGTTCTCCCCTTGCCGTTGCTGCGCTTGGCTCAGAGTGACTTTTGCCGCTTCGAGGGCTTGTTCAAGTTGCGTCTGGCGCTCAGTCAGTTCTGTGTGTTGCTGCGTGTGCGCGGCTATTTGCGCAGCCAGTGGCGTCAGCAGCGCATCGAACTCGGTTTTCCGCGCGAACTGGTGCCGCTGCGGGCCGAGCTGTTCGAGTCGTGTCAGTTTCACCCGCTCGCCGGCCAGACTTTCCGATTGCTGCCGTGCACTGTGCAGTTGCTCGGTGGCGGCCTGTTGCGCGTCCTGCAATACGCGCAAATCCTTGAGCCAGCCGTGCTGTTGCTCAAGTTGTTTGAGCTGCGCCTGCTGCAACTTCAGTTGTTGCTGCGCGGCGTTGAAGCGCTCATCCAGTTCCGCTCGCGCCTCGGGTGGCAACGGGGTGACGCCGGTGGCTTGATCCTGCAGTAGCTTGTGCGCTTCGCGAGCCTCTTTGGTCTTGTCGAAGGCGCGACGGCCGAGGCGGGTATACAGCGCGGTGTCGGTGAGTTTCTCCAGCAGTTCGCTGCGATCGTTGTCGTCCGCTTTGAGGAACGCGCTGAACTCGCTCTGCGCCAGCAGCACGGCGCGGGTGAACTGTTCGAAGTTCAGACCCAGTGCCGCTTCCAGCTGGGTTTTGTATTCGCCTTTCTGGCTGGCGAGCAGTTGATCCTGATCGATGTCGCGCAGGCTCTGACGACTGGCTTGCAGCTTGCCGCCTGCCTTCTCACGCGCACGATTGGCTTCCCAGCGCGCCCGATAGCGTCGGCCATCGACACCGACAAAATCCACTTCGGCATAGCCTTCACCGGTGCCGCGCCGCAACAGGGTGCGCGGGTCACCGGTGGCGATTTCGCCGTCGGCATCGGGGACTTTGGCGTCACGCCCGGTGTTGTTCAGGCGCGGCACGGCACCGAACAGCGCCAGACATAAGGCATCGAGCAGGGTACTTTTGCCGGCGCCGGTCGGGCCGGTAATCGCAAACAGCCCAGCGCTGGCCAACGGTTCAGCGGTGAAATCAATTTCGAACGGACCGGCCAGCGAGGCGAGGTTCTTCAAGCGAATGGCGAGAATCTTCATGGCTGCTCACCCTCCAGTTGTACGTCTTGCAGCAGTTCGGCGAAGTCCTTCAGCGTTTGCTCATCGACCTCGTTGCCGTAGTTGTCGAGCCAGGCGCGGCTGAACAGTTCCTGCGGCGTCAGTTGGTCGAGTTCGATCAGTGTGGTGCCTTCCTCCTCGCCGTCAGCGCCACGTTTACCGGCGTATTCGGCGGCAATGCGCACCAGCCGCACGGCTTTGCCTTGCAGGGCATTTTCCACTTGATGGCGCAGGTCTGGCTGCGGCTCGTCGAGGATCACCCGCACTTCCAGCCACGGCTGACGCTGGGTTTCGGCAAGCAGATCGACGTTCGGCAGGTCTGCCAGTTGCAGCAGGATCTCGGCCAGCGGTGCCGGGCCGATACGTTGCAGATTGACCGAACGCGGGATCAGTTTCGGTTCGACGCTGACCAGCGTTTCGCCATCGAGGCTGATATCGAGAATCTGATGCTGATAGCCGATCTCAGAGAACGACAATGGAATCGGCGAACCGCTGTAGCGAATGCGCTCTTCACCGTTGACCTTCTGCGGCTTGTGCAAATGGCCGAGGGCGACATAGCTGATGCTTGGCCCGAAGAGACTGGCGGGCAGGGCTTCGGCATTACCGATGATCAGACTGCGCTCGGAGTCTTCCGATACCGAGCCGCCGGCCATGTGCGCGTGGCTGATGGCGATCAATGCCTGACCGGATTTGCGCTTGGCGTTGGCGGCTTCGATCAGCCATTCGTGCACCTGACCGATGCCACGCAAGTAGTTGTCGCCCAAATGCGCGCCCGTCACTTCCGCCGGGCGCAGGAACGGCAGCGCCAGGCACCACGCGGCAATCTCGCCTTGTGCATTGGGCAGCGGCAGCAGTAGACGTTCGGCATCGAGCTGGCCATCGTCCAGCCACAACACCCGGCCCAGTGCGTGCGTGCGCAAACGGCGCATCAACGGTGCCGGCAGCTCGATACGCGAGCCGGAATCGTGGTTGCCGGCAATCATCACGATGGTCAGCAGCGGTTGCTGTTCGTGAGCGCTGACGATGAAGTCGTAAAGGCGTTCCTGCGCTTTGACCGGCGGATTGACCGTGTCGAAAATGTCACCGGCGATCAGCAGCACATCCGGCTGCGCCAGTTGCAGTTGGCGCAGCAGCCATTCGAGGAAGCACGCATGCTCGAAATCGCGCTCCTGGCCGTGCAGGTTTTGCCCAAGGTGCCAGTCGGAGGTGTGGAACAGACGCAAGGTGGACTCCGCAACAATTAAAGAGGTGATGGCCGCAGGTGAAATGAGGGCGGCGAAAGAGGGGAGAGTTTACAGATTATTGCGGCGGTGGGGCTTGTCCGGACGGCACGCGGCCGGGCATTTCGCTGAATCCCTTCATTGACGCCCAAACAGCAGCTATCTAGTATCTGGCCATCATATTGATATCGCCTCGGCTGCAGGGAGCCAGCGCAGTGCAACTGATCAACTCTATACCCCCGGTCATCGACACTGAACACTATGACGCATGGAAGAAACAGTGGGCGAATCAGCAAGGCCTGGATATACATTCTTACATCAATGATCAATGCCATCCGGAACAGATGCTGGTGTTTTCGACATTGTTCTTCCCGACGTTCGTCGTGTCTCAAGGGGGCGTTTTTCTAGAGCGAAATTTTTCAATTGAAACGTTCGCGCGCTGCTTGAGCCTGGCCTCTCACGACATGGCAGAGACGGAGCGGCTGTTGAATTATGTGAAGCTCTACGATGTTTTTGGTCAATACGGAGATGGCGTATCACCCAGCATATTTCTGCAATTGTGCGATGTCATTGGGTTTGCCTGGCGCATGGTGCTGAAGGAAAAATTCCCGGACAAGTTATTCAGTGTCGAGGTGTCGAACTCCGATGAGAATTACGGCCCGGTGGTTACGTTTTACCAGGTGAAGTGCGAAAAAAGAGAACGTTGAGATGAACGATTTCGAGTCGGTGAAAAACCTGATCATCCAATTGGTGAAAGAAAAAACCGGTGGTTTTGATGGCGACAGTTGGGAAGCTGATTACAAGCTGAATTGGGAGGCCGAGTTGTCGGAAAGGCTTGAGAAAGCTCTTTTCAACATGTCTAAAATGGCCTCCGCCAGGGAGAGTGGGGACGATGTCATGTTGACGGCGGCACTGGTGCATACACGTATGAACTTCATGGATCTCGCGAATTTTTTCAGGGATATATATGACGATCTGGATGCATTGCTCGTAAAACCAGTTTGGCCTGACATTCCCGAAGGGTTTGATTATGGAAAGAGTTCGAAGTCATAAACGGGACAGGCCCTGAGGGATCTGTCCACGGTTCTGCTCGGCCGGTCCTCATCCTGTTGTGGGTGAGATCTTTTATGACATGGCGCAAGTGAATCCTGGACAGGAAGGGGCTCAACGCTATGAGCCTTATTTCTGCAGCGTGCTGGGCACGGTTGCACAAACCCCCCGCAAGTTGTGATCGATTGCTTGGGTATCTGGCGGCGGTACTGGATGGCACAGAGCAATCAATTTGTGCGGGTGGAAACGACGTTGTTTTGAATATTGATACAACGGGTGTGCAGGTTGACATATTGATCAATGAGGACTGGATCGGTCAGGCTGAAAGCAAGTTCACCTTGCAGGAATGGCAAAAAATTCTTGAGGGCTGGAAATGCCTTTTGGAGTTACCAAAAGGTTCTGAAGAGGTTGTGCTGGTCAAACTGCCGTAGAGAATATTGACACCACAGAGTATGAACTGAGGGGCCTTTGACCGGGGCTTTTTAACCTGTAACAGAATCAAAAGATCGCAGCCTTCGGCAGCTCCTACACATAACTCCTGTAGGAGCTGCCGAAGGCTGCGATCTTTTGATCTTTTACTTCGGATAAAGCGGTGGCAGGCCACTGTCGCCCACTGGGTCGTGTACGCGCTCAGCGGTCGGAATCGTGCGGATCGCTCGCCACAAATCTTCACCTTGCCAATGCTGGCCGGTTTCGCTGTAAAGCGCGCCGTTGAGCCCGTCGAGGGCATCCGACAAGGGCACAAACCGCGCCGCCATGTCCGCCAGGGTTTCCGGCTGTTGACGCGCCCACGCATCCAGCGCCTGCCGCGTTGCTTGCGGATCGTTGGCCTGGCTCGCGCGCTTGATGTCATCCATCAAGGTGCGCGGGCTCGGGCCGGTTTGGGCGGCGCGATGTACCGCCGGTTGCCAGCGCGCGCGCCACCAGAGGCCGAAGCCGAGCAGGGTGGTGCAGGCGAGAATCAGCGTGCTGAGCTTCCACCACCACAACACATCGTTATCGACGACACTCGGTTGCAGCGTACCGGCCGGCGTATCGACCTGCAGGCTCGGGTTGTTCGCCACTTGCAGGGTGCGTGCGGGCAAGCTGCTGTGTTCCAGGTGATCTTCGAAGGTGTTCCACCACACCACGTCGACCGTCGGCAGGTCGATTGCGCCGCTACGGCTGGGCACCAGCGCTTCGCGTTCTTCGCGAGTGCCGACCAGGCCGCGGTCGGTGCTTTGATTGCTCAGCACCGGTTGATCGGGGTAGCGGCGCAAACCGTTGACGTCGGTGGCGGGCAGCACTGGCAGTTGCGAACTGGCGAGACCTTCGACTTTCAGGGTCAGGCTGCGGGTCAGCGAGTCGCCCACCTGCGTGTGCTCCGGTTCCGGATTCCAGCTTTCGCTCAACGTCAGACTGCGGGCGGGCAGCCATGGCGCATCGACGGGGTAGGTCAGGGGTTTGGGTTTGACCGTCAACGGGATGTCGGCAGAACTGACACGCATCAGTTTGCCCGGCTTCGGCCCTTGTGCGCTGACGTCCGGGGACGGTTGAGGATCGACCAGCGTGGCGCTGAACGTTTGCGGGGCAATGGTCAGCAAGCCGCTGTGCTGCGGGTAGATTGCATAACGCATTTCGATCACGCCGTGGCGCACGCCGTTGAGGTCTTTTTCGTAGGTGCGCGTGTCGCCGAGTTGCTCGATGCGCGCATCGGCGATCTGCAACGGGGTCAGGCTGCTGTCGTCGTACAGCGACACCGAATGGTAGATGCGCAACGTCAGGATCGCCTGGGCCTGCACATAGACGCTGGACTGATCGAGACTGGCTTCGATGAACACCGGATCGAGGCTGTTGTTGTCTTCGCGGGTAGCGCTTTCAACCACTTGCACGGTGATTGGCTGGCTCTGCACATCGCCCATCTGCAACGGCGGAATCACCACGCTGCCGTTCTCTTTCGGCAACAGCGTGATGATCCAGCGGGTGGTCGCGCGGTTGTCGCCATTGAGCGTGTTCAACTGGTTGACCTGGCGCGTGCCACGCACTTCGAACAGCGGCTCCAGCGGGGTCAGGTCAGGTTTGCCGAACTGGGTGACGTCGCTGGTTTCGAGCGTGAGTTCGACCGTCTCGCCGGAGTTCAGGCGACTGCGATCCACGCTGGCGGTCAACTCGGTCGCCTGGGCGGTGGCCGTGCAGATCAGCAAGGGCAGCAAGAGAGCGGTGAAACGGGTCATCGAGTGTTTTCCTGATCCTGATGTTGTTGCTGTTCGTACCAGAATTTGCGTCGCAGCAGTTCGCCCGGATCATCCGGGATCTTGCCCAGCCATTGCTCCAGTGCCTGGCGTTGTTCGCCTTCGAGGTTGTCCTCGGTGGGGCGCAGGGTGGGCACGGTGTCGGTTTCTTCTTCCTCGTCGCTGCCCGGAATCTCATTGGGGCCCGGTTGCGGCGGCGTGGTCGGCGATGGTTCGCTGGCCGGTTCGGCGGGCTGCGTGTCGCCCTGGGTTTCGCTTTTCACCGCAGGCGGCGGCGCGGTAGCGGGTGGCGGTTCATCGCCGGGCAGACTTTGCTCGGTCGGTTTCTGTTCCGGCTCAACGGGCGGCGGGGTGTTTTTCTGCTTCAGCAGGTTCTCCACAAGTGCCTTGTTGGTCTGTGCCGGGCGCAGATCCGGTTGCAGTTCCAGCGCCTGCTCGTAGGCATCGATGGCTGCTTCCAGCTCACCGCTTTTCGCCAACGCGTTGCCACGATTGTAGTGGGCGCGGGCGTCGCTGCCCTCGGCAAAGCGCTGGGCGGCGCCACTGTAGTCGCCAGCCTCGTACAACGCCACCCCTTGCCACTGATGATCGTCGAAATGCTGCGCGGCTTCGGCCGGGCGCTTTTGCTTGAGCAAATGCAGGCCCTGTTGGTCCGGGCGCAGCCACAAATCTTCGAAGTCGAAAGCGTAGCTCGGCTGTGGCAGGCAGAACAGCAGCGGCAGGCAGAACAACCAGCCGCGACGCCCGGCGCACGCAGCGAGCAACAATAATGGCAGCAGCAGCCAGTAACCCTGATCGGCCCAAGTGTCCAGGCGCACGGTCTGGCCATCGTCTCGCAAGCTGCGCGGGCCATTGAGCAGGCCGAGGGCGCCGAGGTCGGCTTCGTCCAGTCGTGCCGGGTGGTAGTCGCCGCCGACACTGTTGAGGAAGGCGCTCAGGCCGGGGCTGTCGAGCTGCGGCACACGGATTGCGCCTTGCTCGTCTTTAAGGAAGCTGCCGTCCTCTTGAGCAATCGGTGCACCTTCAGCGGTGCCGACGCCAAGCATCAACAATTGTGCGGATTCACCACTGAGCGCACGACGAATGCCTTGGCGTTCCTGTTCATCAAGCGACGAGCCGATCAACAGAATCCGCCCATGACCCAGTGCGCCTTGCTTCAACAAGGCCAGCGCTTTGCTCACCGCCAGATCGGCGCGATGACCGCTCTGCGGCATCAGCGATGGCTTGAGCGCATCAAGCAAGTTGCGACTGGTGGCCAGGTCATCCGACAACGGCACCAGCGTGTGCGCGCTGCCGGCGTAAACGACGATGGCGGTCTGCGCATCGCTGCGCGCCTGCAACAGGTCGAAGAGCTTGCGCCGCGCCTGTTCCAGTCGCGTCGGCGGCGAATCGGTGGCGAGCATTTCCGGGGTCAGTTCGAGCACCACCACCAAGGGATCGGCAGGTTTCTGACTGGTCTGTTCAACGCGCTCCCAGCTCGGCCCGAGCAGCGCCAGAACGGTCAGCAACCACGCCGCGCCGAGGGCGATCCACGGCAGTTTGCTGTCGCGTCCGTTGCCGCCGCTGAGCAAAGTGGCGTGGAACGCCGGCGGCAGAATCATCTGCCAGCGCCCGGCGCGTTTCTGCCGGTGCCAGAGCTGCCAGATCAGCCAGCCGAGCAGCGGCAGCAGCAACAGCCACCAAGGACGGAACCAGTGCGGCCAGAGCGCGATCATCGGCGCCTCCGCAGACGCAGGCGCTTGAGACGCTCGCGCCAGTCAGGCAGCGGGCTTTGCAGATACAGCTCCTTGCTGAACAGGCGTTGCAGCGGGTTATCCGGCCACAATTCGCGGGCGACCAGCAGCAGGCTCAACCACAGCGCCAGTGCCAGAGGCCAGTGATACAACGCCTGAGCCGGGCGTGCCTGAGTCGGTTGCTGGGTCACCGGTTCGAGCTGGTCGAGGGTGTCCTTGATCGCTTGCAGTTCTTTGCCGTCGTGCGCACGGAAGTATTGGCCACCGGTGACTTCGGCGATGGCCTTGAGCGCCGGTTCGTCGAGGTCCAGGCTCGGATTGACGCCGAGCAGACCGGTCGAACCGCTGTCTTCCGGATTGGCGCCGATGCCGATCGGATAGATTTTCACGCCTTCGCTGGCGGCTAATTTGGCTGCGGTCAATGGATCGATTTCACCGCCATTGTTGGCGCCGTCAGTCACCAGAATCAGCACACGGCTTTGCGCCGGGCGCATGCGCAGGCGTTTCAGGGCCAGACCGATGGCATCGCCGATGGCGGTGTTCTTGCCGGCAATGCCGATCCGCGCTTCGTCGAGCCAGACGCGCACGGTGTGGCGGTCGAAGGTCAATGGCGCTTGCAGGTACGCTTGACTGCCGAACAGGATCAAACCGACGCGGTCGCCGTCGCGGCTTTCAAGGAAATCGCCGAGCAGATGTTGCACCAGTGTCAGGCGACTGACTTCTTCGTCCTGCCACTGCATATCGGGGAAATCCATGGAGCCGGACACGTCCACCGCCACCAGCAGATCGCGGCCACTGGCGGCAATCGGCAACGGCTCGCCGAGCCATTGCGGGCGAGCGGCGGCAGTCAGCAGCAACAGCCACAGCAGCATGAACGGCGCCTGTTGACGCCAGGCCGGCAGATTAGCCCGGGCGCGACGGCGGGCGAGGCCTTCGAGGTCGGACAGAAAGCTGACTTTCAGCGCCGGTTCGCCGCTGTCGGCCACCGGCAGCACAAGGCGCATCAACCACGGCAGCGGCAACAGCGCAAAGATCCACGGCCAGGCGAACTCAAACATGTTTGCGAATCCACGTGTCGACGGCTTGGGTCAGGCCGGCGATGGCCTTGTCGTCGAGTTTGCATTCCGGTTTGTACGCGCCTTCGACCAGCACCATCCAGCGCGTCAGGCCCGCCGCCGGGCAGCGGTTATCGAGGAATGCCAGCCATTTACGCCCGTTGAGGGTGTGGCTCTGGCTGTACGGGTAGTGGTTGCGGCACAGGCGTTTGAGCAGGCCATTGAGTTGTTGCAACCAGGCACCGGCCGGGGCGCCATCGTAGGGCTTGGGCATTTGCGCGAGTTCGGCGAGGGCGGCGATGCGCACCGGGTCGAGCGGCTGTTCGGCGCGTACGATCGGGCGTTTCTTCATGGGAATGAAACGGCGCAGGCGCCATACGGCGAAACCCAGCAGCGGCAGCAACAGAAGCAGCAGCCACCAACCCGGCGCCGGTGGCCAGAAGGCAATCGGTGGCGGCGAGATCAGCGGTTGCAGTTGTTCGAGGCCGTTCATCGACCTTTCCCCGGACGCTGCGGATTGAGGAATTCGCGCATCTGCTCGACCATTTCACTTTGCGTGCTCAGCGGCATCAGCAACACCCGCAGTTTTTGCGCGAGCAGTTCCCAACGGGCGATACGTGCTTCGGCTTGGGCGCGATAAGTCTGGCGCAGGTCGAAATTCAGCGTGTCGAGTTCCAGTTGTGCGCCGCGCTCGGCAAACCTCAGCAGGCCGGCAGCGGGGAGGGCATGATCCAGCGGATCAGAGATGGGCAGCATCAGCAGATCGCAATGGCGCGCCAGCAGGCTCAGCTGTTGCTCGGCGCTGTCGGACAACGCGCGTTCATCGCAGATCACGATGGCCAGGCTGCCGGGGCGCAGCACTTCGCGGGCGCGGCGCAGGGCTACGCCAAAGGCATCGCGATCCGGCTCACGCTCGGTGTGCAGCGACTGATTGACCTTCACCAGACGGTTGAGCAGTTGCAGCAGGCTTTGCTTGCTGCGTCGTGGCTTGATTTCGTAATGCTCGTTGTCACCGAATACCAGTCCGCCGACCCGATCGTTGTGGCCCAGCGCGGCCCAGCCGATCAGCGCCGCCGCTTGCGCCGCCAGTACCGATTTGAACATCAGCCCGGAACCGAAAAACAGCCGCGTGCTTTGCTCGACCATGATGAAAATCGGCCGTTCGCGTTCTTCATGGAACAGTTTGGTGTGCGGCTCTTGCGTGCGCGCCGTCACGCGCCAGTCGATGGTGCGCACGTCGTCGCCGGCCTGATAGACCCGCACCTGATCGAAGTCGACGCCGCGACCACGGAATTTCGAGTGATGCAGGCCGATCAGCGGGCTGCGCTGACTCGGCGTGGAAAACAATTGCACTTCGCGCACCCGATGACGCATCTCGATCAGCTCGGCGAGGCTGACGCGGATGCCCGGTTCGGACGGCAAAGGGGCGTTCATGGGGGTCAAGCGACGGCTACGACGTCGAGAATCCGCTGCACCACCCGATCCTGATCGATGCCGGCGGCTTCGGCTTCAAACGACAGAATGATGCGGTGGCGCAACACGTCGAACAGCACCGCTTGAATGTCTTCCGGGCTGACGAAGTCGCGACCGGCCAGCCAGGCGTGGGCACGGGCGCAGCGGTCGAGGGCGATGGAACCGCGCGGGCTGGCGCCATAGGCGATCCACTCGGCCATTTCCGGGTCGAACTTGGCCGGCGTACGGGTGGCCATGACCAGTTGCACGAGGTATTCCTCCACGGCATCGGCCATGTACAGACCAAGGATTTCCTTGCGCGCGGCAAAGATTGCCTGCTGGCTCACGCGGCGTTCAGGCTTGGTTTCGCCGTTCAGCGCTTCGCCCCGGGCCTGCTGGAGGATGCGGCGTTCGACGGCAGCGTCCGGGAAACCGATTTTCACGTGCATCAGGAAACGGTCGAGCTGGGCTTCCGGCAGCGGGTAGGTGCCTTCCTGTTCGATCGGGTTTTGCGTGGCCATCACCAGAAACAGTGGCGACAGTTCATAGGTGCTGCGACCGACACTGACCTGACGCTCGGCCATGGCTTCGAGCAGCGCCGATTGCACCTTGGCCGGCGCACGGTTGATTTCGTCCGCCAGCACCAGGTTGTGGAAGATCGGCCCTTGCTGGAACACGAAACTGCCGGTTTCCGGGCGATAGATCTCGGTGCCGGTGATGTCGGCCGGCAGCAGGTCAGGGGTGAACTGAATGCGATGGAACTGGGCTTCGATGCCCTCGGCGAGTTCTTTGATCGCTTTGGTCTTGGCCAGACCCGGCGCGCCTTCGACCAGCATGTGGCCGTCGGCGAGCAGGGCGATGAGCAAACGCTCGATGAGTTTTTCCTGGCCGAGAATCTGCGTTGAAAGAAAGGTTCGCAGCGCCAGCAGCGCTTCACGATGTTCCATCGGTGACTGTTCCTGGAAAGGGGTGGCCACAGGCGTTCGGATAACGCCGGGGCTGGGGGCGTTACTTTAATCCATCGCAGGGGGTGGCGACTAACGGCATTTTGTAGAAAAGGGCAAAAGATCGCAGCCTGCGGCAGCTCCTACAGGTGATTGCATTCCAATGTAGGAGCTGCCGCAGGCTGCGATCTTTTGGCTGTCTGTGAAGGCCTCATCGCTGGCAAGCCAGCTCCCACAGGTATTAGAGGTGTGCATGGATTTGTGCCAGACACCGATCACTGTGGGAGCTGGCTTGCCAGCGATGGGGCCAGTCCGGGCACCATCAAACTTCGTTGATGAACGTGCCAGTCCCATCAAGGATATTCGTCAAGGTCTCGACCACCTCATCCATATCCACCATATCCGGGTTAAAGCTGATCTCCAGCACATCATCCCCATTCAACGCATCAGCATCCGCCGCCGCGATCTCGATCTTCAGCAGCGTCGAAGTCAGCGTGACTTTCACCCCATCCAGCGTCGAAGGCTCGCCATCCAGGGTGATTTCCAGCTCATCCTCATCCGGATAACGGCTCATCAGGAACATGTCGCCCTTGTCGCTGTGGCAGCAGAGCATGGCCATGTTGTCTTCTT
This sequence comes from Pseudomonas sp. NPDC087690, assembly GCF_044743175.1. Taxonomy (NCBI): domain Bacteria; kingdom Pseudomonadati; phylum Pseudomonadota; class Gammaproteobacteria; order Pseudomonadales; family Pseudomonadaceae; genus Pseudomonas; species Pseudomonas sp. NPDC087690. The sequence continues at coordinate 581,345 of NZ_JBIUVX010000002.1, forward strand.
CGTCATCGCACGGGTTGACGATCAGTAGGGCGGTGGTCATTTGCATGGTCAATTCCTGCCTCGAGGGGCGTGTTGGTCGCTAATGGGCGCGATTCTGCCAGTCCTCGGGAATTTCTGCATGTGAGAGTGTCAGAGGATGTGTCGTGAACGCGACGTGGGTCAATGGTCATTTCTGGCACGCATGTACCGTAAAAACGGGCATTCAGACCAGCGTTTTGCGCCACGAGTGCTAGTGTTTACCGGTGTCAAACCCTCGGTTTACGTGCCAATGACCGAATATGTCGCAGCACCGCAAGCAGACACATTGTCGCACCCTTTAAGCTGCGCAACGGATGAGCACCCGTAAAGGCATTGTCGGCGACGCTGACAGTCGCTTTTGCAGATGCTCATTCAATGGAAGGTGAATGTGACCTCAGTGTCCCGTCCAGCTTCACCCACCTGTCCCCCTGTTTCCTCTGCCCGAGAATCAGGAACAGGGCGACACAAGCCCCGAAAGGGGTGTTGCACGCGACGCTTTCCATCAATAACAAGCTTAAGCGGAGTACCACAGATGGCGTTCTTCACCGCAGCCAGCAAAGCCGACTTCCAGCACCAACTGCAAGCGGCACTGGCGCAGCACATCAGTGAACAGGCACTGCCACAAGTGGCGCTGTTCGCTGAACAATTCTTCGGCATCATTTCTCTGGACGAGCTGACTCAACGTCGCCTCTCCGACCTCGCTGGCTGTACTCTTTCTGCGTGGCGCCTGCTTGAGCGCTTCGATCACGCGCAACCGCAAGTGCGCGTCTACAACCCTGATTACGAGCGTCATGGCTGGCAGTCGACCCACACCGCGGTCGAAGTGCTGCACCATGACCTGCCATTCCTCGTCGACTCGGTCCGTACCGAACTGAACCGTCGCGGCTACAGCATCCACACCCTGCAAACCACCGTGCTCAGCGTGCGTCGTGGCAGCAAGGGCGAGTTGCTGGAAATCCTGCCAAAAGGCAGCACCGGCGAAGGCGTTCTGCACGAATCGCTGATGTACCTGGAAATCGACCGCTGCGCCAACGCGGCCGAACTGAATGTGCTGAGCAAAGAGCTGGAACAGGTTCTCGGTGAAGTCCGCGTTGCGGTCGCCGATTTCGAGCCGATGAAAGCCAAGGTGCAGGAAATCCTCACCAAACTCGACAACAGCGCGTTCGCCGTCGATACCGACGAAAAGAACGAAATCAAGAGCTTCCTGGAATGGCTGGTGGGCAACCACTTCACCTTCCTCGGCTACGAAGAATTCGTAGTCACCGATCAGGCCGATGGCGGCCATATCGAGTACGACCAGAACTCCTTCCTCGGCCTGACCAAACTGCTGCGCACCGGCCTGACCTACGAAGACCTGCGCATCGAAGACTACGCCGTTGCCTACCTGCGCGAACCGACCCTGCTGTCGTTCGCCAAGGCTGCGCACCCAAGCCGTGTACACCGTCCGGCGTACCCGGACTACGTGTCGATCCGTGAAATCGACGCCGACGGCAAAGTCATCAAGGAACACCGCTTCATGGGCCTGTACACCTCCTCGGTGTATGGCGAGAGCGTGCGGGTCATCCCGTTCATCCGCCGCAAGGTCGAAGAAATCGAAACCCGCTCCGGCTTCCAGTCCAAGGCTCACCTGGGCAAGGAACTGGCGCAGGTGCTTGAAGTGTTGCCGCGTGATGACCTGTTCCAGACCCCGGTCGACGAACTGTTCACCACCGTGATGTCGATCGTGCAGATCCAGGAGCGCAACAAGATCCGCGTGTTCCTGCGCAAAGACCCGTACGGTCGCTTCTGCTACTGCTTGGCCTACGTGCCGCGCGACATCTATTCCACCGAAGTTCGCCAGAAGATCCAGCAAGTGCTGATGGAGCGCCTGAAGGCTTCCGACTGCGAATTCTGGACGTTCTTCTCTGAGTCGGTGCTGGCGCGCGTGCAGTTGATCCTGCGTGTCGACCCGAAAAACCGTCTCGACATCGACCCGGTGCTGCTGGAAAAAGAAGTCGTGCAAGCCTGCCGCAGCTGGCAGGACGACTACGCCGCACTGACCGTCGAAAGCTTCGGCGAAGCCCACGGCACCAACGTGCTGGCCGACTTCCCGAAAGGCTTCCCGGCCGGCTACCGCGAGCGTTTCGCAGCGCATTCGGCCGTGGTCGACATGCAGCACCTGCTGAGCCTCAACGAAAAAAATCCGCTGGTGATGAGCTTCTATCAGCCGCTCGGTCAGGTCTCCGGCCAGCGCGAGCTGCATTGCAAGCTGTACCACGCCGACACGCCGCTGGCGTTGTCCGACGTGCTGCCGATTCTGGAAAACCTCGGCCTGCGCGTACTGGGTGAATTCCCGTACCGTCTGCGTCACACCAATGGCCGCGAGTTCTGGATTCACGACTTCGCGTTCACTGCCGCTGAAGGCCTGGACCTCGACATCCAGCAACTCAACGACACCCTGCAGGACGCCTTCGTCCACATCGTCCGTGGCGACGCCGAAAACGATGCGTTCAACCGTCTGGTGCTGACCGCCGGCCTGCCATGGCGCGACGTGGCGCTGCTGCGTGCTTACGCGCGTTATCTGAAGCAGATTCGTCTGGGCTTCGATCTGGGCTACATCGCCAGCACCCTGAACAACCACACCGACATCGCTCGCGAGCTGACCCGGTTGTTCAAGACCCGCTTCTATCTGGCGCGCAAACTCAGCGACGACGATCTGGAAGACAAGCAACTGCGTCTGGAACAAGCGATTCTGACCGCACTGGACGACGTCCAGGTGCTCAACGAAGACCGCATCCTGCGTCGTTACCTCGACCTGATCAAAGCCACCCTGCGGACCAACTTCTACCAGACTGACGCCAACGGCCAGAACAAGTCGTACTTCAGCTTCAAGTTCAACCCGCACGCGATCCCTGAACTGCCGAAGCCAGTGCCGAAGTTCGAAATCTTCGTTTACTCGCCACGCGTTGAAGGCGTGCACCTGCGCTTCGGTAACGTTGCCCGTGGCGGTCTGCGCTGGTCCGACCGTGAAGAAGACTTCCGTACTGAAGTCCTCGGCCTGGTAAAAGCGCAACAAGTGAAGAACTCGGTCATCGTGCCAGTGGGTGCGAAGGGCGGCTTCCTGCCGCGTCGCCTGCCACTGGGCGGCAGCCGTGACGAGATCGCAGCCGAGGGCATCGCCTGCTACCGCATCTTCATTTCCGGCCTGTTGGACATCACCGACAACCTGAAAGACGGCGCGCTGGTGCCACCATTGAACGTGGTTCGCCACGACGATGACGACCCGTACCTGGTAGTGGCAGCGGACAAGGGCACTGCAACCTTCTCCGACATCGCCAACGGCATCGCCATCGACTACGGCTTCTGGCTGGGTGACGCGTTTGCGTCCGGTGGTTCGGCCGGTTACGACCACAAGAAAATGGGCATTACCGCCAAAGGCGCGTGGGTTGGCGTACAACGTCACTTCCGCGAGCGCGGCATCAATGTTCAGGAAGACAGCATCACTGTTGTCGGCGTCGGCGACATGGCCGGTGACGTGTTCGGTAACGGCCTGTTGATGTCCGACAAGCTGCAACTGGTCGCTGCCTTCAACCACCTGCACATCTTCATCGACCCGAACCCGAACCCGGCGACCAGCTTCGTCGAGCGTCAGCGCATGTTCGACCTGCCGCGTTCGGCCTGGACCGACTACGACACCAGCATCATGTCCGAAGGTGGCGGTATCTTCTCGCGCAGCGCGAAGAGCATCGCGATCTCCCCGCAGATGCAGGAACGCTTCGACATCAAGGCTGACAAGCTGACCCCGACCGAACTGCTGAACGCCTTGCTCAAGGCGCCGGTGGATCTGTTGTGGAACGGCGGTATCGGTACTTACGTCAAGGCCAGCACCGAAAGCCACGCCGATGTCGGCGACAAGGCCAACGATGCGTTGCGCGTGAACGGTAATGAGCTGCGCTGCAAAGTGGTGGGCGAGGGTGGTAACCTCGGCATGACCCAACTGGGTCGTGTGGAATTTGGTCTGAATGGCGGCGGTTCCAACACCGACTTCATCGACAACGCCGGTGGCGTGGACTGCTCCGACCACGAAGTGAACATCAAGATCCTGCTGAACGAAGTGGTTCAGGCCGGTGACATGACCGACAAGCAACGCAACCAGTTGCTGGCGAGCATGACCGACGAAGTCGGCAATCTGGTGCTGGGCAACAACTACAAGCAGACTCAGGCCCTGTCCCTGGCGGCGCGCCGCGCTTATGCGCGCATCGCTGAGTACAAGCGTCTGATGGGCGATCTGGAAGGCCGTGGCAAGCTGGACCGTGCCATCGAGTTCCTGCCGACCGAAGAGCAACTGGCCGAGCGTATTGCTGAAGGCCACGGTCTGACCCGTCCTGAGCTGTCGGTGCTGATCTCCTACAGCAAGATTGACCTCAAAGAGCAGCTGTTGGGCTCGTTGGTACCGGACGACGATTACCTGACCCGCGACATGGAAACGGCGTTCCCGCCGTCTCTGGTCAGCAAGTTCTCCGAAGCCATGCGTCGTCACCGTCTGAAGCGCGAGATCGTCAGCACCCAGATCGCCAACGACCTGGTCAACCACATGGGCATCACCTTCGTTCAGCGACTCAAAGAGTCGACCGGCATGAGCCCGGCGAACGTGGCCGGTGCTTACGTGATCGTGCGCGACATCTTCCACCTCCCGCACTGGTTCCGTCAGATCGAAGCGCTGGACTACCAGGTCAGCGCTGACGTGCAACTGGAGCTGATGGACGAGCTGATGCGTCTGGGTCGCCGCGCCACGCGCTGGTTCCTGCGTGCCCGCCGCAACGAGCAGAACGCTGCCCGTGATACCGCGCACTTCGGTCCACACCTGAAAGAGCTGGGTCTGAAGCTCGACGAACTGCTGAGCGGCGAAATCCGTGAAAACTGGCAGGCGCGTTATCAGGCGTACGTCGAGGCCGGTGTACCGGAATTGCTGGCGCGTATGGTCGCGGGCACCTCGCACCTGTACACCCTGTTGCCGATCATCGAAGCGTCCGACGTGACTGGCCAGGATCCGGCCGAAGTGGCCAAGGCTTACTTCGCCGTCGGCAGTGCGCTGGACATCACCTGGTACCTGCAACAGATCAGCGCGCTGCCGGTTGAAAACAACTGGCAAGCCCTGGCCCGTGAAGCGTTCCGTGACGATGTCGACTGGCAGCAACGTGCAATCACCATCTCCGTCCTGCAACAGGGCGACGGCACGCTGGACGTGGAAGCACGTCTGGCGCTGTGGATGGAACAGCACGAAAGCATGATCTCGCGCTGGCGCGCCATGCTGGTGGAAATCCGTGCGGCGAGCGGCACGGACTACGCCATGTATGCAGTGGCCAACCGTGAACTGCTGGACCTGGCGTTGAGCGGGCAGGCGGTAGTGCCTGCGGTTGCTGCGAATGCCGAGCTTGAACTGGCGTAAGTAGTGGCTGAATGAAAAAGCCCCGGTGTCGTGAGATGTCGGGGCTTTTTTATGTCTGAGGGTTTTTTGGTGGTTGTTATGGCGTCATCGCGAGCAGGCTCACTCCTACAGGGGGAGCGCATTCCAACTGTAGGAGTGAGCCTGCTCGCGATGGCGTTCTTTATATCAATACAACTTCTGACCTTGTTTACTATCCAGCATCGACACTTTATCCGCAGGCCTTGCGACCAAATTGTTGAGCGACTGGTCAAACTTCTGCAGCGCCCGAACTTGCACATCCTGCTGCTGATTAATATCGGCAACTATCTCTTCTGACCGCTTGAAGTCCGCCCATACTGGCGTCAACTCTCGCGCCTCTGAACCTTTCGCCGTACCGATATAGTTCAACTGCGTATCATAAAAATCGGCACTGACATCGGCTTTGATGTCGGAACTTCGCGAGGTGATCAATTGGCTATGGGTGTCGACAATCGCCGTCACATCCGGTCTGGCTGCGCGCAGACTTTGCATGTCCGGATACACCGTCACTGAGCCAAACTGGCGTTGCAGGGAGGCGTTAACCCAGTCCACCGCCATGTCCGGTTTTGAGCTGGCGACGTAGGCGTCGTGGATCGGCTGCACCAGCAGGCTCTGGCCGAAACCGGTGCCGGCGTTGGCCTGGTAATCGCGCAGGTATTCGCGGTTGGTCTGGGTGCTTGGGCTATAGACCACGCCCAACGACACGCCGGGACCGCTTTTTACCTGGGTGGCGCTGCTGCGGCCGGTGGGATGAGGGAGCAAGGTGTCGAGCGAGGAAACTGCTTTCGGCGCGGTGGGGACTGAACAGGCTGACAGAGCTAAAACCGATATCGCCAGTACACTGGTGAGCGCAAGTTTCATGGTGTTTCTCCCGTGAAACAACATCAGTCGGAAAGTTTGGAAATGCCGTCGGCGACGACAGTTAATTCAGACTAAACCCGCCAACCTGACAATTTGCTGAGTTAAAACGTGTTAGATAGTTTCATTTGCTGTAACCCGGCGCGGTTAATTGCGCCGGGAAATAAAAAGGCGCGAAACGATGATTTGCCCCCGTTTATTTATGGCTGGTTAAACAGCCATCAGTTTTTCAGCGGGATCAGCACTTGCTCATCCGGGGCCAGGACCATGAACACGAGCAACTTCGCAGGTTTGCTTTGGCTGGCATTTTTTGACACCAGATGCTCGGAGCCGGCCGGTTCGTACCAGAACTGGCCCTTTTTGTAGGTGATCGCCTGTTCGCCCTTCACCTGGGAAATCACTTCGCCTTCCAGCACATAAGCCATCGCCGTGCCATCGTGTTTATGGGCGATGGAGGACTGGCCGGGTTTGTAGTCGACCTCAATCATCATGGCTTTTTTGCCGGGGGCGTTTTTCAGCATCTGGTCTTGGAGGACGGTGACTTTTTCCGACGGGTCGTGGGCGAAAGCGGTCGAAGTGCAGAGGCTTAAGGCGAGGGCGGCAGCGAAGAAGGGCAGGGCTTTCATGGCGGGTTACCTGTGATAATCGGGGTGTTGCTGATCACAGTAGTCCGCGGGGCGGGGCATTCAAACGGCCAATATTCGGGAAGATCAGGTGACCAATCGGCGAGGGAGGCAGGAAGGTTATCGATGTGGCGCAATACGCTTTCGCGAGCAGGCTCGCTCCCACAGGTTCTGCGGTTGCTCACCTATCTTGTGAACAACCAATAACCCTGTGGGAGCGAGCCTGCTCGCGAAGGCGTCAGATCAGACGATAGGGAAACTGTTGAAATCCACGCTATTGGCCAGCCGGCTATCGATCAAGTCAATAAACCCCTGCGCCTCGGGCCGGTTGAAATGCGCCTGCATTGCCGCTTCCGACTGCCAGCGGGCACTGACCGTCCAGCGGTGGCTGTCCTCGGGGCAGCGGTCGACCAGGTAGGAATCGCAGCCCGGCGTCTCGCGCAGGGTTTCGACGATCTTCTGCAGTTGCCTGCCCAGTTCATCCGAGCGGCCGGCGGCAGCCTGCACCTGGACCGTATTGATCACTTCGTTGGACATTGCTCACACTCCTGAATCAGGCCGGACGAATCCTGCTCATTGAGGGATAACGCCTGTGCAGGATAGGCCTGCCGTCGTGAATCACCAATAACCAATCGGCAGTAAATGCGTTATACCAAAGGCTCATGACAGCTGTTCGAGGATGTCGCGCAGGCGATCCAGAGCGATATCGATGTCCAGCGTTTCGATGGCGCCGAAGCCGAAATACAGGCCGTTCTTCGCCGGTTGCTGATGATAGAAACCGTTGATCGAGTACAGCCCGACTTCGACCTTTTTCGCCAGTTCGATCACCAGCGGCAAGTCGATCGGCACCTTGCAGAACACCGCCATATGAAACCCGGCGCTGGCCGGCACTGCCTCAAGCCATGGCGACAAATCATCCGCCATGCGCGCGAGAATCCGCTCACGGCGCTGCGCATAAATCGCATGACAGCGGCGGATATGCTTGAGCAGGCAGCCCTCGGCGATGAACTTGGCCAGCGCCCATTGCGGCAGGGTCGAGGCGTGCAGATCGGTGAGTTGCTTGGCGCGGATCACCGCCTCGAGAATCGCCGGCGGCAGAATCGCATAGCCCAGACGCAACTCCGGCAGCAGGGTTTTCGAGAACGTGCCGACGTAGGCGACGATGCCGCGCTGATCGAGGTTGTACAGCGAATCGGTCGGCCGGCCTTCGTAGCGAAACTCGCTGTCATAGTCGTCCTCGATGATGATCGCGCCCAACTCATGAGCGCGGGCCAGCAAGGCTTCACGGCGCGCCTGACTCATCGGCATGCCCAGCGGAAACTGATGCGACGGCGTGACATAGATGAGGCGCGTGCCATCGGGAATGTGCTCGACCTGAATGCCCTCGGCATCCACCGGAATCCCGACCACCTCGGCGCCATGGGTGCCGAACAACAGGCGTGCCGGCGGATAACCCGGATCTTCCATGGCCACCAGGCTGCCAGGACGGATCAACACACGGGTGATCAGATCCAGCGCTTGCTGCGCGCCATTGCACACGACGATGTCTTCGTCCTGACAGTTGATCCCGCGGGAAAACGCGATGTGCCGGGCAATCGCATTGCGCAGCGCCGGCAGGCCTTCGGCGACACTGTAGAAACCCTTGGACTGGCTCATCTGGCGCATCGCATGGGCGACGCAGCGGCGCCAGTCATCCTGCGGGAACTGGCCCTTGCTGGTCGCGCCACCGATGAAGTCGTAACGCAGCGAGCCTTCCAGCGTCGGGTGACGCAGAAACACCGGCAGATTGCGCCAGCTCTCGATCACCTCGGCACTGGCCAGTTCGCTGTGGCTTTGCTTGCGTTGGATCTGCGCCGGGCGCGCGTTGACGTAAGTGCCTTTGCCGATCACCCCGGTGAGGAAGTTTTCGTAGGTCAGTTGCGCGTAGGTATCGGAAATGGTCTTGCGCGAGATGCCCAGTTGCTCGGCGAGCAGACGGCTGGGCGGCAATTGCGTGCCAGCGGCCAGACGCCCGGATTCGATGGCGCCGCGCAGCTGTTGATACAACTGACCGGCAAGATCCTTGCGGCCGTTGATCACGACGTGAAGTTCCATACCGACGAGGCTCCCGAGGCTAATTGGCGTGCGCGCCAGATTACCGCTGTTGCGGGACCTGCAATAGTTGCCTACCCGAAAAACCCAAAATTGGCCTAGATCCCTGTAGGAGTGAGCCTGCTCGCGATGACGGTGGCACATCCGACATCAATGTTGCCTGACACACCGCTATCGCGAGCAGGCTCACTCCTACAGGGATTTGTGTTTGGCGGGGATGCAGTGGTGTAGCGGTTTTCCGTGCAATTGGGGCTGTAATGCATGGCTGCCGGCGTTTACGGTGAAGTCATTATTCCGTCCACCGAGAACCGCCATGTCCCCGCGCCTGGATTACTACAACGCTTCGCCCAAGGCGATGAAAGCGATGATTGCCATGGAGGCGCTGACCGCCAACCTCAGTATCGAACAGCCGTTGCTGCAACTGATCCGCATCCGCGCCTCACAGCTCAACGGCTGCGCCTTTTGCACCGACATGCACTCGGTGGATGCGCGACGGGCCGGGGAGAGTGATCGGCGTTTGTATGCGATTGCGGTGTGGCGCGACAGCAACTTCTTCAACCCGCGCGAGCGTGCGGCGTTGGCTTGGGCCGAGGCGGTGACGTTGTTGGCGGAGAGCCGTGTGCCCGATGAGGTGTATCAGCAGGCCCGCGAGCAATTCAGCGAAGGCGAACTGGTCGACCTGACTATGGCCGTGACCACCATCAACAGTTGGAATCGCCTCGCAGTAAGCTTCCGCCAAACCCCAAGCGATTGAGCCCCCGATGATCGTTCCCACGCTCTGCGTGGGAATGCCTCAACGGACGCTCCGCGTTCGGCTCCGGATGGGACGCAGAGCGTCCCGGGCTGCATTCCCACGCGGAGCGTGGGAACGATCGGTAAGCGACTGAACACCACAGGATCGTTCCCACGCTCTGCGTGGGAATGCCTCAGCGGACGCTCTGCGTTCGGCTCTGGATGGGACGCGGAGCGTCCCGGGCTGCATTCCCACGCGGAGCGTGGGAACGATCGGTGGCGTGTCATTGCGGTGGGCGTTGCGGTTTCACCGAGGTGCCAAAGGTATTGCCCATCCGCGTACTGGTCGCCGCCGGTGTCGCCAGGCCAACCTGATTTGGCGGCCGCTTGTTCACCGGCACATTCAGCGCCTCTTGATTCTTCTCCGCCGCCGCAGCGCCTTCGGGATTGTTGCCCATCTGCTGGCTCAGACAATCGTAATTCGGCGCCTTGTAACCGCCAACCGTCACCTCGACACAGCCCAATGGCTGCTCGGCATAGGCGCTCGACAGCGCCATCAACATCAGCCCGCCAAGGCTTAATCGCCACAGTGTGTTCATGCTCGCCTCCTGGCCGGCCCGATGGGGCCGCGCTATGGCTTGAGTCTAGTGCAAGCCGTGCGCAATTCCCGTGATGGTTTTTTTGCACCGCCCGTCACACCAGATTCATAAACAGCCCTCAGGATGACGATTTCCAAGGATTCGTCAGCCGTGCAGCGAGGCAATTCCACGGACGGTTTTCAGCGTTCAACGAGGCTTGTGCGCCGGATGTGTCTGGGGTGGCTGCTTGGCTGTGCGGCGGGCCATGCAATGGCCGATGCGGTGCCGGCGGACCTGCGCATGACGCTGCACATTCCGGCACAGGATCTGGCGCACGCGCTGGATCAGTACAGCCACGCCACGGGCGTTGCGGTGCTGGTCGACAGTCAGTTGAGTCGCGGTCGTCGTTCGCTCGCGGTGGACGGTGAATACACCGCCGCCGATGCCTTGCGTCGGTTGCTCGGCGGCAGTGGTTTGATGGCGCGTTATGCCCGCGACGATGCGTTTACGTTGCAAGTGGCGCAGGTCGAAGACGTGCCGGCGCCGCCGCAAAAACAGACGCCGGAAAGCGTCGCGGTCAACCGCAGTTACGCGACAGCGGTGCAAGCGGCGATCGAGCGCAATCTGTGCCGCTCGCCGCTGACCCGTCCGGGCAGTTATCGCGCGGTGTTGCAGGTCTGGGTCGGCCGCGACGGCTTGGTGCAGCACAACCGGTTGGTCACTTCGACCGGTGATGTACGGCGCGACAACGCGCTGGTGGAAAGTTTTCGCAATCTCAAAATCGACCGGCCGACGCCCAGCGCCTTGCGTCAGCCGGTCACGTTGCTGTTGTTACCGGAGTCGTCAGGGAAACGCATGGAATGCACCAAATGGGAAGGAGTTTCCGGGGGATGAAAGACACCGGACAAGGTTCGATGGTCCAACTGTTCCTGACGTCCTACGAGGACTTTCGGGTGCGCCTGCGCAGGCGTCTCGGTTCGGAAGATCTGGCCAACGACGTGCTGCACGAAACCTACCTGCGCGTCGACCGTATGGAGACGCCGCCGAACGTCCTGCGGCCCAATGCTTACCTCTACCGCATGGCCCTGAACATCGCCGCCGACCGCCGTCAGGCCGACGCGCGCCTGCTCACCGGCGAGGAAGTCGAAGAGCTGCTGCAAATCGGCGACGAAGCCCTCGATCCCGCGCGAGTAGTCGGTGGGCAGAAGGAAATCCAGTCGCTGCTCAGTGCGTTGTACGAGCTGCCCGCACGGCGCCGGAAGATCTTCATCGCGGCGCGTCTGGAGGAGGCGCCGCATCTGGAAATCTCGCAGCGCTTCGGCATTTCCACGCGCATGGTCGAGAAGGAAATCAAAGCCGCGTTGGGCTTCTGCGCCGCGAAACTGGAAAGAAAAGTGTTTCAGCGGTTCGGTCGCGGGGCCGGAAAACCGTCTTCTGAATAGTGCCCGATCAATTCGTTGAGAATCTGCGCGTTTGAACATCTTTCGACTGACACCTGCCGAGCCATCGGCGGCCGACAATCTGCACAGCGAAGCCCGCGACTGGCTGGTCCTGCTGACCTCCGGCCGCGCCACCGTGGCCGACGCCCGCGCCTTGCGCGAATGGTGCGCCCGGAGTGCCGAGCATGCCCGCGCGTTCGAAGAGGCCAAGGTGTTGTGGCACAACTTGCAACCCGCCGCGCAAGGCATACAAGCACCGCGTGGGTTTGGCCGTCGTGCTTTTCTCGGTGGGGCGATTGCTGCGTCGGCGGCGTTTTTGCTGGTGCGCGGGACGATTCCTGGTGGCTTTGAAGGGCTGGGCGCGGACTACATCACTGAAGTTGGCCAGCAGCGGCGTTTTGAACCTGTGCAGGGTGTGAGTCTGGAGCTGAACACTCAGACGCGGATTAATCAGCGTGCGGTGTCTGACGGTGTGCAGGGGTTTGAGTTGGTCAGTGGTGAGGTTGAAGTGCAGACCGCGCGGTTGCCGTTGGCGATGCAGGCTGGGGGAGGGTGGTTGCGTGCGAGTCAGGGGCGGTTCAATTTGCGTAATACCGATCAGCAGGTGTGTGTGACTTGTCTTGATGGTGCGGTTGAAGTGGATGTTGAAGGTCGTAGTCTGCGTCTTGAACCGGGGCAGCAGGTGACCTATGACGCGCGGCAGGTTGGCAGTGTGCAAAGCGTCGACACAGCCGTCGTGATGAACTGGCGCCAACAAGTGTTGGTGTTTAACGGCGCCACGCTGAGCCAGATGATTGATGAGATCAATCGGTATCGGCCGGGGATGTTGTTGTTGCTTAATCGTCAGCTTGGGCAGCGGCGGGTGCAGGCGCGCTTTAGCCTTGACCAACTTGCTGGCGTTGCATTGCTGATTCGCGATGCTTATGGCGTCAAATGCACTGAGCTGCCGGGTGGCGTCGTTGTTTTGAGTTAGTGGGGTTGATTGGGTACATATCCGTTGCTGCGGTAACGGCGGCTTAGGGTTCCGCCCTTACGGCGGGTCACTTTTGACAAACGCCTCAAAAGTAACCAAAAACGCTTGCTCCTACGTCCGGCCCGCTCGCTAAAGCTCGGGGTTCCTTCGCTCCGGGATCCATCCGGGCGCATCGCCTACGGTTTGCTTCGCTGCACCTCCTCTCGATGCATTTGGCTGCGCCAAACGGTCGCTGCGCTCCCACCCCCGGATGAATCCCTCCACTCAGCCTTCCGACGTCGCCCGTGGATCAAGATCAAAAGCTGCAGCCGAGCTAACGCTCATCCTGTTGAGTGGGGCGGCTTTGCCGCTTGGGTTGTACGCACATTAAAACGGTGGGAGCGAGCTTGCTCGCGAAGACGGCCTGCCAGCCGACCAATCTCTTGCTGATGTACCCGATCCAACTGTAGGAGTGAGCCTGCTCGCGATGACGGCCTCACAGCCAACCAATCCCCAACTGACTGCCCCCAATCCCTGTGGGAGCTGGCTTGCCAGCGATGGCGGCCTACCAGCCAACCAATCTCATTGCTGATGTACTCGATCCAACTGTAGGAGTGAGCCTGCTCGCGATGACGACCTCACAGCCAACCAACCCCCAACTGACTGCCCCCGATCCAATTGTAGGAGTGAGCCTGCTCGCGATGACGGCCTCACAGCCAACCAATCCCCAACTGACGACCCCCAATCCCAATGTAGGAGCTGCCGAAGGCTGCGATCTTTTGATCTGCAAAATCAAAGTCAAAAGATCGCAGCCTTCGGCAGCTCCTACACGGATATCCACATTGCAGCCAGTATCACTCCAACGGCCCAATCACCTGCCGATACTTCTCCACCCCCTGCGCCGTCCCCCGACTCAACCGAATCTCCAACCCCAACGGATCCTCCCGCCGATTCCCACTCAACTGCCGCCACCCCTTATCCACCTCCCAAACCCGCACCTGCACATCACTGACATCATTCAAAACAGCAACCCCATTCCCAGGCGCCGGCAACGGATACCGACTCCGCGCCTCAGCCACCGCCCGATACAACGTGTCGCCCTTGACCCACCACCGCACCCGCTGCAACGCCCCCGGCTGATCCGCCGCCGTGCGAATGATGTCCAGCCGAAACCCCTTACTGTCGCTACTGCGCACAGTCAAAGCGGGCGGGGCGCTCGGCGGCTCATCATCCACCCCAACCTTCCTCGGCTCGGTCAACTCAACCCCCGCCCGCATCTCCACATCCCGCTGCAACTGATTCAGCGCCCGCAACAAACCGTCTCTCTGCTCACTGCTCGCCTGCAAATGACTGTCCGCCCGCGTCACACTGTCGAGCCCCCGCCAGGCAATCAGACTCACCACCGCCATCAGCAAAATCGCGACCATCACCTCAATCAACGTAAACCCCTGCTGGCGCTTCATTGCAGGCTGATCCTTCCACTGCCATCACGCAGCACACTCAAACGATTCAAACCATCCGACAACGTCAATTGCAGCGGCGGATTGATCCACTCAGCGTTCAGCACGACCTTCTGTTTCGGCTCCACCCGCACCTCCATCTTCGGACTCTGCCAGGCACGCGGTCGCAACTGCGGATCCTGCGCGAAATGATCAAACCCCTTGCCACTGTCACTGCGCCGACTAAACCGAAACCCCTTGGCATCACTCACCCACACAATCGGCCGGCCATCCGCGCGGGCCTCGGCCTGCGCCACCTGCAGCAACTGCGCCACGCGCTCGGCATCCTTGCGCAGCAACTGCAACGGATCGGGCTTGATACTCAGGCTGATCGCCGCACTGGCGATGCCGATGATCACCAGCACCACCATCAACTCGATCAGCGTAAAACCCTCTTGCCTGTTCATCGCGCGCGCGCTCCTTTGCGTCCTGCGCCATCGTGCACGGCCAACATGTAAGGCGTGTGAAATAAAACGGAGAGAATTGCCGCGTAGGCTGACAGCAGGGATAAAAAGGAGATTCAACCCATGACATTCACCGCACGCGTTTCCCCACCTGAAATGGTCCAGATACTCGCGCTGACCGACCCTGAGTGATGACGATCGCTCGTCGGAAAAGGACCGCTACCTGTCAGATCTGACAGGTGTGCATTTGCGTTTTTCAGCGTTGAATTACTCCGTCCCATTTATCTCACTATCGGAGTTTTCACCATGTCGACATCCCAATCCAATGCAATCGTACCCACTATCGTTTCGGTCAAAGGAGCCAACGGCGTTGAAATTGCGAATGGCGCTAAAACCACCGAGACCAGCGTGAGACTTGCCGGTAACGCGCAACCAGCGCAGCAAGTTGAAGTGTTTGATAGCAATTTAGCCAAAGGTAAAGTCGCTGTTGATCCAACGGGGAACTGGACCTTTTCCTTGACTAATTTGAGCGTGGGTTTGCACAGCATTACAGCCAAGGCCGCTGTTGGAGAAGCGTCCCAGCCTCGGACCTTCACCGTGGTTCCAAACAAGTAAGCTTAAAAAACTGGCTCCTGGCCTGGCCCTCTTCTAAATATGAGGGCCAGGCTCAGGAGCTTTATGGGCTGCCCAGCACGGTATCGAGTGTGGCCAACGGTAGCGCCTCCTGACTACGGTCAAACAACTGAATGCCAACCTTGAGCAACCGCCCATTCCCCGCCGCGCCAATGACCTGTTCATAGCGCAACAACCGCATAACCCGGCCATGCGAACTTCGCATTCAGGGCCATCGAACGCTCATTGCTCCGTGCCTCAAACCGGCCCCACGATGATCACCAGCACCACCATCAACTCGATCAGCGTAAAACCCTCTTGCCTGTTCATCGCGTGCGCGCTCCTTTGCGTCCTGCGCCATCGTGCACGGCCAACATGTAAGGCGTGTGAAATAAAACGGAGAGAATTGCCGCGTAGGCTGGCAGCAGGGATAAAAAGGAGATTCAACCCATGACCTTCACCGCACGCGTTTCCCCACCCCAAATGGTCCAGGCCCTCGCACTGCTCGCAGCGCTGGTCGGCGTAGCGACGTGGTCGTCGCTGCTGCTGACCTCCGCCGAATCCCACACCCCGGCAGCGGCCCCGCAGTTGTTGGCGGCACGCAGTGATAGCCCGGCGTTGCAGTGGTTTTCCAATCAAACGGCGCCGATGGACATCAAGGTGAGCGGGGTGATGGCGGGGAGTCGGGGGGCGGTGGCGATACTGAGCCTGAACGATGGGCCACCGAGGAGTTTTTTGCAGGGGGAGAAGGTGGGGCCTGGGGTGAAGTTGGTGGCGGTGGCGGTGGAGGGGGATGGGGTGGTGATTGAGCAGGGTGGGGAGAGGGTAAGGTTGGGGGTGGAGAGGTTGGTGGAGGGGCCAGAGTTGCCGAAGATGACTCGGCACTGATTTGCGGGGCAAAACTTACGTTCTCTTGGTGGTTAGAGTGATAGTTCAATTACCTCTACGACTGAAGGGAATGGAGAAGCAAAGTTTATTTGTGTGTTTTTTCGACGGATCACTGCTGTTCGAATCTGCGTAGCAAATTCGGGTCGATTCAGCCTGCTTGCCGATTTTCTGTTTCTTTGTTCATATGGGTAAGCATTTCGACCAACAACGTTGCCGCTGAAATCACAAGGAAGAGTATGGCCGCCCTCTACCAACTCGCAGTGCTTGGCTCACCCACGCCCGCCCAGATTTATGAACTCGAAGAAATCGTCGAATCTGCGGTTGGCATGTTCAATCTACGATTAGGCAATGAAGTTGGGTGGGAGATACGCCCGGAAGCGTTCAATCCCGACCAACAGTGCTCGTCTGCTGCGGTGTTTTTCGGTGGTGAGAGCCCTCCTCTCGGCAATATAGTCAAGCTACTGGAACGAGGCATCCCGATACTTCCAATAGCGTCCAACGTTGAGAGCGTGAACGCCGAGATTCCTGAATTACTGCGTCCTATCAACTGTTTAGCCTATACCCCAAATGGGCCACAAAGAATCGCCACCGCGTTACTCGAGTGTGCAGGATTACTACCTCGCCAGCGTCGAGTATTTGTAAGCTACCGCCGAAGCGAGGCCCGTGAGGCAGCGTTACAACTCTTCGATGCATTGTCCGCTCGATTATTCGATGTATTTCTCGATACGCATGGTATTGCACCTGCGGAGGATTTTCAGACGATGCTATGGCATCGACTTTGCGATTCCGACGTTCTGGTAATGCTTGACACACCTGGCTATTTTGAAAGCCGATGGACTAGCGCAGAGTTTGGACGGGCCTTGGCTAAAGGCATTAGCGTATTACGGGTAGGTTGGCCCGACTGCACGCCATCTTTGCGAACATCCACAGCCAGTCGTGCTGAGTTGTTAGCTGAAGAAGTGGATGATGCTACAGGGCGCCTTGCAGAAAGCGCCGTAGAGCGAATCTGCTTGCAGATCGAAGAGGTTCGTAGTCAAAGCCATGCAGTGCGTTCTTTAAATTTAGTGAGTAATTTGCGTAACGCTATTCAAACTATTGGCGGACAGTTCATCGGAGTTGGACCTAACAAGGCGGTCTATATCCAACTTCCAGACGGACGAAATGTTGTCGTTTATCCTACAGTAGGTGTTCCAACGTCGACCACGTTGCACGATGCGTCCAGCAATTCGCCAGATCAATCAGTCGCCGTTGTATACGATCATGTTGGATTACACCCCCGATGGCAGGGTCATTTAGACTGGCTTGGGCAGCACATTCGCTCTGCAAGATGGGTCAAAGCTAGCGAAGCCGGATGGCAATTTGCAGACTGGGAGGTTTAAACGTGGGTGCAATTTTTCTTTCAGCCAGCGTTCCACTTGTGAACCGGGGTTCGTATCACGAAACCGCCAATCCATTCCTAATTCAGTGTGCTGTAAGAGAACTCATTATATCCGTAATTCGTCAGCATAAGATTGTTTGGGGAGGGCATCCAGCTATCACCCCCATGATCTGGAGTATATGCGAGGATTTGGGTATTGATTATTCTGGGGCAGTGGTTCTGTATCAGAGCAGGTTTTTTGATAATCGCTACCCGGAAGAAAACGATCACTTTAAAAATGTTATTTTTATCGACGCAAAACCTGAAGGGTTAGATGCGAGTTTGCTGTTAATGCGAGAAAAGATGCTGTCGCGCGATGACTTAGTTGCGGCTGTCTTTATTGGTGGTATGGAAGGTGTAGAACATGAGTTTGAGCTGTTCAAGGATTTCCATCCAACAGCTAAGATTTTACCTATACCATCCCCTGGCGGCGCTGCTTTGGATTTAGCCAAGAGTCTCGGCTGTTTTTCAGGTGCGGATCTTAATGATGTGGACTTTGCACAAATATTTCACACGCATTTGGGAAATATTTAAAGCGTTGCGGATTGAAGTTTTTAAGCGGATTGGGAGGGTGGTTGCAATCCATCCTCCCATTTGCACATCCATGATTAGGTGAAATCACTAAAGATAATAGCCGTGAACGAAAGGATTTTGGTTGATGGGGAAAACCTAATCTAAAGAAATTAAATCCCATCAAAACAATGAGCCGTTACTCCTTATAGATGGTCCGTAAAGTTCTGTGATTTGTTTTTGGAATTGTGTTTGGCCTCCATAACTTGGATGTCTCACGCAGATCACGGGCACTGAATCAATAATACGATTTGCCGCAGCCGCAGCGTCGTTACCAATCGCCACTATCCGAGATGGCCGAAGCAATGTGATGAGCTGCTGGAGTAGTTCTTCGCCTGCTTGTCTTTCACGAGCGTTGTGCTGTCTATTTGTGAACGGATCCCCTGATTCATGCGGATGTAGAGGAAAGACATTCCATAGAAAGATGCGCGCGTCAATATTTTCAAGCATTCCCCATATCACCGCAGCTGTTCGTTCGGCCATAGCATTTCCTATAGTCGGGCGCTCAGGAACCAGTTCAAGATTCCACCGTCGGGTGTGCTCAATTATGTGAACATCGTCAGTTAGGGCTAACCCTGTACGGCGCCCTCCGCGATATCCGAGGTCTCTTCCAATCCATATGGCGTCAACGGGTTCCTCAAGTGCACGACGCAACACCGCGGACAGAGTGGTCGCACGGCGACGCGGTGCATCACGTCGATCATGAATTTCACAACGATCCGAATACGGATTGAAGCAATTTTCAAACTGCAGAGACGCTACTGCACCAACAAATGGGTGGATCTTCATTTTTCAGACTCTAGCGGCATGTATGTGATAGTGCGTTCTTCACGGTTCCCAATGATCCAACCGCCTTCGTTCGCCTTAAGCTGGCGAAACACAGTATAGCCATCCAGAATTGCCCTTTCCCAGAGCTTCAGCGGGCATTTCTCTACTTCATAACCAGCCACGAATTCGCCAATTGTTTTAAGAAGACCAAGCGAAACCTTGTCTTGGTCGGCAAAAAAATTCAGATCTTTCGCTCTGGAGAATATCCACGCCGAAACCCCTTCTTCTACAACGGTGGCTCGACCATTGTCCTGCTCTTCATCATACCTCGGATTACTCTTTCGTTTGTGCTTGATCAATGCTCTAGTTACAGGTGACCAGTGCAGGATTGCTGCATAAGCAAAGTGAAAAACATCATGGAAGCGGTAACCGTCACTGTCAGCAATGTTGTCACTTAGAGGATCACCAATGAATACCTCCTTCCATTGTAGATAGCTTTTTCCACTTCCCCGCTGGTTTACTCGTATTCTGAAGCTTCTAGGGAGTTGTTCTTCGATTCCAAAGTTGCAATCGAAATCTAGGCCAACTAAATCTTGTGCTTGGGGTTCTAAGAACGCGCCGCGAGCCTTCCTGATATTGCCGCGAGCTACTTCCGAAAATGCAAGCTTGGCCGCGTGCATAGAGTCCAGAAAAGCCCGTGCAAAATTAGTCAAATCGTGACGGGTAGGAGTGTTTCCGAGTAGTGCCGCGGCCGATCGCCCAAGGCAAACTAATGTGTCATCTAGAGAAGTAGCAGAATCTACAGGGACAGCTATATAAGCCAACGCACCATCAGCTACATCACTTGCGGCCCCCACATTCCGGAAATGTCCATGATTCGCTGCCTCCGAAAATATATCTTCAAGAGAAATATCCAGGCGCCTGCAAATTGCAGCTAGATACCAAAGTGTATCGCCAAACTCCTCTTCTGCTGCCTTTTTGAAGCCGGGATAAGCCGTTCCCTCTCGAACACTCTTTTTGGCGGTGGCCATTATTCCACCGACTTCCCCGTAAAGGCCCTGAAGAATGGGATTAAAGTCGTTTGAGTCAAGCACGTCTGTATCTGCAATTTCTGCAGCGTAATCCGAGAGCAATAGAGAACCTTCTTTTTTCATCGGTCACCTGCGAATAGTCAGCCATTCGAATGGAGCGCCCTGATAGCCATGAACGCCAAAGCTTCTAACCCATTTTTCAAGACTCGAAATTAGTTGTACATCATCAAAAGTGGTGAGCCCGATGCCTTGTTTACATAGATCGCGACCTTGTTGGTCTTTCAGGTTGTCGGGGAACTCTGGCCCATCTCCCCCAAAATATACAAAGTCCTCACTAATTAGCACCCTGTTGACCCCTGAGTCACGGGCCACGTGATCCGGGTTAACCGAACCATCTGGAAGGGAGTGGAATGAATCTCGCTGCTGCCAATCGGCCCCAGCCGCAGCCCGGAAATATATATTATCTCCGCAGCTTTGTTTTCGACTACCTTTGCGGAAGGGTTTTTTTGACTCAAATCGAGGGTCTAAACAGTATTCATCGAATGACATTGCCTCAGTTACACGCATTGCGTAAACGAGATGCCCTCCAAGTCGAACATTTCGATCATTACTACCACTACCGACTACCCAATCACCAATTTGAGCTCCTTTTCGGATTTTTGGCTTACAGGTTGCGAGCGTGCAGTAGTTATAGAAGGGATTAGGAGCGAATCCACTGTCATACCGAACAACATAAGAATAAATACGAGGCATCAGCATGGATGCCTCTTCAATGGCACCGGCTCGCACGCACCCCCATCAGGTTTTTCCCAAGAATCCTTGCCGTTGATGGCTTCAATGATGGAATCTCCATTCCATCCAACCAGTGCGTCGGCATACTCTGTCAGGGCACTAGGGAGGTCACACTCTTTTTCGCCATGCTCCCAAACACCTACAATACGCTTCCCTTGCTTTGCGGCATATTCGATCTCCCAGTTAACCCAATCACTGTTCTTTGTCTGAGGGGAAACGTAGCAAATAAATATACCTGCCCAGTTGATAGCGGGAGCAAGGATCTGCGTCTTTATATAGTGCTCGTCGGTAGCATTATTGAATTTCCCTGTATGGATGGAAGAGTCTCTTACCTCCAGTCCTTTTGGAGCTAGCAAATCCTTGAGTTTCTTTAGTCCATGATCGTCCTTGTGAACATGGCTGATAAAAACGTTCTTTTTTTCCACCACCTGTCACCTCCATTCGCATCGCATAGTTTCTGCGCCTTTTGGTTCCAAACCTCGTCCGTGGCGCCACGAAAAGAAATGTAGCGCTAATAATGTCATTTGGCCACAGCAGAGATGCGTAGCGCTTATGGGCCGTGGCGGACCGATTTTTTCACCATGAAGGTCAACTGGTACGTGGTTCTACCGCCACGCCGCAATAGCGTTGTTTCGATTTCCATCCAAATGGTGCTCTAGGTCTACAGAGAAAACCCGGGCGACGTATTTGCTACCGTTGCGATAGAGCGCCTGACTGCAGAGTAGAGCGGATGGATTATTGATTACTGCAATATCGATTGGGGATCGGCGGTTTGGAGTGGCTAGGGTTGAGGGGGGCGAGGTTGTTGAGCGTTTGGCTTCTTGCCCATCTGGGCTGTTCGCTAGCGTCAGGTGATGAGAGGCCCAATCGATATAAGGTGAGAGAGGACGTGACGGGGGGCGATAAACGCCAATGTTTAAAAAGACATCTCCAGACACTCTCTCAGGCTACATATCCTTGCGCCTTTGCCTACAGCTACGCCAGAATCCGCCGGCTTGTGCGCCTTGGGGGCGAGTTCTATTGTGGTGCGGTCGCTGATGATTCAGCGATCGGGTTTAGCGACTCGACTTTTTGTAATAGGTGCATCAGCGTTCCATGCTTTGTCGCAGATTCAATGTCTGCGACTCCGCTATGGTGGCTGTATGCGGGAGACCCTCGGGTCTGCCGGGTGCCTATAACCGGTTCGCTAACCTGCGTACAGCCGCCACCTTTCTGTTTAGCGACAGTTATGGCGGCTCCACTCTAATAGGAGCCTCACCATGATCAAACCAACACCCAACCCGCCCGAATCTAACTGCACGTCTCCCTACGAATCCATCGACTCCAAAAAACTCCACGAAGCCGCCGACCGCGCGCTCGATCATTACCTCTGTCCACCCGGTTCCACGCCGCCGCCACGCAAAAACCGTGGGATGTACGCCGTGACGGCGGACAACAAAACCGAAGAACTGCTGGTCGATGCCAGTGCAACACTTGCTTCGGCCAAAACCATCGCCCAGAACGTCTCCAGTCTGTTGCCGGCATCGCAGCGCCATGCGCTGGCGGGGATTGCGCAGTTGATCATGCTCGGGGAGCTGGCGGTGAATCGGGCGTTGGATAATTTGCAATTGCCGGATTGATGCGGGTGTCGGGATCACCTGGTGATTGATCGGGTGTTCATTCTGGCGCCTTCGCGAGCAGGCTCGCTCCCACAGGGTTTTAGGTTGGTCACAGATAGTGTGTGCGAGGCTGAAACCTGTGGGGGCTGGTTATTGAGGCATTTCAGGACATTCATCGGTCCATCGCGTCACCGTCATGTCATTGAACTGTTCACCGATGGTATCGACGCGCAGGCAGGTGCCTTTCTTTGAGTAGTACAAGATGCAGCGCGAGCTATCGAAAGAACAGGTATCCAGTTCGATGAACTTGCGTGCAGCCAACTCACGCTCCACGCCGCTGTATTCATAACCGTCGGTGGTATGCATCGGCGTTGGCTTCCAGCCTTGTTTGATTAGCTTGGACTTGGCCGCCACCAAACGCTCACCGACGACGATGCCTGCTGGCCCGCGCTTGTCGTTTGGCGCCTGTGAGCCATCGGCAAACGCTGTGCTGATACCCGTGCAATAAAGTGCGACAAATATGAGATGCAAAGCCTTCATTTGACGGTTCCTCCAGCCGATTTGTAGTACGACAAAAAATCCGGATATTCGGCGTAAGGTTGCGGTGGATAGTGATTTTTCTTGCCGGGCCCCTCGGGAAGTGCCGCCCACCGTGTTGCGGCTTTCGGCATCGCGCCCGGGATGTCACCTGCCTTGATCTTGTCGATCACGCCGAGGGTGCGCAGAATGTCGACCGCCATAAGGTCTTGGGTATGAGGCGTAAAGTCGGTCAGCCCCATCTTGCCGCCATACTCGCGCCAAGTGGCAATGGTTATTTGATACAAGCCCGATGCCGTAGTTGATCCGCCGAAACCGGCGCCTGGATGGGTGGACTCATCTGTGAACGTCCATTTCCCGGTTTGAAAACCCTTTGCCCAGCCATATCCATATTTCGCGTGGTAGTCACCGCCTTCGGCTTTGGCAATGGCAGCCAAATATGCCTTCACGTTCGGATCCTTCAAATACTCCTCATTCTCCGCCCGTCTTATCTGTTTTCTAGCGTCCAGCGCTACAGTTTTAGGGGAGGTGTCTTTGACGGCCGTCACTTCTCTCGTGGCGACGGGAGACATTTTCCTGCCACTCTTGCTAACCACTTCAGCCATGCCTTAATCCTCAAGAAACAGCTTGATGGTTTCAGGCAGGTGCGAACTCACTACATGCGTGTAACCCATCGGATCACTTACGCCATGTTCCATGCTGCCGTCAGCGCGTTGAATGGCGTATTCAAAGTGGGCTAGCGGTTTGCCCGACTCTTGGTCAACCAATCTGAACTTGTCAGTAAAGTGCACGGGCATCGGCAGCAGACCGCTGAAGGGTGCTGATACGACGGTGTCGCCAATAATGACCGTTCCGGATCCGCCGATAACCACGTTGCCGTGGCCACCGGTACTGTCTTTAGTCGCAGCATTCAGCCCATTGATGAAAACCGTAGCGCTGACGGCGCCCGTAATTGGGCTACCGCAGGCGGATTTGTCGGTCATTCGAGCGGCGGCAAGACCGTCGAAATTTACATTGGGCGAGCCGCTGACAATAGGGTTTGTGCCATGCCCCGGGAGCGGGCAATTGGTTGGATCTGTCACTCGCGCAGCAGATTTGCCACTCATGAAATGTTCCTTTTCAAAGTTTCAGTTTTCCTTGACCGGAATGCAGTCGATATGGGGCGAGGGGTATCGGCCGCCAAAATAATGCGGGGGTGTCCAGCGTGTACGCGCGAAGAAAAGGGCATGTCCTTGGAGGGGCGCATAAAGTTTTACTGTCCATGTAAATGTGCTGCGCGCAGCATGCCCGAGGCAGGCGGCGCGCTCAATATTTACTTACAAATTATTGGTTGACTGCTGGATGTGGCCGCGAGGCAGGGCGAGCAGGGGGAATTCTTGGCAACAGGTGCTGGGAGCGATTTTAGACGGCAGGACGCGATGAGGCGCGATAAACACCAACGTTTAAAAAGACATCTCCAGACACTCTCTCAGGCTACATATCCTTGCGCCTTTGCCTACAGCTACGCCAGAATCCGCCGGCTTGTGCGCCTTGGGGGGCGGGTTCTATTGTGGTGCGGTCGCTGACGAATCAGCGATCGGGTTTCGCAGCCCGGATTAATCAAGGCGCACAGCGCTCCGAATTGTTGTCATTCAAAATTTATGGCAACGGTGCTTTATGGCGGTTGTGCGCGGGATACCTTCGGGTATGCCGGGTTCCTTGATTCCCGGTCTGCGAACCTGCGTACAGCTGCCACCTCTCTTCGTTTCGCAGCGAAATGTGGCGGCTCCAACAATCAAGGAGCTTCACCATGATCAAACCAACACCCAACCCGCCCGAAGCCGACTCGGTTTCCCCCTACGAATCCCTCGACTCAAAAAGACTCCACGAAGCTGCCGACCGCGCGCTCGGCCATTACCTCTGTCCACCCGGTTCCACGCCGCCGCCCCGTAAAACCCGTGGGATGTATGCGGTGACGGCGGACAACAAAACCGAAGAACTGCTGGTCGATGCCAGTGAAACACTCGCTTCGGCCAAAACCATCGCCCAGAACGTCTCCAGCCTGTTGCCGGCATCGCAGCGCCAGGCGCTGGCGGGGATTGCGCAGTTGATCATGCTCGGGGAGCTGGCGGTGAATCGGGCGTTGGATAATTTGCAATTGCCGGAGTGATGCGGGTGCCGGGATCACCTGGTGATTGATCGGGTGTTCATTCTGGCGCCTTCGCGAGCAGGCTCGCTCCCACAGGGTTTTATGCTGATGGCAGATGTTGTGTACGACGCTGATACCTGTGGGAGCAAACATTGGCGACGGATCTATTTTCTGCCCCACCCAGTACCGCCATAAAACATTGATGATTTGAGCGCGGCTTCTGCGAGTCAGAAAACCGGATTTTCCCTACAACGAACACCGATCCATCCTGCATTCAAACCTGAGTCCGTTCGCCAAAGTCCTGCGTTTTCAGAACGGGACACGGACGTGACCAGACTCATCCCACAAAGCGAGGTTCATGGTCAGCGAGAGCAGATCCTCGACTCCTACCAATCCATGGAACACTTCCGACAGGCATTGAATCGCCCGGACGACTTGCCCGGATTCGACGACTTGTTAAACGCCATGGGCCTGCATCGTTCCAACTACATGCACGGCGCGAATGAGCGAAAACTCATCGATGCTGTGCGTAACGGTGATTGGGCAACGGGAAAGCTCGTGTGTGTGCTTGTGGTCGGTGCGGCAGGGTCCGTGGAGACAGGAACAAAGATGACAGAGCTAGGAGAGTTAGTGGGACAAGAAATTCATGAGTATTCCGAGTAATGGAAATCACCAGCACAGTATTTGCCTGGGCATGTGGGGCGCAGATAATGATGGGCGTGATCAACTGCGCAATGATTTTCTACGCCGTTTATACAAAACTCGATGCTCTGGAAAAACACTTTGATGAGTGGCTGTACCTATCCATGGACTGCGGTTCATCAGGGGGAAGTTTTTACTCGAGAACTCAGCGGATGGCCGCTGTCAGCCGGCTGATTACATCCAAGAGTATCCAACGGCAGAAACCTTGTTGATTGACGCCGTTCAATGCCTTCCCAGAGGACTCAGGTTTTGGGCGACGAGTCCATTTCATGTCGGCTATTTCGTGTGGGGTGGATCGTGGGTGGTTTGGCTTTATGGGAAATACAGAGGTTTTTTGTAATGGATGGGGCAAAAAAAGACAATCAGTCCTTCGGTGAGGTTGTTTACGAAGACTCTCCTTTCATGCCAAAACCCAACTACTTCCACCCCCGGCGCCACAAGAATGAAAAAGCTTTTGATCGCAGCAATCCTCGCCGTAGTGACCATGCTCTACGTTGGCTATTACGAAGCCCTTGAGGACGGTGACATCGAGACGATTGTCTTCATCAAGAAGCACCCCACGTTTCAGATGAAGTTTCACAACATCCACGCCAACGATGGAGAGATCAGGAAGGTAGAGCGCCTGACTGCAGAGGAGCGGGGATGGATTATCGACTACTGCAGATATCGCTTGGGAATAGATACAGACCTGAAAACCCAGGATGACGTTGAGATGTGCCGCAAAAAATAGAGCTGCTCATGTGGCCGAGGTTGTCAGTAACTACTGGCTGTTTCGGCCATTTTCTTGCGTCTATTGGGATAAGGGGACGGATCTGTTGCGGGTACGTGACGGAATGAGGTCTCGTTAAACGCGAACGTTTAAAAACATCTCCAGACATTCTCGCAGGCTACACATCCTTGCGCCTTTGCCTACAGCTACGCCAGAATCCGCCGGCTTGTCTTAAACTCGACATGACCCAACACCTGATTCACAGCCAACTCCGTGACCATGAGGACCTACGCAAAGTCTTGCGGTGGGCGGGTTCTAAGGTGGCATCGAAGTTGTTGAGCATTTCAATCGCGTTGCTTAGGGATTCGCTAGCGTTGGCCAGGACGGATTCGGTGTGTTTCCCTTCAAAAATAACGTCAGTGGTTGTTCTTGCCTTCATTCCCATCATCGTTCATGGCTATTGCCGTTGGGGATGAGAGTTGGCATCATTTTGCCATCGCCTTAAGCTGAAGCGAGAAATTGACAGTTCATTTTTTAAGCATTTACCGCTGCTCGACAACACATTTGAATGACGGGCCCAATCTACCGTCATCCCATTCTCTTTGAAGTGAGGGTTACTGCATGGATGCAACGATAGAAGCTGTAGAGGAGTTCCTCTGCTCCCCAAAACTGTCCGAGCTTTGTGAAGTTCTGAAAATCGGCGATGACATCCTTGACGTCATCAACCTCAGTGAAAATCAGCACTCGGATTTCCTTGCGTGGCTATTCGACCCGCGAGAGGGTCATGGGCAAGGCGATCAGATAGTGAGAGACCTCCTGATCAGTGCAACTCAAGCTGTGGCTGAATGTGGCTTGGACGGAAGAAGTACCACGTCCCGCTTTTTTGCCGAATGGCCTCCTTCCAGAATTCGAACGGCCAGCTTCGGTAGTGTTTTTACAGCCCGTGAGTTAGGTCTGAAGGCCGCTGAGCGAGTTGATTTGTTTGTGATCGACCCGGACAACAAATTCGTGTTGCTGATCGAGAACAAAGCTGGCACCGCACATAGTCAGCAACAGTTGGATGGTTATCGGACCAACTGGCAAGAGGTAGTAGCCAGCAATGCTCATCTGAAAGACTACAGTAGTGTGCATATTGCCTTGGATCGAGATTTTGTATCCGGGGACTGGTCGGAATGCCCCTCGAATGGCTATTGGTTGCATTTGGGGTACGACTGGCTAAAAGCATCGGCCGACCGTGCGGTACTGCATATGGAGCGCGGTAACGCTGCGGCGAGATTAGTAGTGAGTTACTGCAACAGACAAACCGAGTGGGAAAGTCCTGCAAACCAGCGCGCGATCACTTTGGCTGCGGAGTTGCATCAATTGCATGGTCCTGCTGTTAGGCACATGCTTGAAGCCAACACAGGACGTCTTGAGAAGTGCTGGTTACAAGACGGCAGCTCAACGCATATGATTTTCATGCTGCAGAATAAAGCGGCGTTTGCGTTACTTCGCGACACTCAGGGCATGGCATCGATTAGAGAAATGTTATTGGCCAAGGTGCCTGGGTTTACCAGGAAATCTATCGACCATGCCCGTGCTTGGCTGGCCGTATGTCCTCCAGGTTGGGAACAGTTTGTCAGGGAGCAGTATTGGCCGGTTTATCTCCATGTGAGGTACTCGGACGGCACGAAAACGAAATACGATGTTGCTTTGGTGCTCGACGTTGCCCAAGCAAAGTCCGAGGCCGAGGGGGAACAGTTACGGGAATATCTAAAAGTATTTGATAGTCGCTTTGGCAAACATCAGGGAACGTCATTTCGTAAAGTTTTTCTTAATCGGGAACTTGGAGTTGTTGACTTGGTTCGTAAGCTTGAGGAGCATGCGAAGCGATTGAGAACAGTTTGTGCGTAGGGGGTGTTGACGTTGCGTGTATGAACAATTCTTGCCGGAGTTAGATTTAAAAGGGAGGCGAGTCTGCTGTTTGATGATAAAGGCTCGATCTCTATTTGTTTTGTGGATTGTTATCTGGAAGGATGCGTCATGTTGGTGCCAAATATAAATCGCACTGAAGCTCAAAGTGCCATGGAACTCGCAGAAGAGCTAATGATTCCCTATAAAGAGGATCTTGAGTACCAAACGCTTCAGCTAGAGTTTTCGAAAAAAGAGCTTTCAGCGGCTCAGGCTCTTGTCTCGATCATAAAGCGCAGCGAAATTAGAAGCAAAGTACTTAAAGATTGCGCTGAATTTGGTAGCTGCTACACCAGTAAGTTAGATGATGGCGACTTGCAGCGGTGCGAGCAATTTGTATCTACTCTCGAATATAGAGTAATGGCATTTTCTCGAAGGATCGATAGGTGTAACGAAGCGATTGATTTGTTAAATAATGACATTTCGGATCTAAAGAAAATTTTAGATACTCCGTTTGGGAATATGTATGTATATCTTGCTTGCATTGGAGATGGGCCTGGGTGGGCATTTTTTACATATAAGCCAGAAAAGTGGCTAGCGCGCTGGACAAGATCACTGCGCTCGAAAGTATAACCGTAAACAAAAAAGGATCGTTCCGCTTTCTGTAAAGTGAAAATGAATCCATCCCCAATCTATTAAGGCTTAAGCAGTTATGTATGGGGTGCCCGTGGGACGGGTTTTAGATGAGGCTATTAAGTGTGTACGAAGAAAAGATAAGAGTTAAGGTAAAAGAGTACTTTCGAGACGCTTGCGAAAATTTGGATAGGCAGCGTTACTCGCAAGAAAGTGCATATGTTGATGCTTTTATTGCAAGGCTTGATGGGAAGCTAAATATTGGCCCAGATCACGGCGTCATACGATTTACGCCAACAATTGTGGCGGATCGTGGTGCGGGTTCTGCAGAAAGTAAATTTGGGGCTGATTTCGCAATTGTCTTTCAGAGCAAGGAAGTAACCCACCCGATTAGAAAGGCCATTATTTCCCAAGCAAAGAATGGAATGGTAAGTGCGCTATCTAAAACCGAACAAAATCGATTGGCTGCGCAATGCCGTAAAATGGCACGTATTACTGATAGTTATATTGTGCTTGAGGCGCCAGTTGTCAGTGGTGCGATGCCAACAGTTAAAATTGGCGATCCTCAAACTGGATTGTGGGAGAGGGATAGTATAGATTTTGATGATTATTTTTTAGAGCAAATATTGTCCTGCAAACACGGAGACAGGAGGGAAAGCTTTATTGATGGTGTTGCAGATAGCAAGCTCTCAGGAATAAAAGTTGATGTAAATGACCTTGAGTACACTCCGAAAATAACACCTAGGAAAAGGCGCGCTCCGAGAAAAAATAGTGATGATATGGAGCCGTAATATCTGAAAAATTATGCAAGTCACGCGTTGGTACGGCATTATCTATCTCTCAAATTAATCGTTAAGCCTTTCTCTGAAAATAAAACAGCCTCCTTTGTTTGGTCCCAATGAGTCGCTGTCGTTGGTCAGGAAAGATTCGGCCCCTCATCCCAGCCCTCTCCCGGAGCGAGAGGGGGCCGACGGAGGTGTCTGGCGTTGTAATCGATCTGAGCGACCGAGTCGATTATGGGGTTGGTTGCAGGCGTCCAAGTTGACTATGGGTTCAATGCGGTTCGGGCGAGTTGGTGAAGACTTTCAGGTGTGTATCGGAAATGACCCACGGTCGATTCGCTTTCATACGAGTGGTCCGACGTTTCGGGAGAACTAGGGATTTTCCGGGCGGCTGAGTAACGTCTCAAGTCTGGCCAACGGCAGCGCATCCTGGTTGCGGTCAAACACCTGAATCCCAACCTTGAGCAATCGCCCATTCTCTGCCGCTGCGATCACCTGTTCACACCGCAACAACAACCGCCCCTGATCACACTCCTGCGATTTCATACCCATCGGCAACTTACCTTCCAGGCGCAGCTCGGCCATGCGGCTTTGCGCCGCCAGCATCGCAACCGAGCGATCCCTCAAAACCCCGCTACTCTGCGTCATCAACCCCGCCACCCGTACAGCCGCCGACATCGCCACGGCAATAATCGCCAGCGCTACCAGCACCTCAATCAACGTGAAACCCTCTTCCCGCGAACGCGCACGCATAAACCGCCCAAAGCCAAAACCCAGCCCTCGACGCTAACCCGCGTCCTTGACGGCTTGACGACGAAAACACCCGAGGATTTTCAACATCACTGACATATCTTCTTGCAACACTGCGCGTCGAATCGAATCAAGCCAGGGTATGTCGAGATGGATATCGCACCTTTCAAATCGCTTCAGCAACCGTTGCGCACGCCGCGTGGGCAGCAGGGTTTTACCCTGATCGAGATCATGGTGGTCGTGGTGATTCTGGGGATTTTGGCGGCGATGGTGGTGCCGAAAGTGCTTGATCGGCCGGATCAGGCGCGGGCGACGGCGGCGAAGCAGGATATTGGCGGGTTGATGCAGGCGTTGAAGTTGTATCGCCTCGATCACGGCACTTACCCGAGCATGAACCAGGGCCTGAAGGTGTTGGTGGAGCGGCCGGCGGATGCGAAGAACAGCAATTGGCGCTCGTATCTGGAGCGTTTGCCGAACGATCCGTGGGGGCGTCCTTATCAGTACCTCAACCCTGGCGCCAATGGCGAGATCGACATCTTTTCCCTCGGTGCCGACGGTCAGCCGGACGGCGACGGCGTGAATGCCGATATCGGTTCCTGGCAGTTGTAAGGCCGGCCATGAACAGCCGTTCGCCTGAGGGGGCGAAGCAACAGGGCATGGCGATTATCAGCGCGTTGTTGATTGCGGCCGTGGTGGCGGTGATTGCGGCGGGCATGTTGACGCGCCAGAGCGTGGCGACCCGTGCGCTGGAGGCGGATCAGCAGCGTGTGCAGGGGCGTTGGCTGGTGCTGGGTGGGTTGGAGATCAGCCGTCAGTTACTTTGGGATGCACGTCAGCGCGATCCGTTGACCCGGCTCGATCAGCCGTGGGCGCAGCGTCTCTCCGCGCAGGGTTTTGAAGGGCGGCTGGAGGATGAACAGGGCAAGTTCAACCTGCGCAATCTGGTGGCCAATGAGCGGGTTGATGAGGCGCAGGTCGCGGCGTTTCAGCGCTTGTGCGAGTTGATCGGGGTCAGTGCCGGGTTGAGTCAGCGCATCAGTCAGCGGGTGATCGCTTCGTACCCGCGACTGCTGAATCCACAGATGGCCGAGGCGCCGAAAAGAGGTTTCGACAGCGGCCGTGCGACCTCGCCCAACGCTTCACACAAACCGCAGAATCCGACGCTGCCGATGCTGCGCAGCATCGATGATTTGCGCAGTGTCGACGGCGTGAATGAGGCGGTGATGGGCAAACTGGCGCCGTACCTGACGGTGATTCCGGCGACGACTTGGCTCAATGGCAACACCGCCACCGCGCCGGTGTTGGCCGCGTATGTGCCGGGGCTGTCGCTGGAGCGTGCCAATGCGTTGATTGCCGAGCGCGATGCCGGGCGCTGGTTTATCAACCGTGGCGATTTCGTTAACCGTTTGCGCATGCCACAATTGGAGCTGACCAGCGTCAAGGTCGGCATCACCAGTGACTGGTTTCGCCTGCGCGGTGAGGCGCGGCGCGATCAGCGGCGGGTCAGTCTTGAGGCGTTGCTGCATCGCAGCCAGGACCGCTTGCCGCAAGTGATCTGGTCGCGGGTGGGCGTATGAGCCAGTTGAAAGTGGCGTTGCCGCCCTTAGCGGAGCTGGATTTACAGAGTGAATTGCATTGCGCCTGGCTGGATCGACAGGGCCAGGTCACGCGGGAAGAACGCCACAGTCTGAGCCAGTTGAGTCAGCTGTCGAAACTGCCGCCGCTGGTGTGTTTTCTGCACCCGGCTGACAGCCTGTTGGCGAGTCTCGATTTGCCGCCGCTGCCGGCCAACAAGATCGTTGTAGCGGTGCAGTGTGCGGCGCAGGCCTTGATGCTCGGCGACAGCAGTGAGATGCACATCGCTCACAGCTCGCGGGACGAGGCCGGGCAGGTGCAGATCGCCTGGGCGCCTCGGCAGCGCTTGTTGGGTTTTGCTCAGTTGCTGAAAAGCGCGGGGTTGAACCTGCGCGGTCTCTACCCGGCGCCGTATAGCTTGCCGGTGCTGCCCGGCACCGTCGCGTGCGTGCAGGACGGGCATTTGTTGTTGCGCGATAGCGTGCAAGCGGCGCGGGTGCAGCCGTTGTTTGATGACAGCCTCGACGGTGTGGTGTGGGAACCGGGCATCACTTTGCATTGGATCGGTGAGCAACCGCCGCCGGGTGCCGAATTGCCGATGACCGATGCGCAGCGCTGGACCGGGCCGTTACCGGGTTGGGGGCTGCATGGCGCGGTCCAGCAGCAACAAACCGAGCATCGCGGCTGGGGCAGGGCGATCGCCCTGTCAGCGTTGGCCGTGGCGGTGTGGGTGATCGGTTTGAACCTGTATGCCGCTCGCGAGGCCGGGCAGGGTCAGCGGTTGAAAACCCAAATGAATCTGCGGGTAAAGCAGGCCTTCCCCGAGTTGCCGGTGATTCTCAACCCGTTGCAGCAGGCGCGTCAGCAATTGGCGGCGCGGCAGAAGGGCGCGGCGGATGATCCGGCGCAGACTTTCAATCGTCTGGTGTTGCAGGCCGGCAGCGGCATGCCGTCGATGGCCGGCAGTGTCGAGCGGCTGACGTTTGTCGACGGCGCGTTGCAGTTGAGTCTGCTGAGTGAAGCCCGTCGCGGCGGCAATGATCAGGAGTGGCAAAGCACCTTGGCCCAGGCCGGTATCAGCGTCACGGCAGACGACGAGGGTTGGACCTTGCGTCCGGCCAGCGAAGCCCCCCCAAGCGACAGCGATGACAGCGGCGGAGCAGAAGCAGATGAATAAGGCCTCGCTCGCGCTCTATTGCGCCAAGTGGCAACGCTTCAACGCTCAGGTGCAGGCGCGTTGGCAGCCGTTGGCGCTGCGCGAAAAACGCATGGTCGCTGGGATGGCCATCGCGCTGATCGGCCTGCTGCTGTGGGTTGCGCTGATCCAGCCGCCGCTGAAGAAAATCGCCTATTGGCAAACCGAGACGCCAAAGCTGCGCGCCCAGACCGAAGCGCTGGAAGTGCTGCTGCGCGAAGTCAGCGTGCGCCCGGACGGGCAAAGCGTGGCGCAGTCGCTGGAGCAGACCCTGCAGGCCAGTGGTTTGGCGGGGCATTACCAATTACAGGAGGCACAGGGCGCCTGGTTGTTGACCTTCGACGCGGCGCCGGCCGACGCCGTGCTCGACTGGCTGTTGAGCAACCCGGCACAACTTTCTCTGCAAGTGGTCGAGGCCCGTTTGCAACGCGCGGACAACCCCTCGACCGAAGTCACTGCCGGCACTTTGTCAGGCACCGTTCGCATGGATCAGGCGCTGGGCGCTAAGGAAGCTTCATGAAGGGGTCAGGATCCAAACCGGCACGGCTGGCGTTGCCGATGTTGCTGATGGCGTTGAGCGCGTGCAGCAACACCAATGCGCCACAAAACCAACCGCCGCTGCTGGTCGACAGTGAACTCGGTCGGCCATTGGCCAATACCCAGCGCAGCGGCGATGCGGTGGCCGATCGCGAACGGGCGCAAGCACAGGCGCGGCCAGCGCCCAAGCAACTGCACAACATCAGCAAAAGCGCACGTACGGGCGCCGTTGCACCGAGCAGCGCGGCGCTGGGCAATCCCCTGGGCGATCAACCGGTGACGCTGAATTTCGTCGATGCCGATATTCAAGCGGTGGTGCGTTCATTGTCGCGTTCCAGCGGCCGGCAGTTTCTGGTCGATCCACGGGTCAAGGGCACTCTGACGTTGGTCTCGGAAGGTCAGGTCCCGGCGAAGCAGGCGTACGACATGCTGCTGGCGTCGTTGCGCATGCAGGGTTTCAGCGTGGTCGATGTCGGCGGCGTGGCGCATGTGGTGCCGGAAGCTGATGCCAAATTGCTTGGCGGGCCGGTTTACAGCGCCGACCAGCCTGCGGGCAACGGCATGCTCACGCGCACGTTCCGGCTGCAATACGAGAACGCGGTGAACCTGATTCCGGTGCTGCGTCCGATCGTGTCGCCGAACAACCCGATCAACGCGTATCCGGGCAACAACACCATTGTCGTCACCGATTACGCCGATAACCTCAACCGTGTGGCGCAGTTGATTGCCAGCATCGATTCGCCCAGTGCGATCGATACCGATGTGGTGCAGATCCAGAACGGCATCGCTGCCGACATCGCGCCGATGGTCGCCGAGCTGCTGGATGCGCCAGGCAATGATCCGACGCAGAAAATAGCGGTGATCGGTGATCCGCGTTCCAACACCATCATCATTCGTTCTGGCAGCCCGGAGCGTACGGAACTGGCGCGCAATCTGATCTACAAACTGGATAACGCGCAGAGCAATCCGAGCAATCTGCACGTGGTTTATCTGCGTAACGCGCAGGCGGCGAAACTGGCGCAGGCGTTGCGTGGGTTGCTCACTGGCGAAAGCGATAGCGGCACCAGCGACAGTGCGCGTTCGGTGCTCAGTGCGATGGGTGCAAGTACTGGCGGCAGTGCTGGGCAGAACGGCCAGAGCGGTACGCAAAGCAGCGGCACAACATCGACCAACAGCAGCGGCAGCACGGGCGGCAGTTACGCTCAGGGCAGCAGTGGCAGCACAACTGGCAGTGGCGGTGCGCAAAGCAGCGAGCAGAACGTCGCCTTCAGTGCTGGCGGGGTGACCATTCAGGCTGACGCCACTACCAACACCCTGCTGA
Source organism: Pseudomonas sp. NPDC087690 (assembly GCF_044743175.1). NCBI lineage: Bacteria > Pseudomonadati > Pseudomonadota > Gammaproteobacteria > Pseudomonadales > Pseudomonadaceae > Pseudomonas > Pseudomonas sp. NPDC087690. Next base: position 616,420 of record NZ_JBIUVX010000002.1, read on the forward strand.
TTTCCGCGCCGGAGCCGGTGTATCGCAACCTGCGCGAAGTCATCGATCTGCTCGACCAACGCCGCGCACAAGTGGTGATCGAAAGCCTGATTGTCGAAGTCGGCGAGGACGATGCCAGTGAGTTCGGCGTGCAATGGCAGACCGGCAATCTCGGTGGCAACGGCGTGATCGGCGGCGCGAATCTGGGTGGTTCGGGGATCAACGTCAACGGCAAGACCAGCATCGATGTGCTGCCGCAGGGGTTGAACCTGGGTTACGTCAACGGCACCGTGGACATTCCCGGTATCGGCAAGATTCTTGACCTCAAAGTGCTGGCCCGGGCGTTGAAGAGCAAGGGCGGCACCAACGTGTTGTCGACGCCAAACCTGCTGACCCTCGACAACGAAGCGGCGAGTATTTTTGTCGGCCAGACCATTCCGTTTGTCAGCGGCAGTTATGTGACTGGCGGTGGCGGCACCAGCAATAACCCGTTCCAGACCGTGACCCGTGAAGAGGTCGGTTTGAAGCTCAATGTGCGCCCGCAGATTTCCGAGGGCGGTACGGTGAAGCTCGATATCTATCAGGAAGTCAGCAGCATCGACGAACGCGCTTCCAACAGCGCGACATCGACGGGCATCGTCACCAACAAACGTGCAATCGACACCAGTATTTTGCTCGACGACGGCCAGATCATGGTGCTCGGCGGGTTGCTGCAGGACGGCTACAGCCAGAGCAATGACGCGGTGCCTTGGCTGGGCAGTCTGCCGGGAATCGGCGCGCTGTTTCGCAATGAACGCCGGGCGATCACCAAGACCAATCTGATGGTGTTCCTGCGCCCGTACATCATCCGCGACAGCGAAGCGGGGCGCAGCATCACGCTCAATCGCTACGACTTCATGCGCCGCGCCCAGGGCGGTTTGCAGCCGGAACGCAGCTGGGCGATGCCGGACATGCAGGCGCCGCAGTTGCCGACGGCGGCGCAGGGGGTTCCGGCGGTGGTGCCGAGCTCAGGCCCACGCGCAACCATCAAAGCGGTGCCCATCCAATGACGCCGACATCACCCTTTGATTTGGAAAACCGACGTGTAGGAGCTGCCGAAGGCTGCGATCTTTTGATCTCGCTCTTCGACGGACCCAAACGGCCAAAGATCAAAAGATCGCAGCCTTCGGCAGCTCCTACAGGGATTGGGGAGGGTTTGAGATGAGTGTGTTGCCTTACGCCTGGGCCAAGGCGCAGCGCATTCTGTTGTGCGATGGCGTGTTGACGGTGTGCCCGTCGACGCCGGGCTGGTCGATCAGCGAGGCGCGGCGGCAGTTTGGCGCGGCCACGATTGAGCGCGTGCGCGATGATGAGCTGGATGGTTTGCTCGCCGCCGCTTATGCCGACACCGGCAGCGCGGCGGCGGTGGTCGGTGCGGCAGAAAACGAAGTCGATCTCGACCGCCTGATGCAGGACATGCCGGAAATCACCGACCTGCTCGACACCCAGGACGGCGCGCCGGTGATTCGCATGATCAACGCCTTGCTCACCCAAGCCGCGCGCGACGAGGCCAGCGACATCCACATCGAACCGTTCGAAACCCATTCGGTGGTGCGCTATCGGGTCGACGGCACCCTGCGTGACGTGGTCTCGCCGCGCAAGGCGTTGCACGGTGCGCTGGTGTCGCGGATCAAGATCATGGCGCAACTCGACATCGCCGAAAAACGCCTGCCGCAGGACGGTCGCATTGCTTTGCGCGTGGCTGGGCGGCCGATCGATATTCGTGTCTCCACCGTACCGACCGGGCATGGCGAACGGGTGGTGATGCGTCTGCTCGACAAACAGGCCGGGCGTCTGCATCTGGAAACGCTGGGCATGGACGCGCAGGTGTTGGCCAAACTTGATCACCTGATTCGCCAGCCCCACGGCATTGTACTGGTCACCGGCCCCACCGGCAGCGGCAAAACCACCAGCCTCTACGCGGCGCTGGCGAGACTCGATGCGAGCACCAGCAACATCCTCACCGTCGAAGACCCGGTGGAATACGACCTGCCGGGGATCAGCCAGATTCAGGTGAATGCCAAGATCGACATGACTTTTGCCCTGGCGCTGCGAGCGATCCTGCGCCAGGACCCGGACATCATCATGATCGGCGAAATCCGCGATCTGGAAACCGCACAAATCGCCGTGCAGGCCTCACTCACCGGTCACCTGGTGCTGGCAACCTTGCACACCAACGACGCGGTCTCGGCGGTCAACCGCTTGATCGACATGGGCGTCGAACCGTTTCTGTTGGCGTCTTCAATGCTCGGCGTTTTGGCGCAGCGCTTGGTGCGGCGCCTGTGCAATCAGTGCAAGCAAGAAGACCCAACGGCGCCGGGCACTTGGCGCCCGGTCGGCTGCCCAGCGTGCAATCAAACCGGTTACAGCGGCCGCACCGGCATCCACGAATTGTTCTGCATCGATGATGACATCCGCACCCTGATCCACCAAGGGGCAGGGGAGCAGGCCTTGCGCGCATCCGCCGCCAAGGCCGGTATGTTCAGCCTGCGTGAGGATGGCGAACGCTGGATCCGCAGCGGCGCCACCGCCCCTGAAGAAATCCTCCGTGTGACACGGGACGCCTGATGAATCGCTATCGTTTTGAAGCCGCCGATGCCAGCGGCAAGATCGAAACCGGGCACCTTGAGGCGGACAGCCAGGCTGCCGCGTTCACAACATTACGCGGGCGCGGATTGACCGCGTTGTCGGTGCACAAGGAAAGCAACGTTGCCCAGCACGGCGGCGGTGGATTGTTCAGCGCCAAGCTCTCGGACAACGATCTGGCCTGGGCCACGCGGCAATTGGCGAGTTTGCTTGGCGCGAGCCTGCCGTTGGAGGCCGCCCTTAGCGCGACGGTAGAGCAGGCCGAGAAAAAGCACATCGCCCATACGCTCAGTGCCGTTCGTGCGGATGTGCGCAGTGGCATGCGTCTGGCGGAATCGCTGGCGGCGCGGCCACGGGATTTTCCCGAGATTTATCGCGCATTGATTGCGGCGGGCGAGGAATCGGGTGATCTGGCGCAGGTCATGGAACGGCTGGCCGACTACATCGAGGAGCGCAACAACCTGCGCGGCAAGATTCTCACCGCGTTCATCTATCCGGGCGTGGTCGGGCTGGTGTCGATCGGCATCGTGATTTTCTTGCTCAGTTATGTGGTACCGCAGGTGGTCAGCGCGTTTTCTCAGGCGCGGCAGGACTTGCCGGGGCTGACGTTGGCGATGCTCAACGCCAGTGATTTCATAAGGGCGTGGGGCTGGTTGTGTGCGGCGCTGATTGCCGGGGCGTTCTGGAGCTGGCGTCTGTACCTGCGCAATCCAGCGGCACGTTTGAGTTGGCATCATCGGGTGCTGAAATTGCCGCTGTTCGGGCGTTTCATCCTCGGTCTGAACACCGCGCGTTTTGCCTCGACGCTGGCGATTCTCGGCGGCGCCGGGGTGCCGTTGTTGCGCGCGCTGGAGGCGGCGCGGCAGACGTTGTCCAATGATCGTTTGAGTTTGAGCGTCACTGAGGCTACGGCCAAGGTGCGCGAGGGTGTGAACCTGGCGGCGGCGTTGCGGGTGGAGAATGTGTTTCCGCCGGTGCTGATTCATTTGATCGCCAGCGGCGAAAAAACCGGGTCGTTGCCACCGATGCTCGAGCGTGCGGCGCAAACCCTGTCCCGCGATATCGAACGGCGGGCGATGGGCATGACCGCGCTGCTTGAGCCGCTGATGATTGTGGTGATGGGCGGGGTGGTGCTGGTGATTGTGATGGCGGTGTTGTTGCCGATTATTGAGATCAATCAACTGGTCCAGTAGCCGGTTTTGATGGTGTCTGACCTGGCCTCATCGCTGGCAAGCCAGCTCCCACAGGGGGCGGAGTTGTTGATGCGATCTGTGTCACAACAGAAAACCTGTGGGAGCTGGCTTGCCAGCGATGGGGCCAGTCGGGGCAATAAATAATCCAGATTTTTTCCCAGGACTGCGGTATCACCCGACCCTCGATTCCCCCATCCTCGGGTTCTCCTTTCTGTCATCTGCAACCACCCGCCAACGGCTCCAGCCCGATTCCGCCAAACCCCTGATCCAGGCCCTTCGCCGGCCCCAACAAACACCCGAGAAAATCCCTTCGGAAACGCCTCACAGCTCCCGAGGTTTTTTCCTTTATCTGTCACCGGAACCTGCGAATTTCTCAGTGCGACTTCACCACGGCCAACGCCAGCGAGGGCCCGGTGAGTCTTCCCAGTGTCATGCAAGCAACCCCGAAAACCTGTGTTCACAAACCAGTTGAAAAGGAGATTCTTCATGTTCAAGCGCACTCTGATCGCCGCCTCTCTGACCGTCGCCGCTCTGGCTTCCGCGCAAGCCATGGCCGTTACCGGTGGTGGTGCAACGCTGCCTGCCGCTCTGTACAAAGGTTCTGCCGACAGCATCCTGCCAGCCAACTTCTCCTACGCCGCCATCGGTAGCGGCGGTGGCAAGACTGCTTTCCTGAAGAACAACCCTGCTGGCTTCGGCACCACCGGCACCGTGCACTTCGCCGGTAGCGACTCGATCCTCAGCGCTTCGGAACTCAGCACCTACACCACCGAATTCGGTGCTTCGTACGGCCCGCTGATCCAACTGCCTTCGGTGGCCACTTCGGTTGCCATCCCGTACAAAAAGGCCGGCCAGACTGCTCTGAACCTGACCAGCGCTCAGCTGTGCGATGCTTTCTCCGGCGCTAAAACCACTTGGGGCGCTCTGCTGGGCACGGCTGACACCACCCCGATCCGCGTTGTTTATCGCAACGTTTCCAGCGGCACTTCGGAAATCCTCAGCCGTCACTTGAACTCGGTCTGCCCGACCCAGTTCGCCACCAACTCCACCTTCACCAATGCTCGTCTGCCAGCCGGTTCGGCACTGCCGTCGAACTGGGTCGGCGTCGCTAACACTTCCGACGTCGCCACTACCGTGAACGCGGTTGACGGTTCGATCGGTTATGTCGGTCCGGACGGTGTTGACGCTACCAGCAACGCTGTTGTGGCTCGCGTCAACGGTGTTCAGCCTACTTCGCTGAACGTGACTCTGGCACTGTCTTCGGTGTCGGCTCCTTCGACTCCAGCCCAGGCTGCCAACCCTGCCAACTGGTCGCCAGTGGTGGCTAACCCGGCATTGGGTTACAAACTCGCTGCCTACACCAACTTCATCTTCGGTCAGTGCTACAAGGACGCAGCCGTGGCCGCTTCCGTGAAGGCCTTCCTGACCACTCACTACAGCATCCCGGGCAACAACACGGCGACTCAGGCGCACAAGTTCGTCGCCGTGCCTGATTCGTGGAAAAACGCTGTAACCGCCAACTTCATCACCAACACGTCGGGCAACAACCTGGACATCAACAACACCACCGTGTGCAACACCATCGGTCGTCCTTTGTAAGTCGGTTGGTTCAGTCAGCGGTATGAATGGCAGCCCCTCGGGGCTGCCATTTTTTTTGCCCTCGTGCGGAGGGCACTTGATAAGGAGGTTGAGTATGTTCAAGCAGCGAATGATGGTCGCGGTGTTATCAGGCGTAGCACTGGTGTCGAGTTCGGCAGGGGCCGTTACCGGGGGCGGCGCAACCATCCCGGCCAAGCTTTACAAAGGGGCATCTGACAGTATTTTTCCTGCCAGTTTCAGCTATGCAGCGACGGGAAGCGGTATTGGTAAATCTGCATTTCTAACCAACAACGCGGCACAATTCGGGACGACCGGGACGGTACATTTTGCGGCGAGCGAGTCGATTCTCACCGCTACTGAAATTGCAACTTACAACGCTTCCCTCGCTTCTGCCTATGGGCCTTTGATACAGATTCCGTCGGTGGTTACCCCGGTGGTCATTGTTTATAAAAAGGCAGGTCAAACCGCTCTGAATCTGACCTCGGCGCAACTGTGCGACGCGATGTCCGGCGCTGCTACCACTTGGGGAGCGCTTCTGGGCACGAGTGACAGCACTCCAATCCGGCTTGTTTACCCCAGCTATTCGAGTGGCGGCACTGAAGTACTCAGTCGTCATTTGAACGCGGTCTGCCCGATCCGGTTTTCGACCAACGCTATTTTCACCAGTGCGCGCATCAATGCGGGTTCCTCGATACCTTCAAACTGGGTAAGTGTCGGCGCGGATGGCGATGTCAATGCGATGGTCAACAGTGTTGATGGTTCCATCGGCTATCTGGGGCCGGATGGTCTGGATGTGAAGAACAATGCCGTAGTCGCTCGGGTCAACGGCGTTCTGCCCACACTCGCTGATTCGACTTTGGCACTGGTGCCTGTTTTGCATCCGCCAACCAGAGTTGTTGAACCGTCAGCCTGGGGGCAAGTGATTGCCAAACCCAGCAGCGGTTACTCGATTTCCGCGACGTCCAACCTGATTTTCTCTCAGTGTTACAAGGATGCCGCGGTCGCCAGCGAGATCAAGAGTTTTCTCAGCAAGCACTACAGCTACCCGGGAAATGTGCCTTCCAACCGTGCTCATGGTTTCGTGGGTATGGCGGACAAAATGAGAGAGGCGGTGATCGCCAACTTTGTTACGAATACTTCGGGCGAAAACCTCGATATCAACAACCCGTCCATTTGTAACGGTATCGGTCGACCTCTTTGAAATACGCCTTCGTTGAGCCAATGGCAGCTGCGTTCGCCACTGCCATTTTCGGTTCTGGCACTCAGCCATCGTGCTCGCAATTACTCCCCTAACATGAAGTTTGTGTGACATCCGTTCGGTCGCGGCCCTCGCCAACGGCCTATGTCGTAACAGCAGGTTTTTGCAGGCCTGCGGCAGCTTTGGCCACCCAAGTGTGGCAATCAAAAAAGGATCTCGTAGTGATGCTCGCTCGCCCATCCCGTCGTCGTACCCGTGTTCTGTCCTCCAGGCGTGAAGCTGTGGAGCCGACGCTGTGGCTGCTCAAGCCGTTGGCGCACGCCGTGGCGTTGTGTCTGGTGGCGGGCAGTGCGCAGGCGCAGACGGCGTTCAGTTCGAGCTGGTTTGCTGCCAAGGGCGCAGCGCAGCAAGCCGCGGCGGCGCGTCCGAGCATGGGCGGCTTGCCGGGGATGACACCGCCGCTGGCTCAACAGCAAAAGGCCAATCAGCAGTTGCAGCGTTCGATCCAGACGTTGAACAACACCGTTGCCGCGATTGCCGCGCAACAAGCGGCGCAGGCGGCCGGGCGTGCTGCCGCCTTGGGCACGGTGCAGTTTGTGCCGGACGGTCTGGGTGAGGGCGGTTTGAAAGTCGATAACAGCCTGGCTCAGGGTTGGCAGAACGCCAAGGGCCCACAGCAGACTCAGGCTGACGGCAAGACCACGGTGAAGATCGAGCAGACCGCCGACAAGGCGATCCTCAACTGGGAAACCTTCAACGTCGGGCGCAACACCACGGTCGAATTCGCTCAACAAGCGAACTGGGCCGTGCTCAACCGGGTCAACGACCCGAGTGCGCGCGCCAGTCAGATTCAGGGGCAGATCAAGGGCGCCGGCACGGTGATGCTGGTCAACCGCAACGGCATCGTTTTCAGCGGCAGCAGCCAGGTCAACGTGCGCAACCTGGTGGCGGCGGCGGCCAATATCACCGATATCCAGTTCCGCGACCGTGGGCTGTATTTCGACAGCACCGGCACTCAGCCGACGTTCACCGACGCGGCTGGCAAGGTGTTGGTGGAGCGCGGCGCGTCCATCGAGACGCACAAACCGGCGGTGTCCACCGATGCCGGTGGCTATGCGTTACTGCTGGGCAACGAAGTGCAGAACGACGGCAGCATCAGTACCGCCAAAGGGCAGACGGTGCTGGCTGCTGGTGATCGCTTTTACATTCGCAAAGGCTCGGGCACTGAGGGTAATACCTTTTCGACGACGTTTGGCAGTGAGGTCACGCCGGGCTTCAAGGCCGGGGCCGTTGCCGGCAAAGTCACCAACAACGGGCTGATTCAGTCCGCCACCGGCGACATCACCCTGGCCGGTCATGAAGTGGTGCAGAACGGTGTTTTGCTCGCCAGCACTTCGGTGTCCACGCGCGGCACGATTCATTTGCTCAACCCGAGCACTGACAGCACCGGCAGCGTCACGCTGGGGCAGGGCAGCGCCACGGCAATCATGCTCGACAGCAGCGACCTCACGGCGCTCGACAGTCAACGCGACGCCGCGCTGACCGGCGTCAACGCCAACAACCGCATCCGTGGCGATCAATCGCGCATCGAGATCCAGAGCGGCGGCAGCGTCGAGTTCCAGAACGGCTCGATTACCTTGGCCACCGGCGGTCAGGTCGCGGTCAGTGCGCAACGTCGCAGTCTGGTACGCGACGGCGCGATGATCGATGTGTCCGGCGCCCTCGGCGTCAAGGTCGCGATGGAAAACAACAACATCAAGATCAACGTGCAGGGCAACGAACAGCGCGACGCGTCGATCAACCGCGAGAAGGGCGCGCTCAACAGCAACGACGTCTGGGTCGATGTCCGCGAATTGGTCTACGTGCCGGCCGGCACCAACGGCTATGCCACGGATCGCTGGTACACGGCGGGTGGCTTGCTGGAAGTGGGCGGCTACCTCGGCACCCAGGGCCACAGCATCGGCGAGTGGATGGCGCAGGGCGGTACGGTGAGTTTCGCCGGTAACGACGTGGTCACCGAGAAGGGGTCGCTGATCAATCTGTCTGGCGGCACGCTGGATGTGCAGAGCGGCCAGATTCGTCAGAGCTGGCTGCGCGGTGCTGATGGCAAACTTTACGAAGTCTCGCGTGCGCCGGGCGATCTGCTCTACACCGGGTTGTACAAAGGCTATGAGGACAGCAGCGAACGCTGGGGCCAGACGAGCTATTTCTACAACCCGCTGATCGCGCCGCGCTCACGTTATGAGTCGGGTTACACCGTCGGCCGCGACGCCGGGCAACTGGTGATCGCCACTGCCAATGCGGTACTCGACGGGCAAATGATCGGCGAGGTGTATCAGGGCGAACGGCAGAATCAGGCGCCGAAACCGGTGCTCGACGGCTATGAACAAAGTCAGACGGCGTTGGCGCGGCGTGCGCAATTGATCGTCGGCAGTTACGACCCGACCTACGTCGCGGCGGCGAGTGGCTTGTTGTATACGCTCAATCCGACGCTGGACCAGGTGCAAATGGGCGGCGAACGTCCGCTTGCCGGCAGTGATCTGGACTTGGCCGGTGCGGTGTCCGATGCACGCAAGGGCAAGTTGTTTCTCGATAACGATCAACTCAATGGTGTGCGCCTCGGTGCGCTCAAAGTGGCGGCCAAGGATCAGGTCGTCGTCGACGGCGCACTGACGGTCGATAACGGTGGCGACATCACCCTGTATGCCCCGGATGTGCAGATCGGCGCTGACCTGACTGCGCGTGGCGGTAGCCTGCGCCTGGGCAACGTGCTCAATCAATTCCTCTCCAGCGATACCGCCGACACTCGGCTCACGGCCAAGGCCGACAAGGCGACGCAGGTCAACGTGGCCGACGGTGTGCGACTCGATACGCGTGGCGTGTGGAGCAATTTGCGCACTAACCCGGACGATGGCGCGAACCTCGCGTACTTGAATGGCGGCCTGGTATCGGTCCGCAGCAGTGGCGATATCGATATCGGCGCGGGCAGTCTGCTCGATGTGTCCTCCGGCGGCGCTGTGCTGGCCAACGGCAAGACCCGTGGTGGCAAGGGCGGCGACTTGACGCTGGAATCCAGTGCGATTTCGGCGCCCGGTAAAACCCATCTCGACCTTGCGGGTGAATTGCGTGGCTACGGCGTTACGGGCGGCGGCACGCTGACGGTGCAGGCCAACAAGATCCTCGTTGGCCAGACCGACCAGGCATTGGCCGACAACACCCTGCAACTGTCCGACGATCTGTTCAGCAAGGGTTTTTCCGCCTACAACCTGATCGGCCTGAGCGGGCTGGATGTTGCCGAAGGCACCGCGATTGACGTCACCCTGCCGGTGTTCCGATTCGGTGATGCCGCGTCGAATCAGGTCAGTGGTGTCGATCCGCAAACGGCGCTTGAGTTGTGGACGCCGACGCTGTTCCAGGAAAACCCGACCAAGGGCCTGCTGACCCAGCGCGCCGGCGCCAGCCTGACGCTGCAGGGTGGCGCCAGCCTGATCGGCTTGATCGATGCCGCCAACAGCCCGTTGACCCTGGGCCGCGGTTCGCGCATCAGTGTCGATCCGGGGCAGAGCATCAAGCTGCGCGGGGCGGGGCAGATCACGGTCGAAGGTGAACTGAATGCCTGGGGCGGGACGATTGATATTCGTCAGCAACAGTTCGGCGCGATCAACCCGGGCACCTCCAATCAAGTGGCGGATTCGACTGCGCACAACCGTTCGATCTGGATCGGCGAGCAGGCCGTACTGGATGTCGCCGGACGCGCCAATACGGCCATTGATGTTCTGGGGCGCACGTACGGTCAGGTCGGCAAGGGCGGCAGCATCATCATCGGCGGCGAAATAGACACGAAACTGGCGACGGCCACAGCGGCCGATGCCTATGTCATCGTGCGTCAGGGTGCTCGACTCGATGCGTCCGGCACCGAAGCTGTTGTCGATATCGCCGGTCAGGGGCCGACCCGCGTTGCAACCGATGGCGGGCGCATCAGCCTGAGTGCCTACAACGGCGTGTTCGTGGAGGGCAGCTTGCGTGCGGCGGCCGGAGGTGTCGGCGCTGCCGGTGGGCGTCTGGAGCTGGCGCTTGAGGTCCCGTTGTACTTGGATTCGGCAAGCAATGCGGTGCGCGCGCCGAGGGAAATCATTATCGGCCAAGGCCCCGGCGACGCGCGGTTGTCCGCTAGTTTGCGGCCGGGCGAGGGCGCCGACAGTTTGCGCTACGGCCAGACGCGCCTGAGCGCGGATGAGTTGATGGCCGGCGGTTTCGACAACCTGAGTCTGCTGAGCAACGGCTTGCTGTCGTTTGACGGTGACGTCAATTTGCACATGAACCAGAGCCTCAATCTGTATGCCGGGGCGCTCTCGCTGGCAGAAAATTCCACTGATGCGGCACGTATCGATTTGCGCGCGCCGTACCTGCGCCTGTCCGGTGTCGGTACTTACTTTGAAGCGCCCACCATGACGCGGCCACGGGTGACCCTCAATCCCACGAGCCGATTGTCGCAGGCCACGTTCAATGCCTCGGCGAACCTGCTGGATGTGGGCAACGGGCTGTCGTTCGGTACGCAGGGTGCGATCTTGCAACAGCAAGGACCTGCCGTTGCATACAGCCGCCGGGCATTCGGCCTGGTGTCGCTCGACAGCAGCGGTGACCTGCGTTTCCTCGCCCCCAACGACCGTGCCGAAAAAACCCGCCTGTGGACCCCGGGAGACTTGAATCTCGGTGCGGCGCAAATCTACCCCGCCACGGGCGTGCAGGCTGACGTCCGCGCCGGCTATCAGGGCGCCGACCGGGCGAACGAACACACCCTGCGGATCAGCGGTCGCGGCGCGGCACCTGCGGCGGTGCCTTACTCGGTATTCGGCAGTTTGAGCCTGACTGCAGGCATCATCGAGCAGGGCGGGGTGATCCGTGCACCGTTGGGCCTGATTACCCTGGGTGACGATGTTCTGACCGCCACACGTGAGGTGCGCCTGTTGCCGGGCAGCATGACGTCGGTCAGCGCCGCCGGGCTGGTCATGCCTTACGGTGGCACCACCGACGGCATCGACTATCGCTACAACGACAAGTCGGTCATCTTGAATGGCATCACTGGCCAAACCAATGGCGTGGTCGTCAACTCGCAATACATCGATGTACAGAGTGGTGCGACTCTTGATCTGTCCGGTGGCGGTGATCTTCGCGGCGCCGGTTTCGTTTCAGGGCGTGGCGGCTCCACCGATGCCCGTCTCAATCCGTTGGTGCGCAATGCCGCCGACGGCACCTTCAGCTTGCCAGGGCTTGCGAGCAATCCGGTGTACGCCATCGTGCCGGGTAATCAGAGCGTGTATGCGCCGGTGGTGGCAGAGGCCGCTGCGGCAGATCCGCGGGTCGGCCAGCAGATCACCCTTGGCGCCGGCGTGCCCGGTCTGGCAGCCGGTACTTACACCTTGCTGCCCTCCAATTTTGCCCTGTTGCCGGGGGCGTTCCGAGTGGAAGTCAATGGTCAGGCGACGCCGAGCGGGACGACGCCTGCGCTACAACTGCGCAACGGTTCCTGGACCAGCAGCGGGCAGATGTCGATTGCCAATACCGCTTTGCGTGACAGCCTCGCCAGTCAGGTGATCCTGACGTCTGCCGATGTGTTGCGCCGCTACTCGCAATACAACGAAACCAGCTTGACCCAGTTCATCTACAGCGATTCCGCGCGACGGGGCGTGCCGCGTGCGCTGGCACCCATGGACGGCAAGACGCTGGACTTGCGTCTGAACGCCGGTGGCGAACAAGACATTGCTTTGCAGTTCAACGGGCAGGCGCTGTTCAAGGCCGCCGAGGGTGGCTTTACCGGCACCGCCGTATTGCGCGGGGGCAATGCCGGCGCGAACTTTGAAATCCTTGGTGCAGGGCATGCGCCAACCGCTGACTTCGATGGCGTCTCGGTCTACGCGGACACGCTCAACAACCTCAATGCCGGACGCCTGAGCATCGGTGCGATGCCGAACGTCATGTACGGCAACTCGGCCAACATCATCGGATTTCTTGGCACCAGCAAAGACATTGTTCTGCGTGAAGGGGCGATCCTGTCGGCGCCGGAAGTCTTGTTGCGCACCACGTCGACCCTTGGTGGCATCACGGTCGAGGCGGGGGCGGGGATCAATACCCTGGGACGCGGCGATGTGGCCTACGACTCAACGGCCGGCTATTTCTATCAGCCTGACCAATCCAGCCTGTTGCTGGCTTCCAACGGCTGGACTCATGTTCTGGCGCCGAAAGCGGCCAGCGGCATTTCCGGCGGTGGCAGGATCCGCATCGGTGTCTGCACCACGGCTGTGTGCAGCAACCCGGCGATCCTTTATTCGGACGGCAGTCTGACGGCCGCCACGGATAATCAATTCGAACTCGACGAAGCGGTGCGTTTCGGCACGCGCCACCTGGCGCTTTCGGTCGGCTCGGTCAACGCCGGCAGCGCCGAAGCACTGGCAGCGGCAGGCAGTCGCGTACCGGCGGGGTTGATGCTCAACCAGAACGTGCTCAATCGACTGCTGCGTGGCGATACGCAGTACGGCGCACCGGCGCTGGAAACCCTGAGCCTGACCACTCGCGATGCTTTCAATTTCTACGGCAGCGTGAGCCTCGACACTCTCGATCCGCAGACCGGCCAGAGTAAATTGCAGAACCTGGTGCTGGTCACTCCGGCGATCTATGGCTTGGGCAATGCCAACGATGTGGCGAGCATCCGTACCGCCAATTTGATCTGGAACGGCGCCACGCAAAGCCCTGGCGGCGTGATCACCGCTGGCGCCGGTACGGGCAGCGGCACGCTGGACATTCAGGCGCAACGTATCGAGTTGGGTTACGACTCGATGCCGCAAGCGAGCGGCCTGGATCAGAACAATCGTCTGGCGCTGGGTTTTGCCAACGTCAACCTGACCGCCAGCGACCGCATCACCGCCAACCACAAGGGCAGCCTCGCGGTGTATCAGGAGCAGGGCACTTACGACCCGGTCAAGGGTTACCGCTACAGCGGCGGCAACCTGAATCTGCGTACGCCGTTGCTTACCGGTGAAGCGGCGTCGGTCAGTGTGCTCAAGGCTGGCAACAATCTGACGCTCAGCGGTGGCGGGGCTGCCGGGGTGGCGGACGCGCTGGGTGCCGAGTTGAACCTTGAGGCTCGCAACATCGTGCTCGATAGCCGTATCGCCCTGGCCAGCGGCAAGCTGACGGTCAAGTCCGAAGGCGATTTGACCCTCGGCAATGCTGCGGTGCTGGACATGGCCGGGCGTACGTTGCCGTTCAACGATGTGAACAAGTACAGCTGGGGCGGCGACGTGTCGCTGTACAGCGCCAACGGCAATATCCGGCAGGCGGCGGGCTCGCGGATTGATCTGTCGGCGAAGAATCATCAGGCCGGCAACCTCACGGCCACCGCGCTGGGCGACGCTGCCGGGACAGTCGATTTGCAGGGTGAAATCCTCGGCGGCAGCAGCGGTTATTACGATGCCGGCGGCACGCTGGTGCCGTACAAGGCCGGGAGCGTGGACATCCGCGCGCAAAACCTCGGCGGGGATGCCACGGCGCAGTTCGCCGCGCTCAATCAACGCCTGAACGCCGGACAGGTGTTCGGCAGCCGCAGTTTGCAGCTCAAGCAAGGCAATCTTGTGATCGGCGATGGCCTCAAGGCTGGTGACATCAATGTCTCGGTGGACAACGGCAGCCTGACGGTGGCCGGTCTGATCGACGCCAGTGGCGAGCGCGTCGGCAACATTCGTCTGGCGGCGAAAAACGCTCTGACGCTGGCCGGCAACAGCGTGCTCGACGCCCATGGTCGAGTCCTGCGCGTCGACAGCTACGGCAAGATCATCGATGCGCCGAACCGCGCCACGGTGGAGCTCAATTCCGGCGAGGGCGTGCTCACGCTGGCGTCCGGCGCGCGCATCGACCTGCGTCACGGCACCGATGCGCTGCCCGGTTTCCTCGCCGGTCAACACGACGGAATGCTGCGCGGCACCCTGGAATTGAACGCGCCGCGTCTGGGCAGCAATGACATCGCCATCGACGCCAGCGGTGCGTTGACCATTCAGGGCGCTCGCTCCATTGGCCTCAACGCTACACGCCGCTACACCGATGCCCGCGATGGCGTCGATCAAGCGGTCAGTGGCCGACCGTATCAAGTCATCGATCAGGCCATGCTTGATCGCATCCATGGCGACAGCAACACCTTCATCAATGCGGCGCTGGGCAACAGCGATCTGCTGCAACGCAAACTCGCCGGGCTGAACAACGCCACTTACGCCGATGCATTCCATTTGCGTCCGGGCGTGGAAATCGACAGCAAAACCGCCGACGGCGACCTGGTGGTGGAGGGCGATCTGGACTTGTCCGGTTATCGCTATGCCAGCCTCAATCCGCACACGCGCTTGAACCCGGCGGTGTACGGTTCCGGTGAGGCCGGCAACCTGGTGATCCGTGCGGGTGGCAACCTCGATATTTACGGCAGCATCAACGACGGTTTCGCGCCGCCGCCGGAAACTCAGGACGATGCCGGCTGGAAATTGATTGCCGGTGTGCAGCCGTTCGGCGGTGATCTGATCGTGCCGGGCAGCGGTGTTTCGCTGGCTGAGGGGACACAGTTCCCGATCGGCGCCACGCTCAATTACGACGTGACAATTCAGGGCGCGGTGCTGGCCAGCGGCACGTTGCTGCCGACTCAGGCAGTATTGGCTGAGGCGTATACCTTTAGCGCCGGCACCGTGTTGGCCGGGGCCATCCATGATGCCAGTGGCAACCTGCTGTACGCGGCGGGGACGTTGCTCAGTGACAGTGTGACGGTGCCGGCGAACAGCCGTTTGGGTGCCGGCATTCGCTTGAACAAAGCGACGAACCTGCAAGCCATGAACTGGCCCAAAGGCGTGCCGTTGCCAGCGGTTTACGATGCCGATCTGAGCAGCACTTCCGGGGTGAAATTGAGTGGATCGCTCGACTTGCTGCGCGGTTCGCTGATTCCGTCGATGACCGACGTGAAACTGGCCGACGGCACTTCACTGATCGAACTGCGTCCGTTTACCGGCGACCAGCAAGGCAAGAATTGGGCGCTGGCGAGCCTGCTGCCTTCGGGCAGTGCGTCGTGGTCGATGCGCGTGGTGGCGGGGGCGGATCTTGGCGCCGCTGACAGTCGTGCGGTGAAGCCGGTATTGACCGATGGCAATCTGCGCCTGGCCGATGCTCATTACGGTGTGACCGTGACGACGGGTACCGGAACAATGGTCTGGGCGCCAGGCAATCCCTACGATCTGCCGGGGTATAACCCTGTGCCCGATGACCAGTTGTTCATGTGCGATTTGATTCCGGGACTTTGTCAGCCGATGGCGCGTTGGGTCTGGGCGCCCGGCAGCGGGTTGGGGGGGGATTACGAGCCGGTGCCTGAAGAGGCGCTGATCCTCTGTGACATCTACCCGAACCTGTGTATCGGCAATAATCCGGGCACAACCGCCAAAGCTCATAGCCAGATGTTCAGCGTCCTGCGTACCGGTACCGGCGATCTCGACCTGATCGCCGCCGGCAACCTGAGCATGGACTCGCCGTTCGGCGTGTATACCGCAGGCACTCAGTCAGCCAACGTTGACCCGCTCTATAACCAGAAACGCGGGCATCTCTCGGACAGCGATTCGGTGCTGGGCACGGCGGGTGCTGACTATGAGAAATGGGTCAACGGTGGCGCGGACAGCTTGTATCAAGCCTGGTATCCGCAGTTGGGCGGCAACCTGACGATCAACGCCGGGGGCTCGGTTTCCGCCGATTCAGTAGGCAAGAAGGCGCTATCGTCGGGTGGCGGTTTCCGTGAGCAGATTGCCAGCGCGTCAGTGGGTAACTGGCTGTGGCGCCAAGGCACAGGCAATCCGGATGTGCCCACCGCCTGGTGGATCAACTTCGGCAGTTATGCCACTCAGTTGATGACAGCCGACGGCAATACCGAACCGTACCTGATCGGCTTCACCGGTTTCGGCACCTTGGGCGGCGGTAATATCAGCCTGCGTGCCGGAGGTGACGCCGGTATGCTCAAACCGTTGGGCGATGCCATCAACTATCCGCGCAGCCAAGGGCTTATCGTTGCCGTGGGTAGCACGGGTCGTATAGCCAGCGATGGCAGTGTGCAGATGACCGGCGGCGGCGATATGGACATTCGCATCGGCGGCGCACTCAACCCATCGCTGCAAGCGCGGGCCGGGGATAACGGGACTCGGCCGCCGAGGCACGATCTGCAAGGGACGCTGATCAATTTACGCGGGGCGGCGCAATTGACGGGCGGGGCACTGGGCGGCATCAATCTGCAATACGGTGCCCTTTCACAGTCGCATGATGTCCGTGAAACCCGACCGCTGGATCCTTTCACCTCGACCACCAGCAACGCGTCCGGTGGTCTGGTGCTGATTCCAGGTGACTCGGGCATGAGCCTCAACACCCGGGGTGATCTGGTGCTGGGCGGTGCGGCCGATCCCGGTCGGGTGCGTCTGTTCAACGCCTCGCCACTGCTCGATAGCAGCGGCAATATGGGTATCGGCGGCATCCTGAGCGGCTTCTCGCTCTGGACCGATCACACCGCCATCGATCTGTTTTCTGCCGGTGGCAATCTCACGCCGAGTACTCAATTGGCGGAGGTCGACAGCAATCTCACCCCGGTGAGCGGCGCCAATACCTCGCCCACCGATGGACGCTTTGTCTATCCGTCGATTCTTCGGGCTGTGGCGGCTCAGGGGTCGATTTATGCCGGTCCATCGGCAACATACGGCGAGGGCAACGCAGCGCCGACTACCGCGTACTCACTGTTGTTGGCACCTTCGACAGCCGGACAACTCGAACTGTTGGCCGGCGATTCCATCTATGCCGGTGGCTATGCGATCAATCAATCCGGCGCTAGCCCACTGGCCATTGCCACGCCTTTCAAACCGGCATTCCAAACCTTCGCCAGCAGTAGGGTCCAGACGCCCCTCAACAGCAACTACGCCAGCGACGGTGTTAAGCCTGACGCCAATTCGCGTTATCCGTTGTTCGCTTTTGGTCCCAACAGCTATTCCGGATTGAATGACGTGCAGGGACCCGCAAGGTTTTATGCCTTGACCGGCGATCTGGTGGGGATACGCAGTGGTGAGACGTTGAGATTCGATAACTCGAAACGCACTTGGTACGAAGCCGCAGGCCCGGTCTGGATGGTTGCCGGACGTGACATCGTGGCATCCGGGACCAACCTGGGCCAACCGACAGCCGTGCGGCCCGATGAGATGGGCGTGGGTCGGGAAGTCATCACCTCGACCGGCAACCTGTTCGTTCATAACGACCCGCGAGATGTATCGCGGGTGTCGGCCGGACGCGACATCCTTTACAGCAGCTTCGATATTGCCGGCCCGGGTACGCTGGACATTAATGCCGGGCGCAACATCCTCATGGAAGACCGTGCCAGCATCACCAGCCTGGGTTCGTTGGTGGCCGGGGATCAGCGGCCTGGCGCCAGTGTGGTGCTGCAGGCGGGCACAGGCGCGCAAGGGCTGGATTACTCACGGTTCATCGCGCGTTACCTGAACCCGCGGAACCTCGCTGATCCGCAGGCCTCTCTCAACGGCCAGCCGGGCAAAGTGGTCAAGACCTACCTGGACGAGTTGCAGAGCTGGCTGACCCTCGGCTATGGCTTCAGCGGTAATGCCGAACAGGCGCAAGCGTTCTACGCCGCGATGCCGAGCGCCGAACAGGCGATCTTCGCCCGCCAGGTGTACTTCGCTGAACTGCGTGCCGGCGGTCTGGAATACAACGACGTCGATGGCCCGCGCACTGGCAGTTATCTGCGCGGTCGCAACGCGATTGCGGCGCTGTTCCCGAGCACTGATGTGGCCGGCAATCCGATTCGCTACGACGGCGATATCACGCTGTACGGCGGGGCAGGGGTCAAGACCCTGTTCGGCGGCGACATCCAGATGCTCACACCGGGTGGCGGTCAGGTATTCGGCATCGAAGGCGCGGCGCCACCCTCGACGGCGGGGATCATCACTCAGGGTTCGGGCAACATTCAGCTCTATTCGCAGGGCAGCATTTTGCTCGGCCAGAGCCGGATCATGACCACCTTCGGTGGCTCGATTCTCGGCTGGTCCGCCGAGGGCGACATCAACGCCGGTCGCGGCTCGAAAACCACGGTGGTCTACACCCCACCGAAACGTGTTTACGACACCTGGGGCAACGTCACACTGTCGCCTTCGGTGCCGAGCACCGGCGCCGGTATCGCTACGCTCAACCCGATTGCCGAAGTGAAACCGGGCGACATCGACCTGATCGCGCCGCTGGGCACCATCGATGCCGGCGAGGCGGGGATTCGCGTGTCGGGCAACGTCAACATCGCCGCGCTGACGGTGGTCAACGCCGCGAATATTTCGGTGCAGGGCAAGTCGACCGGCGTACCGGTGGTTTCGGCAGTGAATACCGGCGCGATCACCTCGGCCAGTTCCGCTGCATCCTCGGCCACCCAAGCGGCGGAAGACGTGGCGCGTCAGCAGCAAGCGGCGTCGCGACAGAATCAGGCGTCGGTGTTCACCGTGCAGGTGCTGAGCTTCGGCAACGAACAACTCGCGCCGTCCCGCGATGGCGCCAGCCGTGCGCCGGCGCCGGGTTACAACCCGGACAGCCCGGTGCAGGTGTTGGGCGCCGGGGCGCTGGATGAACAGGCGAAACAGCAGTTGACCGAGGAGGAGCGTGGGCAACTGACGCTGTAAAAGACTCTCGTGCAGTACGTTTGGGCGGCCGGTTGGTCGCCCTTTTTTATGTTGATGAGGTTAGTGGGTATTGTTGTCGAGTGTGGACTAACGTCAGTATTTTGATGTGCCCGTTCACTCGATAGACCAGTAGATAGTTTGGATTGACCACCATTTCCCGAGTGCCCGGTACCCGACCGGATCTGTAACCATAGGGAATTGATGAAAGCCTTTGCGTTGCTGCACCCACCTTGCGCTGCAGAGCCGCTGAAGCGTTGGAATTGTATTGTTCAATGTAATCGATAATGTCAGCCAGATCGTCCAGAGCTTGATCGCTCCATTCAAGCGGCAGCGCGTCGATTCTTGCGTTTCTCTTCTAATAATTGGTCGAGCCGCACCATGGCTTCCTCATGGGGAATGCCTGGGCGAGGATCATCCAGTGCAGCCTGCACCTTGGCACGAAACCAGCGATCGTAGCTCTCGGCCTCTTCTTCGGATTCGAAGTCAGAGTAAAACGGGGAAAGTAATATGCTCATAGTGATCTCCGTGATCAATCTCGGCAGTTTAAGGGGGGACATGGCCCATTGTCGTCACTGGCAGACGATGCACCCCATGAGCCCTTGAGGAACCATGGGATAACGGAGCCCAGTATCTGCAAGCGCCCCCTTTAAATCTGCCAGACGTTTCCCCCCGTTGTCCGGTAATCTCGACCGCCGCTGTAGGCGTATTCCACCTATGCGTTTTTCGGGTTTTCAGGCTACAAATCCAGGTGCGCTTTCCTACAAATGCACTCAGAACGCATAGGGAATACTCACCTTCGCCCACAACATTTCCCCCTCCGGCCGGTTCTCCACATCAAATTCCTTGGCCCAGCGAATCTCCGCACTGGCGTACTTGAGAAAGGTGAAGTGCAGCGCCGGGCCAATCGCGAACACTTTGCCGCGCACGCCGTCATTCACGTCCTGCCCGGCGAACTGCACGGTATGGCCGAACTGTTTGTCGTCGGTGGTTTGCTTGAGGTAGTAGCCGTTGATGCCGAGCATCAGATCATCGGTGAGCTTGTAGCTGGCCGAATAATCGAAGTGGAAGATCTGCCCGGATTTGTAGTCAGTGTCCTTGTTCTTCTCGTTGAAGCTGTAGGTGGTCTTCATCGAGACTTCGGTCTTGTCGGTCGGCAGCCAGGTGAAGGAGAACAGCGGTTTGTAGGTGTAGAAATTATTGCTGGTGTTGGCCAGCCGATCGACGCTGTATTCGCCGGTCGGCACGGTGATTTCCAGCGCGGCGCCAAGGGTCAGATTCTTGCCCATGTCCCACAGAATGATCGGTGCAATGGTGGTATCGCCCATGCCTTCGCGGGTGTCGCTCAAGCCGAATACCGAGACTTCCTGCTTCAGCCACGGCTGGGCGATGTAGCCGGCCAGGCGCCCGCCGAAGATACGCACGGGGCTCAAGTAGTCGAGACGCGGAATCACCGCGGTGGACTCGATTTCGACGTTGGGCACCTTGCCGCCGAACGAGCTGATGTTGAGTTTGGTCGCCTTGTAATGGTTGTAGTAGAGGTTGAACGCGACCATGTTCTCCGGAAGGCTGTCGACCTCCAGCGGCAGCATGAAAAAACCGTCGGTGCCGGTGCCGATGTTGTCGACGCCGGCTTCGGTGGCCAGTGCCGGTATCGTCACGGCGCAACCCAGCAAGGAAAGGGCCAGGCGCAGAGGGAATGTCGCGCGGTTCGGGTGCATATCCGTCCTCATTATTATTGTGTTTTTGGCGCAACGCCGGCACGCAGTGCGCGCGGCACTCTAGAAATAAGCGCTTGGCGCCCGGCGGGGCAGGGTTTTGGCGGACACTGAGGGGGACTTCTGCGGACAGCTGGCAAACCCTGTGCTAACTTCCTTCGACATAACCGGTAACAAAAATAACAATCAAGCGTGATCCGGAATGTCATCCCCCATGAATGTAAAAGTCCAAGACCCGACTTTCGAACTGGCGCTGGTCTCGCCGTTTCTCCTGCAAACCCTCGCCGAAGTCGTGCAGAACAAGGGCATCGATCCCGAAAGCCTGTGCCGTGGCCTGGGTTTTACGCTGGAAGACTTGCAGGATCCGACGCAGCGGATTTCCTATCGCCAGGCCGTGGCGATGATTCAACGCGCGCTCAAAGTGCTGCCCAATCAGGGCCTGGGCCTATGGGTGGGCGCACAGAATGTACTCGGCACACTCGGGTTGCTCGGGCATGTGCTGTCGTTGTGCAAAACCCTGCGCGACGCCTTTGCCTTGGGCATCCGCCATCAACACACCTCGGGCGGGATTGTGGTGTCGAGCGTCGACGTGGTCGGTGCGCAGGTGCATCTGGATGCTGAATGCCGCCTGCCATTCGCCGATGTGCAGGTGTTTGCTGTCGAGGAGTTCTTCGCCAGTCTGCTGGTGTATGGCCGCGCACTGGTGGGGGTTGAGTTCAAGGCGATTGCCGTGGAGTTCGTGCATGCCGCGCCGAGTTATCTGAGTGAATACCATCGCTTGCTGGGGCCGCAGGTGCGTTTCGGTTGCCTGCACAACCGCATGCTGATCGATGCGCAGTGGCTTGACGTGAACCTGCCCAATCACCATTCGCTGGCGCTGCGTCAGGCGGTCGCCTTGCTGGAGCTGGAAGCGGCGCAGGTGCATCAGAAGCTTGATCTGATTCAGGCGGTCGAGCGGGCGATTGCCAGGGATTTGACCTCTGGCAGCCATATCGAAAAGATTGCCGGTGACTTGAACATGAGCAGCCGCACCTTGCGCCGGCGTTTGACTGAGCATGCGCTGACGTTCGAGGCGCTGCTGGAGCAGGTGCGACAGGCGCGGACGATGAGTCTGCTGGCCAATCCGGATATGCCGATTGAGCGGATTACCGAGGAAGTGGGCTACAGCGATGTGCGCAGTTTTCGCCGGGCGTTCAAGCGTTGGACCGGGATGAGCCCGAGTGCCTGGCGTAATGACGCAAACCCTCACCCCAGCCCTCTCCCAGAGGGAGAGGGGGCCGACCGCAGTGTCTTGAGTCATGCATCGACCTGAAAGATCTGTGTCGATTATGGATTCACCGATGTACGTTCAAGTCGGTGTAGATCTTAATATCCCCGAATCAGTTCCCTCTCCCTCTGGGAGAGGGGGGGCGATCGAGGTGTCTTGTGTCAAACACCGACCTGAAAGATTTTTGTCGATTATGGATTCACCGATACACGTTCAAGTCGGCGTAGCTCTTCAATATCCCCCATTCAGTCCCCTCTCCCCCCGGGAGAGGGCTAGGGTGAGGGGCTTTTGACTTCCATCCAAACCCACACAAACCCTCCGGCCACAGGTAAACTCCCGCGCACTTTCCCAAGGAGTTCACATGAGTTACTACCAGCCGGGCATTCTCGCCACCCCAGTTCCTGCGCAAGCACGTCACCTGTTTTTCGCCCTTGAGTCGGTTGAAGCCCTGCCGCAGGCGATCGACAACCTGATCAATCAGGTGGACGGCAAGTCGGCGGTGGTCGGTTTTGGTGAATCCCTGGCGAAGGCCCTCAACGTACAAATTGAAGGCCTGCGCAGCTTCCCGGCCATGACCGGCGTCGGCGTCGAGAACCCGTCGACCCAGCACGCACTGTGGGTCTGGCTGCACGGCGTCGACCGTGGTGAACTGCTTAACCGTTGCAACGCCCTCGAAGCCGCACTGGCGCCGGCCCTGCGCCTGGTAGAAATGCAGGAAGCCTTCCGCCACAAGGACGGCCACGACCTGACCGGTTACGAAGACGGCACCGAAAACCCGCACGACGAAGCCGCCATCACCGCCGCCCTGCAAAGCGCCGGCACTGACGGCATGGTCGGCGGCAGCTTCGCCGCGATCCAGCAGTGGCAGCATGACCTCAAGGGTTTCCACAAACTGTCCGCCGACGACAAAGACAACATCATGGGCCGTCGCCTCAGCGACAACGAAGAGATCGACGACGCGCCGGTGTCCGCCCACGTCAAACGCACCGCGCAGGAAAGCTTCGCCCCGGAAGCGTTCGTCGTGCGCCGCTCGATGCCGTGGATCGAAGGAGATCGCGCTGGTTTGATGTTCCTCGCTTTCGGTTTCTCGCTGGACGCCTTCGAAGCGCAACTGCGCCGTATGAGTGGTCTGGAAGACGGCATCACCGATGGCTTGTATCGCATCAGCCGACCGATCACCGGCGGCTACTACTGGTGCCCGCCGCTCAAGGACGGTCACCTCGATCTGCGCGCGTTGCGCATCGGCTAAAGGAACAGACATGGACGTGGTGCGCTGGAGCATGATCGGTTGTGGCAGCGTCGCTGAACGCAAGAGCGGGCCGGCCTTTTACAAGGCGGCCGGTTCGGCGCTGGTGGCGGTGATGGGCCGACGGCTTGAAGCGGTCAGCGATTACGCTTTGCGTCATGGCATCGACCGCGTCTACACCGACGTCGATGCGCTGATCAACGATCCCGAGGTCGACGCGGTGTACATCGCCACGCCGCCCGACAGCCATCACGCCTACAGCCTGAAAGTCGCTGCCGCTGGCAAGCATTGCTGCGTCGAAAAACCGATGGCGCTGAATGCCGGACAAAGCCGCGAGATGCAGCAGGTGTTTGCCGAGGCCGGATTGCACTTGTTCGTGTCCTACTACCGCCGCTCGTTGCCGCGCTTTGCGCAAGTGCGGCAATGGTTGCAGGAGGGGCGCATTGGTGAGGTTCGGCACCTGAGCTGGACGTTGACCAAAGCGCCGTCGCCGGCGGATCTGGACGGTCGCGACAACTGGCGTACCGATCCGGCGGTGGCCGGTGGCGGTTACTTCGCTGATCTGGCCAGTCATGGTTTTGACCTGTTCCAGTATCTGCTTGGCGACATTGTTGAAGTCGCCGGATTCACCGCGTGTCAAGCCGGTTTGTATGCCGCCGAAGATGCCGTCAGCGCCAGTTGGCGGTTCGCGTCAGGCGCTCTGGGCATGGGTTGCTGGAGCTTTGTCGCGGATCGGCGCGAAGATCGCGTCGAGATCATCGGCAGCCTTGGGCGCATCAGTTTTTCGGTGTTTGATGAACATCCCGTGCAATTGCATGCCGATGAAATCATCAGCCTGGAAATCCCGCATCACGAACATATTCAGTGGCATCACGTGCTGGGCATGAATGCTCACATTCGTGGCGACTCACAACACCCCGCCGTCGCCGAACAAGCGCTCAAGACCGACTGGGTCATGGACCAGATCCTCAAACGCCAGTAGCACACAATTCCCCTGTAGGCCTTCGCCTGCTCGCGATAGCGGTGTGTCACGCACCGGATTCGTATCTGATACACCGCTATCGCGAGCAGGCTCACTCCTACAAGAAGCGATCGTGTGAAGTATCTAAGGTTATGCCCAAACAATATTTCTCAACCTCGTCATAACAACCCTAAGATCACGTCATAACTCGTTATAACAAGTGATCCCGTGATGACCGATAACGTTCTCTCCCTCAGTAGCGTTCCGCTGCACACCCAACTGCGCGATGTCCTGCGTGCGCGAATTCTCGACGGTGAATACCCGCAAGACAGCCAGATGCCTTCCGAAAGCGAACTCGGTGCGCTGTTCAAAGTCAGCCGCATCACCGTGCGCCAGGCGCTCGGCGATCTGCAAAAGGAAGGGCTGATCTTCAAGATCCACGGCAAAGGCACCTTCGTCGCCAAGCCGAAAACCTTTCAGAACGTCAGCAGCCTGCAAGGCCTCGCCGAGTCCATGACCGGCCGTGGCTACGAGGTGATCAACCGCCTGCGCAGCTTCAAATTCATTGCCGCCGACAAGCGCGTCGCCGAACGTTTGCAGGTCGCCGAGGGCGAGATCGTCACGCAAGTCAAACGCGTACGGCTGATCAACCGTGAGCCGATTTCGCTGGAAATCACCTACCTGCCCAAAGCCGTCGGCGAGCGCCTGGAGAAGGCCGATCTGGTCACCCGCGACATCTTCCTGATCCTCGAAAACGACTGCGGCATCGCCCTCGGCCACGCCGATCTGGCCATCGACGCGGTGCTCGCCGACAGCGACTTGACCCAGGCGCTGAACGTCGAGGCCGGCTCGCCGATCATGCGCATCGAGCGTCTGACCCACGACGCGCAAGGCCAGCCGCTGGACTTCGAATACCTTTACTACCGTGGCGATGCATTCCAGTACCGCCTGCGGATCGACCGGCAAAAAGGGGAGCAGGCATGACCCGCAAAGTGCTCGAACAGGAATACGACATCGTCGTCATCGGCGGCGGCACTGCCGGACCGATGGCCGCGATCAAGGCCAAGGAAAACAACCGCGATCTGCGTGTGTTGCTGGTCGACAAGGCCAACGTCAAACGCAGCGGCGCGATCAGCATGGGCATGGACGGCCTGAACAACGCGATCATCCCCGGCCACTCGACGCCTGAGCAGTACACCAAGGAAATCACCATCGCCAACGACGGCATCGTCAATCAGGCCGCCGTTTACGCTTACGCCACTCACAGCTTTGAA
Organism: Pseudomonas sp. NPDC087690; assembly: GCF_044743175.1. Classification (NCBI taxonomy): domain Bacteria; kingdom Pseudomonadati; phylum Pseudomonadota; class Gammaproteobacteria; order Pseudomonadales; family Pseudomonadaceae; genus Pseudomonas; species Pseudomonas sp. NPDC087690. The sequence continues at coordinate 642,199 of NZ_JBIUVX010000002.1, forward strand.
ACCATCGAACAGCTTGATCGCTGGGGCGTGAAGTTCGAGAAGGACGAAACCGGCGATTACGCGGTTAAAAAAGTCCACCACATGGGCGCCTACGTGCTGCCGATGCCGGAAGGGCACGACATCAAAAAGGTCCTTTATCGCCAGTTGAAACGCGCCCGGGTGAGCATCACCAATCGCCTCGTCTGCACGCGGTTGCTGACTGACGAGGAGGGCGCCGTCAACGGTGTGATGGGCTTCGATTGCCGCACCGCCGACTTCCATGTGATCAAGGCCAAAGCGGTGATCCTCGCCTGCGGTGCTGCCGGACGCCTGGGTTTGCCGTCGTCGGGCTACCTGATGGGCACCTACGAAAACCCGACCAACGCCGGCGACGGCTACGCGATGGCCTATCACGCCGGCGCCGAACTGGCCAACCTCGAGTGCTTCCAGATCAACCCGCTGATCAAGGATTACAACGGCCCGGCCTGCGCTTACGTCACCGGCCCGCTGGGCGGCTACACCGCGAACAACAAGGGCGAACGCTTCATCGAGTGCGACTACTGGAGCGGGCAGATGATGTGGGAGTTCCACCAGGAACTGGAGAGCGGCAACGGCCCGGTGTTTCTCAAGCTCGATCACCTGGCCGAAGAAACCATCCAGAACATCGAGGAAATCCTGCACAGCAACGAACGCCCGAGTCGCGGCCAGTTCCACGCCAATCGCGGCACCGACTACCGCACGCAAATGGTCGAAATGCACATCTCCGAAATCGGTTTTTGCAGCGGCCACTCGGCGTCTGGCGTGTGGGTCAACGAACGCGCCGAGACGTCGGTGAAAGGCTTGTATTCGGCGGGTGACATGGCTGCCGTGCCGCACAACTACATGCTCGGCGCCTTCACCTACGGCTGGTTCGCCGGGCACAACGCCGCCGATTTTGTCGCTGGGCGCGAGTTTTCTGCGCTGGATAACGAGCAGATCGAGAAGGAGAAGGCACGGGTCTATGCACCGCTGGATCGAGAACACGGTCTGCCGCCAGCACAGGTCGAGTACAAGCTGCGGCGCTTCGTCAACGATTACCTGCAACCGCCGAAAGTGACCAAAAAGATGCAGATCGGTCTACAGCGCTTCAGCGACATCGAACGCGATCTCGATCAGATGAAAGCCAACAACGCCCATGAACTGATGCGCGCCATGGAAACCAGCGTGATCCGCGACTGCGCCGAAATGGCCGCCCGTGCCTCGTTGTTCCGCGCCGAAAGCCGCTGGGGTTTGTACCACTATCGCGTCGACCACCCGCAGCGCAACGATAGCGAATGGTTCTGCCATTGCCATTTGAAGAAGGGCGACGACGGCCAGATGACCAGTTTCAAGAAAGCCGTCGAACCTTACATCATCCCGCTCGATGCTGAAGAAATGCAGGCCTACGACCGCTTGCGGGTCGGCGCTTTCGCCGCTTGATGCACTACTAAAAGAGAGTCCGAACCATGGCCTATCAAGCTCAGGAAATCTTCTTTCGCTCCAACGCCCCCGTCACCGTGGACGAGGACAAATGCATCGCCGAAAAGGGCTGCACCGTGTGCGTGGATGTCTGCCCGATGGACTTGCTGGCGATCAATCCGGCAACGCAGAAGGCCTACATGGCGTTCGACGAATGCTGGTACTGCATGCCGTGCGAGAAGGATTGCCCGACGGGTGCCGTCAAGGTCGAGATCCCCTATCTCCTGCGTTGAAACGCGATCCCCTGTAGGAGTGAGCCTGCTCGCGATAGCAGTGTGTCAGTCAGCACATCAACATCTGGAAAACCGCTATCGCGAGCAGGCTCACTCCTACATTTGAACTGTGACAACCCAAAGCCATCCGGTGAACCCCGGACGCTGGATTCACCGAAAACCCCTCGTTTCCCACCGCGCCCTGATCGCGGCGGAGACGAACTCAAATAAATGATTCGAGGGGAAACAACCATGTTGCGTGCAGCAATCGCCGGTCTGGTACTGGCTTCGTTCACTTTGTCGGCCTCAGCCGAAACCATCCGCATCGCCATCGGCACCCAGGACACCACCATCAACTGCGCCGCTGGCGGGCTGTTGATTCGTGAACTGGGCCTGCTCGACAAATACCTGCCCCACGACGGCCCCTACAAAAACGCGAAGTACGACGTGCAGTGGAAGAACTTCACCAGCGGCGCGCCGCTGACCAACGAGATGGTCGCCGGCAAACTCGACTTCGGCGCCATGGCCGATTTCCCCGGTGCGTTCAACGGCGTCGCGTTTGAAACCGCCGGCAAGCACAGCCTGTTCATCAGCGTGCTGTCGGGCAGCATCAAGGGCAGCGGCAACGGCATCGTCGTGCCGAGCGCGTCCGGCGTGCAGGCGCTCAGCGAACTCAAAGGCAAGACGATTTCCGTGCCGTTCGCCTCCACCGCCCACGGCATGCTGCTGCGTGCCGTGGCGGCGCAGGGCTGGGATCCGCTCAAGGATGTCAACATCATCGCCCAGCCGCCGGAAGTCGCCGGCTCGGCGTTGCAGGCCGGCAAGATCGACGCCCACGCCGATTTCGTGCCGTTCGCCGAACTGTTCCCGAGCCGGGGTTTCGCCCGCAAGATTTATGACGGTGCTCAGGCGAATGCGCCGACGTTCCACGGTGCGCTGGTGGATCAGGCGTATGCGAAGAAGTACCCGGAAGTCGTCGTCGCTTACCTGCGCGCGAGTATCGAGGCCAATCAGTTGCTGGCGGCGGAGCCGGAGAAATACAGCGAGCTGATCGCCAAAGTCACCGGCGTCGATGCTGAGGTGAACTACCTGTTCCACGGCCCGCTCGGCGTACAGACCCGCGACCTGAGCTGGAAGCCGGAATATCGTCAGGCGGTCGGCACCGCGATTGATACGTTGAAGCTGCTGAAGAAGGCTGATCGCGGGCTCGATCTGAACAACTTCATTGACGACCAATACATCCGTGCGGCGTTCAAGGCGTCGAACCTGGATTACACGGCGCAACTGGCGAACTACGCGCAAACACCGTTGAAGGTCAACGACGCAGCGACCGGCAAAGCGATCACCGACTTCAGCCATGTCGCGGAAATCTGGGTGCGCGGCGAAGACAAGGTGCGCCAATACGCCTCGGCGGAAGAAGCGTTTACCGCGCTGGCGGCTTTGAAGCAGGAAGGTAAAAACATCCGTGCGGTGTATGCGCAGGCCAGTGACAGTGGGATCAAGTTGCTTGCCGAACAAGCCTGGTTTGCCAGTGATGCGAAAGGGCGTCTGAGCGCGTTTTTGCTCAAGGGGCAGGCTCAGCAATATGCCTCGGCGCAGGGTGGCAAGGTTTTTGATTTCACTGATGCCACTACCCAGGCGGTTGCTGCTCGTTAGTTGAAGATCAAGAGCCCCTCACCCTAGCCCTCTCCCAGAGGGAGAGGGGACTGACCGAGGTGTTTGGACTAACTACGCCGACCTGAAATACCGAGTCGAACTCAGGTTTTGAAAAGCATGAAGATCGGCTCCTTCTTGAGCCGAACTCAGGTTTGAAAGGTATGAAGATCGGCTCCTTCTTGAGCCGAACTCAGGTTTGAAAGGTATGAAGATCGGCTCCTTCTTGAGCCGAACTCAGGTTTTGAAAAACGTGAAGATCGGCTCCCTTTCCCCCTCGCCCCCTTGGGGGAGAGGGCTGGGGTGAGGGGGTAGATCTCAGCCATCACACAGCTCCACAACCGGAAACCCGCTCCATGAAAACACCCACCCTACGCTGGACATCAAGAGCCGCCTCACTGCTGCTCTGCCTGCTGTTCTGGCAACTCGCCGCCAGCCATCACTGGAACCTCGGCCTCGTCACCTTCGCCAACGTCCCAACACCGTTGGCCGTGGTAGAAGCAGCGCTGGGCCTCGGCGACTCCGGCAAGCTCCTGCAACACCTCACCGCCAGCCTAAGCCGCGTCTTCGCCGGCTACCTCGCCGCACTGCTGATCGGCATCGCCCTCGGCCTGGCCATCGGCCGCTCAAAATGGGCCGAAGACCTGCTGCTGCCACCGCTGGAAGTCCTGCGCCCAATCCCCGCCGTTGCGTGGATCCCGTTGGCGATCCTGATGTTTCCGTCTTCGGAACTGTCGATGGTCTTCATCACCTTCACCGGTGCACTGTTCCCGATCCTGCTCAACACCGTGCACGGCGTCGAAGGTGTCGATCCACGCCTGATCGCCTCGGCAAAAAGCCTCGGGGCAGGGCGCCGCGCGATTCTGCTGGAAGTGATTTTGCCCGGCGCCGCGCCGAGCATCATCACCGGTCTGGCGATCGGCATGGGTACTTCTTGGTTCTGTCTGGTGACTGCAGAAATGATCTCCGGCCAGTTCGGCATCGGCTATTACACCTGGGAGTCCTACACCATTCAGAACTACGCCGACATCGTCGTCGGCATGCTCCTGATCGGGGTGTTGGGCATGGGCAGCAGTCTGCTGATCAAACGTCTGGGCGGGTTGTTCACGCCCTGGCATCGACCGCGAGGAAAAGCCTGATGAGCGCGATGCAAACTCCGGAAGGGCGGATCGACATCCGCCAATTGTCCATCGTCCTCGGCCAGGGAAGTGAAGCGTTCGAAGCGGTGCGAGAACTCGATTGCCAGATCGAGTCGGGCCAGTTCGTGTGCATTCTCGGCCCCTCCGGTTGCGGCAAATCGACCTTGCTCGGCGCTTTGGCCGGGCATCTGAATGCGCACGCCGGCAGCCTGAAAGTCGATGGCGCGGCAGTGTCCGGCCCGTCGCCGCAGCGCGGCATGGTGTTCCAGCATCACACGCTGTTTCCGTGGCGCACAGTGCGCGACAACGTCGCTTTCGGCCTGAAGATGCGCGGCGTCGGCAAAGCCGAACGTCATCGTGCTGCCGACGACATCCTCAAACTGGTCGGCCTCGAAGGTTTCGCCGAACGCTGGCCTGATCAACTCTCCGGCGGCATGCAGCAACGCGTCGAAATCGCCCGTGTGCTGGTCAATCGCCCGCGCCTGTTGCTGATGGACGAGCCATTCGGCGCGCTGGATGCGCTGACCCGTTTGAACATGCAGGAACTGCTGCTGGACATCTGGACGCGCATCCGCACCACCGTGGTGTTCGTCACTCACGACATCGACGAGGCGCTGTTCCTCGCTGACCGCTTGCTGGTGATGAGCGCGCGACCGGGGCGAATCATCGAAGACTTGCGCCTGGATTTCGCCCGGCCGCGCACCAGTGAACTGGTGACCAGTCCTGAATTCTCCCGCCTCAAGCGCCACTGCCTCGACCTGTTGCGCCACGACAACGACCGACCGCTGCCGCGCCTTAATCCGCTTGGCCTGCCTCCCGAAAACCCTTTACCGCGATTTGCCCTATGACCTCTATTTTTGCTGTGACCGATAACGATGAAATCCTCGCCCTGCAACCGCGTCTGACTGCTGAAGATGCTGGCGTGCGGCGTATTGCGCTGATTGATCTGGCGGATCTGGAGGAGCCCGATGGCTTGCTCTGGCTGGTCGATCGCCTCGGCCAGGATCCTGCCGAAGACGTCCGCGCTGAAGCCGCGCGTTTGCTGGAAGCCTGGGAGGATGAAGACGTTGTGCAAGCCTTGTGCGAGGCGCTGACCGACTCGTCGCCCGCCGTGCAATCCGCTGCTGCGCAGAGCTTGAGTCTGCTCAAGACTGAAGCAGCGGGGCGGGTGATTCTGCCGTGGACCGATCATGCCGACGTCAGCGTGCGTATCGCGGCGTTCCGCGCCTTGCGTGAACTGCGTTTCGCCGATGCTGCACCTGCTGCGGTCTCTGCGCTGAACGATGCCGATGCCAACGTGCGCCGCGAAGCCGTCGGCGTGCTCGGCTGGCTCAAGCAACTCGACGCACTGCCAGCCTTGGCGCGACTGGCCAGCGAAGATCCGGACACCGAAGTACGCCGCGCCGCCACCGGCGCCTTGGGCTTGGCCTCCAGTGCCGAAGTGTTGCCGGCCCTACGCCAGGCCTTGCAGGACAACGCCTGGCAAGTGCGCGAAGAAGCCGCAACGACACTGGGCAAAGTCGGCCACCGCGACGCCGGCCCGGCGCTGGTCGAAGCGCTGAGCGATGACTACTGGCAAGTACGCCTGCGCGCTACTCGCAGCCTCGGCCGTTTGCAATTTGCCCCGGCGCTGGACGCATTGATCGAGACCCTCGGTCATCGCATCAGCAATCTGCGCAAAGAGGCCGCGCTGGCCTTGGGTGAGTTGAATGATCGCGGCGCCGTGGCGGCCTTGCAGGCCGCGCAGGACGACGGCGACCCGGAAGTGCGCAAAGCCGTGCGCATTGCCCTGAGTCAGTTGCAATGAACCCGCTGTCGGTAGGTAACTCGCAGAGCGAGCAGACGCTGCGATTGAGTTGGCCGGATGGCCGAGAGCAACAACTCAACCACGCCGAACTGCGCCGCCATTGCCCATGCTCGCAATGCCGCGCCTTTCGCCTGCAAGGCCTGACGCCCATGGTCGATGACCGCGTGCGCCTGATCGAACTCAATCCCCAGGGCTACGGCGTGCAACTGGTGTTCAGCGACGGCCACCAGCGCGGCATCTACCCGTGGGCCTATCTGGCAAACCTCAATTCCTGATACACCACAATCTCCTGTAGGAGTGAGCCTGCTCGCGATAGCGGTGTGTCATTCAACAATGATGTTGCCTTATCCACCGCTATCGCGAGCAGGCTCACTCCTACAGGGGGATTTCGGTGGGTCAGAAGGATTTGCTGAGGCTGGCGACGACGGTGGCAGTGCAGACGTCTTTGAAACCCCAATTGCTCAGACATTGGGTTTGTGAAAGATCGGTATCGATGTAGCTCAACCCCAGCACCACCCCGGCCAGATTGTGGGTGAGTTTGACCTCCCATTCGCGGTACGACTCTTCAGCGCTGCCCGACGCCGAGTACAAATGCGCATCCTTGAAATCCATATTGCCGTAACGCAGCTTCAGACCTGAATCAAACGGCAACTCGGTTTCATAACCGATGTAGCTGTACAGCGAACTCTGTTTGCTATCGATCCCCGGTGCATCGCTGGAGTAATACGCCGCCAGTTTCACCCCGTACACCCCGAGAATCCCGTAAACCTCGCTCTGGTTGAACTGGCTTTCCTTGGGGTAGGCGTACTTGATGTAACCCAGATCGAGACTGACATCCTCGGTCGCCTGCCACAGCCAGCCGCCGTAGTAATCGACTTCCTGACGGGTTTTCAGCCCGCCGCCGAAATCGACATTCGAGCTCCACGCGCCGAGGTACAGGCCGCTGCTGTGAGCGAGGGTCAGACCGGCCTGCACCGCCGGGTCGTTTTGCGTTTGCGAGATGCCGCGAGTGCGGTAATCGCTGGCTAAATTCAGGTCCACCACCAGCGCAAAATCATCATTCAAAGGGATCGCTTGGCTGCTCAAGGGCAGCGCGCTCAACAAACTCAGGGCGAACAGGGGCAAGGCTTTCATGTGGAGTCCCGATGTTGTGATTATTTTTGGGCAGAAAGAGAACTGCGGGGGGATTCGATTTCGACCACCCTCACAGACCCTGTGGGAGCGAGCCTGCTCGCGAAAGCGGTGGTTCATTCAGCATTGATGGCGACTGATACGCCGCCTTCGCGAGCAGGCTCGCTCCCACAGGGGAACAGTGTTGTTATTTTGTGGCGGTGTAGACCTGACGACCGCCGAACCAGGTTTGCAAAACCTGGGTGTCATGCAGGGCCTTGTTGTCGACGCTGAACACGTCGCGGTCGAGGACGATAAAATCAGCCTGCTTGCCCGGCGTCAGCGAGCCAATCTGCTGCTCCAGGCCAATCGTCCGTGCCGCGTTGACGGTGTAGGCGTAGAACATCGTTTCGCGATCCAGACGTTCATCGGCATTGAGCACGCCCAACGGGCCGACACGGGTGATCGCCTGCGCCATGGCGTTGAACGGGTTCGGCGTCGACACCGGCCAGTCACTCGCGCCAGCAATCGTCGCGCCCTGTTTGAGCAGTGAATGCGCCGGGTACTGATAGCGAAAGGCGAGGGCGCTGACGTAGGGCTTGATCATGTCGGTGGTGTAGTCATCGGCACTGGCCCACAGCAGTTGCATTGAGGCGATGACATTGAGCGGTTTGAAGCGGGCGAACTCTTTCGGGTTGACCATTTGCAGGTGAGTGATCGAGTGGGTCACGCCGCTCTGGCGATCCTTGCGCGCCTGAGCGATGCCGTTCAGTGACTCACGCACGGCGCGGTCGCCGATCGCATGGATATGCACCAGCCAGCCGCGCTGATCGATGGCGCTGACCAGTTCGCCGAAATGCTGCGGGTCGATTAGCAGTTCGCCCTGTTTGTGCGAGTTGCTGTACGGATCGATCATCGCCGCGCTCTGCGCCGGGAATTCGATCACGCCGTCGGCGAAGATCTTGATGCCGGGTAACGTCAGATTCGGGATGCCCTGAAATTGCTGGCGCACCTTGTCCAGCGTATCGAGGTCGGCGGGCACGCTTTTCGGGTTGGCTACCAGCAGCGCCGCGACGTGCACGCTCATGTCGCCGCTTTGCGACAGCGCTTTATAAGCCGGCAGCACGCCGACGGTTTTTTCGGTCGGCTTGAGCGCGAACACTGCTTCGCCCGGTGCGGCGTTGGCGGCCGGGTCCATCCAGGCGGTGATGCCGAGGCTGTTGTTGTAGCGCACTGCGGATTTGGCGGCGTTGAGCATGTCGGCGGGGCTCGGCACCGGCATTTTCGAGGCGACCCGATCCCATCCGGCGTCGACCACAAAACCGTTCGGCTCGCCATTGGCCAGTTTGCCGATGGTGTCTTTTTCCGCGTCGGGCAGGGTTTTCAGCAGGGCCGCGTCAATGCCAGCGCGCTTGAGCATGACGTTGTTGGCCCATGCCGTGTGGTGGTCGCTACCGATAAATACTACCGGCACGCTGGCCCATTCGCCGCTGTTGAAGGTGTTGCCCAAGGCTTCGGCTTGCGCCCAATAAACCGAACTCATCCCGGCAATGCTCAGCACGTCGCCATGTTTGGCCTTGCCGTCTTCACGCCAGTCGCGCAGGCGTTTTTGCAGTTCGTCGAGGTTGACGACTTCGTCCTCCATGTTCGCCGAGACCATTTCCAGACCGCCGAAAATCGCGTGGGAATGGCTGTCGATCAGGCCGGGCATCAGCGCTTTGCCCTTGAGGTCGATGACTTTTGTGCCGGGTTCGATCAAGGCTTTGATCTGTGCGTCGCTGCCGACTTTCAGCACTTTGCCGTTCTCCACGGCCAGCGCTTGTACTTTGGGTTGCGCACGGTCGGCGGTGAAAATCTTGCCGTTGAGCAGCACCAGATCGGCGGCGGCCATGGCTTCCATCGAGGCAAAACTTACAGCGGCTGCCAACAGACTCGGGATGAATCTTTTCATTGAAGATTTCCTTGTTATTGCGTCTGATGGCGAGATTAGTGGCTGGTAGCGTCTGACAGAACGCCTGCCTCACGAAAAACGTTTTTGCCTGAATGGAAAAAGCATGGACAAGTTGGGTGCATTGAAAATGTTCGTGGCCACCGCGCAGCTCGGCAGTTTCAGCCGCGCCGCCGAGCAGTTGGGCAAGACCCCGTCGGCGCTGACCAAAGCGGTCAATCACCTGGAAGCGGAGCTGGGCGCACGGCTGTTCGAGCGCAGCACGCGGCGGATTTTGCTCACCGAAATCGGCCGGGTGTACCTGGAAACCGCGCGGCTGGTGTTGCAGCGGCTCGATGAGGCCAGCGAGGAAATCGAACAGTTGCAGCACGGTTTGCGCGGCAGCCTGAAAATCACCGCGCCGCTGGCGTATGGGCGGGCGTTTCTCGATCAGGTGTGTGACGGATTTTTGCAGCAATACCCGCAGATCAGTTTGCAAGTGGATCTGTGCGATGCCTTCGTCAATCTGCTGGAAAGTGGCTACGACCTGGCGTTGCGTGAGGGCCACGATGACTTGCCGGGGCTGATTGCGCGGGTGGTCGGCAGCAATCGTCTGGCCCTGTGTGGCAGCCCGGAGTATCTGGCGCGCAAGGGCTTGCCGGTCAATCCGCAGACCCTTGAACAGCATGAATGGCTGCTCTATCAGCATCCGTTGCTCAGCCGCGAATTCTGGTGGGCCGAGCGCGACGGGCAGCGCTTGAGCCTGGCGCAACCGGCGGCACCGCTGTTGCGCAGCGATAATTACGATTTGTTGCTGGCCAGTGCTCTGGCCGGGCGCGGTTTGCTGCACACGCCGCTGTGGAGCGCCGCGCCGTACATTGCCGACGGGCGATTGGTGCGGGTAATGGCGGATTACGAGATCGACCCGGACACCTTTGGCCCGCACATTCTGGCGGTGTACCCGAGTCATCGACGGGCCACGGCCAAGGTTGTCGCCTTCATCGATTACATCGCCGAATTCCTAGCCGAACGTGGCCTTGGCTAACACCCCCGCGCTGATCGTTCCCACGCTCCGGCGTGGGAATGCAGCCCGTGACGCTCCGCGTCACTGGACGCAGAGCGTCCCTAGAGGCATTCCCACGCAGAGCGTGGGAACGATCAACGTGGGGTGGGCCGACTGGCGGCGCTTGTCAGGAAAAAGCCAAAAGAGTACAAATGTACTCCATGACAAACCTGACTCCCCGCCGTACCGCCATCCTGACCTTTATCCGCGATCGCATCGCCGAACACGGTCAGCCCCCAAGCCTCGCTGAAATCAGCGAGGCTTTTGGTTTTGCCTCGCGCAGCGTGGCGCGCAAGCACGTGCTCGCGCTGACCGAAGCGGGGTTTATCGAGGTCAACCCCAATCAGGCCCGGGGCATTCGTTTGCTCGGGCAACCGCCGCGCCCGGAACTGCTCGACATTCCTGTGCTCGGCCGCGTCGCTGCCGGTGCGCCGATTGGCGCCGATGCCGACGTCCATAGCCGCTTGCTGCTCGACCCGGCACTGTTCTCGCGCACACCCGATTACATGCTGCGGGTGCAGGGCGATTCGATGATCGAGGACGGCATTCTCGATGGCGATCTGGTCGGCGTGCGGCGCAATCCCGAGGCGCTCAACGGCCAGATCATCGTGGCGCGGCTCGACGGTGAAGTCACCATCAAACGCTTCGAACGGCTCGGCGATGAAGTGCGCCTGTTGCCGCGCAACCCGGCGTACCAGCCGATTGTCGTGCGCGACGATCAGGACCTGGCCATCGAAGGGGTGTTCTGCGGTCTGGTGAGGCAAGGCTGATGGGCGCCGTCGTTGCGTTGGATACGCTGTTCAATGGCGGCCAGGTCTGGAAGGGCCGGCCTGCGCCACCGGCTGCCAGCCCGCAACCGACCGGGCACGCCGCGCTGGACGCGGCATTGCCCAGCGGTGGTTGGCCGGAAGCGGCGCTGAGCGAAATCCTCTTGGCCGGCCCCGGTGTCGGCGAACTGCAACTGGTCTGGCCAACGCTGGCGCGGTTGGCGGCGGCGGGTGAGCGCATTGTGCTGGTGGCGCCGCCGTTCGTGCCGTACCCGCAAGCGTGGGAAAACGCCGGGGTCGATCTGCGCCAGTTATCAGTGATTCAAGCCAGTGAGCGCGATGCCTTGTGGGCGGCAGAACAGTGCCTGCGTTCGGGCAGTTGCGGCGCCGTACTGTGTTGGCCGCACAAGGCCGATGACCGTGCGTTGCGGCGTTTGCAGGTGGCGGCGGAAACCGGCCAGACCCTGGCATTTGCCTGGCGTCCGTTGAGCGAAGCGGTCAACCCGTCACCGGCGGCGTTGCGCATCGCCATCGACGCCAAACCTGCACAGTTGCGCGTCCTCAAGTGCCGTGGCGGACTCGCGCGTACGGCGCCGATTGCCTTTGCCGTGGGTCATTGAGGTCGCCATGCGCTGGGTGTGTATTCTGTTTCCGCAATTGGCCCTCGACGCGGTGCTGCGTCAGCGTCCCGATCCCGATGAACCGTTGGTGCTGCTCAGCGGCCCGGCCCAGCGCCGGGTGCTGCAAGCGGTCAACCCGGCGGCACGCAAACTCGGTCTGCGCGCCGGCCAGTCGATGACTGCCGCCCAGGCCATGAGCAAGGGGTTTGCCACCGCTGATTACGAAGCCGCCGAAGTCGAGCACTGGCAGCAGTTTTTGGCCGCATGGGCCTACGGTTTCAGCGCGCAGGTCAGCGTGCATTACCCGCGCACCGTGGTGTTCGAGATCGAGTCCAGCCTTGGTCTGTTTGGTTCCTGGGCGCAGTTCGAAGCGCGTTTGCGCAAGGAACTGACCGAGTTGGGTTTTCGTCATCGCATCGTTGCCGCACCGAACCCGGTAGCGGCGCGGGTGCTGGCCAATGCTTACGATGGATTGGTGGTGCCCGACGGCGAAGCCTTGCAGCATCACCTTGGCCAGTTGCCTGTCGACCGCGTCGGCCTGGAACCGAGTGTGGCTACAGCGTTGTCGCGTATGGGCCTGCGTAATCTCAGTCAGGTGCAGAGCTTGCCCCGTCAGGCACTGGCCCGACGTTTCGAAGCGCCGATGCTCAAGCACCTCGACACCCTGTTCGGCGCGCGCCCGTTGGCGCTGGAGTTTTACCTGCCGCCGGATCGTTTCGATGTGCGCATCGAGCTGAATTTCGACGTGCAATCGCATCAGGCGTTGCTGTTCCCGTTACGCCGTTTGACCGGCGATCTGTCGGCGTTCCTCTGCGGGCGCGACAGCGGCGTGCAACGTTTCGATCTGCATCTGGAGCACGCCGGGTTGCCGGACAGCGTAATCAAGGTTGGCCTGCTCAGCGCCGAACGTGATCCGGCGATGCTGTTCGAACTGGCCCGTGGGCGGCTGGAGCAAGTGCAGGTCGAGGCACCCGTGCGCGGCTTTCGTCTGCGCGCCGAGGACCTGCCGAGCTTCGTCCCGCAGTTTCAGGAGCTGTTCGACGACCGTCCGCAGCAAACCTTGCCGTGGCAGCAGTTGCGCGAACGCTTGCGTGCACGCTTGGGCGATGACGCGGTGCAGGGGCTGCGTTTTCAGGCCGATCATCGGCCCGAGTGCGCATGGCAGAACGGCGTCGACAAACAGCGCTGCACTGCGTTGCCGAGCGTGCACCGTCCGGGCTGGTTGCTCGATGAACCGCAGAGCGTGCCGCAAGGTTCGGCGCGGATTCTCATGGGCCCGGAACGCATCGAGTCGGGCTGGTGGGACGGCGACGATGTGCGCCGCGATTATTACCTGATCCAGAACCGCGCCGGCCAACAGGGTTGGGCTTATCGCGCGGTGGGTGAGGGCGGTCCGTTGTGGCTGCAGGGCTGGTTTGCATGAACGACGGTTATGCCGAACTGCACTGCCTGTCGAACTTCAGTTTCCAGCGCGGTGCCTCCAGTGCGCTGGAACTGTTCCAGCGGGCGAAAAAGCATGGCTATCAGGCGCTGGCGATCACCGATGAATGCACGCTGGCCGGGATTGTGCGGGCGTGGCAAGCGGCGAAATCGGTTGAGCTGCCGCTGATCATCGGCAGTGAAGTGCACATCGAAAACGGCCCGAAACTGGTGCTGCTGGTGGAGAACCTCGCCGGTTATCAGGCCTTGTGTGGCTTGATCACCCGTGCCCGGCGACGCACGCAGAAAGGCCAGTATCAGGTGCTGCGCGAAGATTTCAGCGAGCCGCAACCGGGGCTGCTGGTGTTGTGGGTGCCGGATTCGCTTGAGCAGGTGGAAGAGGGCCGTTGGCTGAAACAGGTCTTCGGCGAGCGCCTGTGGCTGGCGGTGCAGTTGCATCGCGGCCAGGACGATCAGCAGCGCTTGGCAAGGTTGTTGAGTCTGGCCGCCGAGTTGCAGATTCCGGCCGTGGCCAGCGGCGATGTGCACATGCACGCCCGAGGCCGACGCGCCTTGCAGGACACCATGACCGCGATCCGCCATCACGTGCAGGTGGCCGAGGCCGGGTTGCGCCTGCACCCCAATGGCGAGCGGCATTTGCGCAGTGTCGAGGTGTTGCGCGAGTTGTATCCGCAGGCATTGCTCGACGAATCGGTGAATCTGGCGCGGCGCTGTACTTTCGATCTGGGCGAATTGCGGTATCAATATCCCAAGGAACTGGTGCCCGAGGGATATAGCGCCAGTTCCTGGCTGCGCCATCTGACCGAAGAAGGCATTGCCTGGCGCTGGCCCAAAGGCCCGCAAGCCAAGGTTCTCAAGCAGATCGACGATGAACTGCAACTGATCGCCGAGCTCGGTTATGAAAGCTACTTTCTCACTGTGCACGACGTGGTGCGCTTCGCCCGCGAGCAGCAGATTCTCTGTCAGGGTCGTGGCTCGGCGGCCAACTCGGCGGTGTGTTTTGCCTTGGGCATTACCGAAATCGACCCGGACCGCACCACGTTGCTGTTCGAACGCTTTATGTCCAAGGAGCGCAACGAACCGCCGGACATCGACGTCGACTTCGAACACGAACGCCGCGAAGAAGTCCTGCAATACGTGTTTCGCCGTTACGGCCGTGGTCGCGCGGCGCTGACCGCAGTGGTCAGTACTTACCACGCCGCCGGCGCCGTACGCGACGTGGCCAAGGCCTTGGGCCTGCCGCCGGATCAAATCAACGCACTGGCCGATTGCTGCGGCCACTGGAGCGATGAAACACCGCCGCTGGAACGCTTGCTCGAGGGAGGCTTCGATCCCGAAAGCCCGGTGCTGCGCCGCGTACTGAGCCTGACCGGGCAACTGATCGGCTTCCCCCGACACCTGTCGCAACACCCCGGTGGCTTCGTGATTTCCGAACAGCCGCTGGACATGCTGGTACCGGTCGAGAACGCGGCCATGGCCGAGCGCACGATCATTCAATGGGACAAGGACGACCTCGACGCGGTCGGCCTGCTCAAGGTGGATATCCTCGCCCTCGGCATGCTCAGCGCGATCCGCCGTTGCTTCGACCTGCTGCGCCGACATCGGAATCTGGACTTGAGCCTGGCGACGATTCCGGCCGAGGACAAGCCGACTTACGAGATGATCAGCCGCGCCGACACCATTGGCGTGTTCCAGATCGAGTCCCGCGCACAGATGTCGATGCTGCCACGCCTGAAACCGGCGAAGTTCTACGATTTGGTGATCGAGGTAGCCATCGTCCGCCCGGGGCCGATTCAGGGCGGGATGGTGCATCCGTATTTGCGGCGTCGAAATAAAGAAGAAAAGGAAACCTACCCGTCGCCGGAGCTGGAAGTGGTGCTCAAACGCACCCTCGGCGTACCGCTGTTTCAGGAACAGGTGATGCAGATCGCCATCGTCGCCGCCGATTACAGCCCCGGCGAGGCCGATCAGTTACGCCGCTCCATGGCTGCGTGGAAGCGCCACGGCGGCCTCGAACCGCACAAGGAGCGCCTCGCTGCCGGTATGAAGAAAAATGGCTATACGCCAGAATTCGCTGCGCAGATTTTCGAGCAGATCAAAGGCTTCGGCAGCTACGGCTTCCCTGAATCCCACGCCGCCAGTTTCGCCTTGCTGACCTATGCCAGTTGCTGGCTCAAGTGCCACGAACCGGCGGCGTTCGCTTGCGCGTTGATCAATAGCTGGCCGATGGGTTTCTACAGCCCGGATCAGATTCTCCAGGACGCACGTCGGCATCAATTGCAGATTCGCCCGGTGGACGTGCGCGCCAGTGACTGGGATTGCAGCCTGGAAACCACCACGGCGGCGCAACCGGCAATTCGCATGGGCTTGCGGATGATCAAGGGCTTTCGCGAGGAGGACGCCCGGCGCATCGAAGCGGCGCGCTCGCGTGGGGCGTTTGCCGATGTCGCCGATCTTGGTGAACGCGCCGCGCTGGACAGCCGGGCGCAGGCGCTGTTGGCGGACTCCGGAGCGCTGCGCGGTTTGGCCGGGCACCGACATCGGGCGCGTTGGGAGGTGGCCGGGGTGCAGAAGCAGCTCGGATTATTTGCCGGGTTGCCCAGCCAGGAAGAACCCGACGTGGTGCTGCCAAAACCCAGCGTCGGCGAGGACCTGCACGCCGATTACGCTACGGTGGGCACCACACTGGGGCCGCATCCACTGGCGCTGTTGCGCGGCGAGTTGAAGGCGCGCCGCTGCCGCAGTTCGCAGGAGTTGCTCGATGTTGAGCATGGCAGGCCGGTGAGCATTGCCGGGCTGGTCACCGGGCGCCAACGACCGGGGACTGCCAGCGGCGTGACGTTTGTGACGCTGGAAGATGAGTTCGGCAACGTCAACGTAGTGGTCTGGCGCGACCTGGCCGAGCGCCAACGGCAAGTGCTGGTCGGTTCGCAATTGCTCAGGGTCGATGGCCGCTGGGAGCGCGAAGGCGACGTGCGCCATCTGATCGCCGGCCGCTTGAGCGACCTCAGCCCATTGCTCAACGGCATCCGCGTGCAGAGTCGCGATTTCCATTAGCGCACCGACCCCTTGTCTGATCGTTCCCACGCTCTGCGTGGTAACGCCTCCCGTGACGCTCCGCGTCACAGCGGACGCGGAGCGTCCGTGGCTGCATTCCCACGCAGAGCGTGGGAACGATCAAGTCCGGAACAGCCAATTCATTGGCGTCAAAAATATCTGTTCGCAATGATGGCACTTTGTCATAATGCCGGCCCTTTTCAGCCCCTGTACCGCATTGCCGTGCCGGGACACCCCCGTTTTTCAAAAGGATTACCCAGTGAGAATGATCTCCCGGATGCTGGTTTCAGGCGTGGCAATTGCCGTGCTTGGCACCCTTGCCACCACACTCTCCGGTTGCGCCACGGAAAGCTCCCGCGCGCTGCCGGTGGCCAAGGTTGAAAGCGCTTCGCAGATCTGGACCGGCGTTCGCGTGCCAATGGCGGTGGGCAAGTTCGACAACCGCTCCAGCTACATGCGCGGGATCTTCTCCGACGGTGTCGACCGCCTCGGCGGCCAGGCCAAGACCATCCTGATCACTCACTTGCAGCAGACCAACCGCTTCAGCGTGCTGGATCGCGACAACATGGGCGAAATCCAGCAGGAAGCGGCGATCAAAGGCCAGGCCCAGCGCCTCAAAGGTGCTGATTACGTGGTCACCGGTGACGTCACCGAGTTCGGTCGCAAAGAGACTGGCGATCACCAATTGTTCGGCATTCTCGGCCGCGGCAAGACCCAGGTTGCTTACGCCAAGGTCAACCTGAACATCGTCAACATCAGCACCTCCGAAGTGGTTTATTCGACCCAGGGCGCTGGCGAATACGCCTTGTCCAACCGCGAAATCATCGGCTTCGGCGGCACCGCTGCCTACGATTCGACCCTCAACGGCAAAGTCCTCGATCTGGCCATGCGCGAGGCGATCAATCGTCTGGTCGATGGCATGAACGCCGGTGCCTGGAAACCGGGCAACTGATCGACGCCCATTGCAAGGAGCAATACCCATGAATCTGACTTTGTCGCGCTCGCTGATGGCGCTGACGCTGGCCGCCAGCGCCTTGCTGGCCGGTTGCAGCAGCCCGCAAACCCTGTACCAGTGGGAAGGCTACGAGCCCCAGGTCTACGAATACTTCAAAGGCGAAGAGCCGAAAGAGGCGCAGGCCGAAGCACTGGAACGTGATCTGCAAAAGATCCGCTCCACCGGCAAAGCCGTACCGCCGGGCTACCACGCGCACTTGGGCCTGCTCTACCTGAGCATGGGCAAGGACGATCAGATGGTGCAGCAGTTCAACACCGAGAAAACCCTGTTCCCCGAGTCCGGCACGTACATGGATTTTCTGCTTAAAAACGCCAAGGCCGGAGTCGTGCAATGATCTCGCGCACCTTGAAACTGCTGGCCGGTGCGCTGGCCCTGACGCTGCTTGGCGGCTGTGTCGCGCCGAAGACCGTGGACTACTCGGCGTACAAACAGGCGCGGCCCAAGACCATTCTGGTGTTGCCACCGCTGAACACCTCGCCGGACGTGAAGGCGTCGTACAGCCTGCTGTCGCAAGTGACGTTCCCGCTGGCCGAAGCCGGTTATTACGTGTTGCCGATCGCGCTGGTGGACGAAACCTTCCGCCAGAACGGCCTGACCACGCCGGATGACATTCATCAGGCACCGCCGCACAAGCTGCAGGAAATCTTCGGTGCGGATGCGGCGCTGTACATCACCGTGAGCGAATACGGCACGCGTTACATGGTGATCAGCAGCGAAACGGCTGTGACCGCGACAGCGAAACTGGTTGACCTGAAAAGCGGCACCACGCTGTGGACCGGAGCGGCGCGGGCGTCGAGCGAAGAGGGTGGCAACAACGGTGGTGGCGGTCTGATCGGCATGCTGATCACGGCGGCGGTGAAGCAGATCATCAACAGCTCCACTGATGCCGGTTATCCGATTGCCGGTGTGGCGAGCAATCGCCTGCTCTCGGCCGGGCATCCGGCGGGGCTGCTGTACGGCCCGCGTTCGCCGAAGTACGGCACGGACTGATAGATCAAAAGATCGCAGCCTTCGGCAGCTCCTACATTTGGAATGCATTCCCCTGTAGGAGCTGCCGAAGGCTGCGATCTTTTGCTGTTGGCGCTTATTTGGCGGCAGGCCAAAACCGCTCGCCACCCCCCGGTGCTTCCGTCCACGCTTGCAACGAGCGGGTCGGCAGATCGAAGTAATCACGGGTTCGCGCATAACCATGGCCGCCCATGCGCCCGATCGCATCCAGCCCCAACTGATCGATGTACAGCGTCTTCGGATCGATCAACTCATCGCGCACATGCGCCATCAACACCTCACCAAAAATGATCTCCCGCGACTGGCCGATGTTCAGCGCCATCATCCGTCGGCACTCCAGCGCGACCGGCGCTTCGCCGATCCGTGGGCATTTCACCGTGGTACCGGCAATCGCCGTCAGCCCCGCAGCGGTCAACTCATCGAAACCCGGCGCGAACGGCACGGCGCAGACGTTCATCGCCTCCACCAATGCATCGCTGACGATGTTCACGGTGAATTCCTGGTTCAACTGGATATTGCGCGTGGTGTCTTTCGGGCTCTGATCGCCGTAGTTTTCCACGCCCAAGGCCAGAATCGGCGGGTCCGCCGACAGCGCATTGAAGAAGCTGAACGGCGCGGCATTGACCCGGCCCTCGCCATCGATGGTGGTGACCAGTGCAATGGGCCGGGGCACGACGCTGCCGATCAGGATCTTGTATTTTTCCCGTGGGCTGAGTTGGCTGAAATCAAAACTGTGCATGGCAAAAACCTCTAGGAAAGTGGATCGATGGCGCTCAACGGCGCCTTGGCGCTGTAGTCATCGGCGAACGGAATGGCTGGCTGGAACAGGGTTTTCCAGTCCGGTCGGCCCACGGCCCGGTCGCTGTGGCTGCGCATGAGTTTCTCGTATTGGCGTTGCGCCTGACGTTGCAGGGCGGGGTAGTCGACGGCGTTGACCTGACCGTCGTGCATCACGCAACGACCGTCGATATAACTGGCGATGCAGTCGTCGCCGCGCCCGGCCAATAACAGGTTTTTCAGGGGATCGAACAACGGCCCCAGATGCAGGCCGCGCAGGCTGAACACAGTAATGTCGGCTTTGGCGCCGGGGGCCAGGCGTCCGAGGTCATCGCGACCCAGCGCCCGCGCACCGCCGAGGGTCGCGGCGTTGTACAGATCGAGGCTGCTGGTCAGCGCTGGGCCGCCCTCCATCAACCGCGCGATGTTCAAGCCGTGACGCATGTTTTCCAGCAGATCCGCCGGCCAGGTGTCAGTGCCCAACGCCAGGTTGATGCCTTTGGCGCGATAGCGTCCGAACGAGTTCAACGCCTCGCCATCGCGGGCAAACACCAAAGGGCAATGCACCAGACTCGTGCCACCGTCGACCACTCGTTGCAGGTCGTCATCGCCAGCGGTGTAGATGCCATGCGGCAACAGGCTGCGCGGTGTGAGCAGGTCCAGCCGTTGTAACCAGCTCAACGGCGAATCACCGCGCAACTGCTCAACCATCGTTACTTCGCCGAGCGCCTGACAGCAGTGCAGGCGCATGGGTGCGTTCAGTTCGCGGCTCAGCGCCGAGGTGCGCTGCAGCAATGCCGGCGTGCAGGTCTGGATGCGATCCGGCAGCAGCGCAGCGCGAATCAAACCGTTGTGCGCACCGTCGAAATCCTTGAAGAAGCGTTCAGCGGTATCCAGTCCGGCCAGCCCGCGATCCTCATCCCAGTGATGGGCGAGGGTGCCGTCAGCCTGCCAGTAACTCATGCCGCTCATGTAGCAGGGGCCGAGGTAAGTGCGCAGACCCAGTTCGCCGGCAACGCCTGCCACGGCGGCAAACTCGTCGTAGGTTTCCGCCCACTCGCGGTAGTACATCGAGGTGATCGGCATCGCCGTGGTGATGCCGTTGCGGATCAGCTGGGTGAAGGCGTAGCGGTATTTGAAAACTTCTTCTTCCGGGCTGTAAGTCTCACGCGGGCCAGCGGCCAGATAGTCTGACGACCACATGCGCCCCATGCTGCGCTCGTCGCCGTTATCCAGGGTCAGCACCGTGGAGTCGAGGTCGCCCAGCGCATCCAGATCGATGAAGCCGGGGCCGATCAACGCATTGCCGTAGTCGATCCACTGATCCACCGTCCCCGCGTAACCACGCCCGACGAACTCGATGTGCGACCCGGCGAACACCACTTCGCCGTCGCGCCACAGCACATGCTGCGTGCCGTCGAAACCGACCACGCAACTGGCGCGCAGACCGATGCGTTTCACAGACGGCTGCTCAGCAAGCGGCCACCTTCGGCGATCAAGACACCGCCGCGATAGACCTGACGCAATGGCCGCGCAACCACCGCTTCGCCAAGGGTTTCAACCGGCATCAACAAGAAGTCAGCACGCTGCCCGAGGGCAAAGCCGTAATCCTCGACGCCCAGCGCCCGCGCACCGTTAACCGTGGCCGCCTCGAACGCCGCCGCCAGTTCATCGTCCTTGCCCAGGTCAAAGCGAAACGCCAGCAGCATCGCCCGTTCGAGCATGTCGCCATTACCCATCGGCGACCACGCATCGCGGATGCCGTCAGAGCCCAGGCAGACATTCACGCCAGTCTCATGCAATGCCAGAAACGGCGGCACGGCGGTGTCGGCCGGCGCCGAACTCATCAGCGAAATCCCCAACACCGCCAACCGCTCGGCAAGCGGTTTGACCTGACTCCACGGCAGCATGCCGAGGCAGTAGGCGTGGCTGATCATCACGCGGTTTTGCAGGCTGAAACGCTCGGTGTAATCGGCGATCAGCGCGATCTGCCACAGACCCAACTCACCTTTGTCATGCAGGTGAATGTCCACGCCTCGGCCAAACTCAGCCGCCAGTTTGAAGATGAAATCCAGTTGTGCGATCGGGTCGTTGTCGATGCCGCACGGGTCGAGCCCACCGACGTTTTCGACGCCCAATGCCATCGCTTCACGCATCAGTTCGGCGGTACCGGGGCGGCTGATCAAACCGGTTTGCGGGAACACCACCAGTTGCAGGTCGATGAGGTCTTTGTAGCGTTCGCGCAACTGCTGCATGGCCTCGACGTGACGCAAGCCGAATTCCGGGTCGATATCGACATGGCAGCGCATGGTCAGCGAGCCGCGAGCGATGCAGTTTTCCAGCAGCGCGCCTGCGCGTTCGGCGATGGGTGCGGTCACTTCACGGAGGATGCGGCGTTCGTTGCTGATGTAATCCTTGAGCGTTGGCCCGGCGCTGTTCGGGCGCCAGGGTTGGCCGTAGAGGGTTTTGTCGAGGTGGACGTGGCTTTCGACCAGCGCGCTGGTGAGCAGTTGATTGTGGCCGTCGATGTCGGTGCCGGCCAGCGGCGTGTTGCTGGCCGGGCGGCGCTGGGCGAATCGGCCGTTTTCGATCAGCAGGTCTTCGGCTTGGGCGCCGTAGGGGCGCACGTTGCGGAGCCAGTGTGGCTGGGTCATTTCTTTACCTCTGGTTCAATGGTGTCTGGGCGGGTCTCATCGCTGGCAAGCCAGCTCCCACAGGTGTCGAGGTGTGCCCACTTTCTATGTGCGACACAGATTCCTGTGGGAGCTGGCTTGCCAGCGATGGCCGCACCTCGATTTCAGATCAGGTGATCAGCCCTTGAGCTTCGACCAGATCCGGTCCTGCAGCTCTCGCGCCTTGTTGCTGCACTCCTTTTCAGGCCGCAAACGCGAGGCGTATTCCTCAGGCATGTTGATCGCGTCCATCACCTTCCACTTCGGATCGAGCAACGAATCGCTCTGAATCCCGTTGGCATAAGCAATGGCGTTGGACACGGCGGCGGCGTTCTCCGGCTTCATCATCCAGTCGATAAAGATCTTCGCGTTGCCCGGGTGCGGTGCGCTTTTCGGCACGGCGAAGTTGTCCTGGAACATCGCCAGGCCTTCACGCGGATAGACGTACTTGATCGTGCTCTTCTGCAAAGTCGCCCGCGCTGTAGAACCGTTCCAGTTCTGCATCATGATCACCTCGCCCGAAGCCATGCGGTCGACGGTGTTGTCGGAGCTGTACATCTTCAAAAACGGCTTCTGCTTTTGCAGCAGTTCAAGGATGCGCTTGGCGTCCTGCGGGTTTTCGCTGCACTCATCAACGTTCAGATAATGGCTGGCGGCGTTGATCACGCTGCTCGACGTATCCAGTGCGGCGAGCTGGCCTTGCAGCTCTTTGCGCGGTTCAAAGAACTCTTTCCACGAGTCATCCAGTTTGCCGCCGGGCACCCGCGCGCTGTCGTAGGAAAACCCGGTAGTGCCCCATAGATACGGCGCCGAGAACTTGCGTCCCGGGTCGAAACTCGGGTCGCGAAACGGCCCTTTGACGTACTGGAAGTTGCTCAGGCTCGGCGCATCGATTTCCATCAGCAAGTCCTGCTTGATCAGCGTCTGCATGATCGATTGCGACGGCACGATCACGTCATACGCGGCGCCGCCGGCCTGTAATTTGGCGAGCAGGGTTTCGTTGCTGTCGTAACCGTCCATGGTTACCTTGATGCCGGTTTCCTTCTCGAACTTGGCCAACAGATCGACCGGGTAGTAGTCGGTCCAGTTGTAGAAAAACAGTTCTTTCGGTTCGGCGGCGTGGGCGCCGAACGCGGCGAAACAACTCAGGGCCAGACCGGACATTGCCAGACGCATGCTTTTGCTTTTCATGAACAGAGCGCTCCAGATTTATTGTTGTTTACCGCGTTGGCCCAACCAGAAGGCCAGCACCACCAGGACAATCGAGATCAGCAGCATCAGCGTCGAGATCGCATTGATTTCCGGGGTAACGCCGGCCTTGATCGCTGAGAAGATGTACACCGGCAACGTCGTCGAACCGGGGCCGGCGACGAAGAAGGTCATGATGAAATCGTCGAGGCTGACCACGAACGCCAGCACCGCACCGGACAACACCGCCGGCCACAACAGCGGCAAGGTCAC
Organism: Pseudomonas sp. NPDC087690; assembly: GCF_044743175.1. NCBI lineage: Bacteria > Pseudomonadati > Pseudomonadota > Gammaproteobacteria > Pseudomonadales > Pseudomonadaceae > Pseudomonas > Pseudomonas sp. NPDC087690. Next base: position 665,403 of record NZ_JBIUVX010000002.1, read on the forward strand.
GCGGCGGAATACTTGCCAAGGATTGGCGTACAGATCGTTCGCCGCTTCGAGCAGGCTTTTGTCCAGATCGTTGAGCCGCGCACGGATCGGCAGGTAAGCGAAGGGAATGCAGAAGCCGATGTGCGCGACGATCACCGTGAGCAAACCGAGCTTGATGCCCAACGCCATGAACAGCAGCAAGGTCGCCACAGCGGTGACGATCTCCGGCAGGATCAGCGGCAGGTTGATCCCACCCTCGACCATTTTCTGTCCGTAGAACGGTCGGTACGTCGCCAGCGCCGCGAGCAGCGCAATCGCCGTGGCGCAGATCGTGGCAATCGTTGCGACGATGATCGAATTCAGCGCCGCCGTCTGGATCGACGGGTTGGCGAGAATCCGCCCGTACCAGGCAAACGAAAACTCGGTCCACACCGTCGCCGAGCGGTTGGCATTGAAGCTGTAGGCGATCAACACGAAGATCGGCAGGTACAGATAGGCGAGGATCAGCAGGCTGATTTCGCGGGTTGCCGGGAGTTTTTTCAGGTGCAGGGAAATCATGCTTTCGCCCCCCGATGGATGGTCTTCGCCGCATGGCGGCTGTACAGCGCGTAAAGCACCAGCGACACCAGCAGAATCGCCAGCAACAGGAACGACAGCGAGCTGCCCAGCGGCCAGTTGCGCGCCGTGCCGAACTGTTGCTGGATCAGGTTGCCGATCATCAGGGTCTTGCCGCCGCCGAGAATCGCCGGGGTGATGAAGGCACCGAGGCTCGGCACGAACACCAGCAGTGCACCGGCAATCACCCCAGGCATCGACAGCGGCAGGATGATCCGGCGCAACGCGTGCCAGCGATTCGCCCCGAGGTCATAAGCGGCTTCCACCAGACGCCAGTCGAGTTTTTCCAGGGTCGAATAGATCGGCAGAATCATGAACGGCAGGAAGCTGTAGACCAGACCGACACTCACCGCGAAGTCGTTGTAGAGCAGGGTGATACCGCCGGCACTGGGCAACAGCGCGTTAAGGCTTTGTGCGACCCAACCGTGTTCGCGCAGGATGATCAGCCACGCGTAGTTGCGGATCAGCAGGTTGGTCCAGAACGGAATGGTGATGAGCAAGACCATCAGGTTGCGTCGGCGCGGGGTCAGGCTCGACATCCACAACGCCACCGGAAAACCGAACAGAAAGCACAACACGGTGGTGCCGCCGGCTTGCAACACCGAGCGCAACAGCGCTTGCGCATAGACCCAGTTCAGTTCCAGTTCACCGTCAAAACCTTCCTGGAAAAACAGCTGCACATAGCTTTGCAGTTGCCATTGCGCTTGCCAGTCGACGCCGCCATAGGTGTTGCGCGGCAGCAGGCTGATGTAGCCCATGATTCCCAGCGGAATGGCGATCAGGGCGAGCAGGGTCAACACCACCGGGCTGAGCAACAGCGCGCGGTTGAGGGCAGGGGAAGTGCTGCTGACGCTCATCTCAGGCCTCCATCAACAGGCAGGCATGCGGCGGCAGGTGCACGGCGATGCGTTCGCCGACCGCGCGGCTTTGGTTCAGGCCTTCGTTGTTTTCGCGCAGCATGACTTTGATGTCGTTGTTCAGGCGGCACTGGTAGAGCGTCGCGGTGCCAACGTAGAGCACGGCTTCGATGATCCCGCGCAGGTGATGCGGCTCGCTGGCGTCGACCAATTGCGAGCGCTCCGGGCGGAACGCCAGTTGCACGCTGCTGCCAGTAAAGCTCTGTTGCTGGCAGGGGATTTCGATCGGCATGCCGTTGGGCACGAAGAGCTTTTCGTTGTGCTCGCCGTGCTTGAGCTGGCCGGGTAGGAAGTTGATGTCGCCGATAAACTGCGCAACAAAGCGGTGTTGCGGGTGTTCGTAGATATCGGTCGGCGTGCCGATCTGCAGGATCTTGCCGGCGGACATCACCGCAATGCGATCAGACAAGGTCAGCGCTTCTTCCTGATCGTGGGTGACGAAAATGAAGGTGATGCCGGCTTCTTTCTGTACACGCTTGAGTTCGACCTGCATTTCCTTGCGCAGCTTCAGATCGAGCGCCGACAACGGTTCATCCAGCAGCAAGACTTTGGGTTTCGGCGCCAAGGCCCGGGCCAGAGCCACGCGCTGTTGCTGGCCGCCGGACAATTGCGCTGGTTTGCGCCCGGCCAGATGTTCCATTTGCACCAATGCGAGCATCTCGTTGACCCGATCCGGTATCAACTTGCGTTCAAGACCCTGCATCTCGAGCCCGAAGGCGATATTCTGCGCGACACTCATGTGCGGAAACAGCGCGTAGCTCTGGAACACCGTGTTGACCCGACGCTTGAACGGCGGCAAATCATTGACCGGCTCTCCGGCCAGACGAATCTCGCCTTCACTGACATGTTCGAAACCGGCGATGGTGCGCAGCAGGGTGGTTTTGCCGCAGCCCGAGGGGCCGAGCAGGGTGAAGAACTCGTTGTCGGCGATGTTCACCGAGACATTGTCGAGGGCTGGCGCAAGGCCGGGATCGTCGGAGTAGCGTTTAGAGACGTTGCGCACTTCAATTGCTATTGGTTGACCCATAATGGTGCAATCCTCTATTTATTGTATGCAATATCTGAATGCAATTTAGAAATACCCGGATTAATCTGCGTGTGCAACCCCCTTTTTCCATGGCCGGGCATCGCCAGGGGTTGGTTGCCCGACGTCAAAGGAGTGTTCGAATGACCGAAAAGAAACTGGAAACCACGGTCGACCGCGTCTACCAAGGGGTTTACGAGGCGATCAGCAAGCGTTCGTTGCGCCCGGGGATGAAGCTGGGCGAGGCCTCATTGGCCGAATTATTTAATGTCAGCCGCACGTCGGTGCGTGCCGCGCTCAAGCAATTGGAGGCCGATGGACTGGTCACCACCGAGCCCAACAAGGGTGCATCGGTGTCGCTGCCGAGCAACGAAGAGATCCGTTCACTGTTCGAAACCCGCAGGCTGATCGAGATCGGCATCGTCACTGAACTGTGCCGACGCAAGGACAGCGCGGCGATGCAGGATCTGCGTGAACACTTGTTGCTGGAAGATCAAGCCCACGCGGCGGGCGACCACGAACGGCTGATTCATCTGCTCGGCGAGTTCCACATCAAACTGGCGCGCAGCCTGAACAACCCGGTGTTGCTCGACTGGTTCCAGAAGCTGATTTCCCGCGCTTCGCTCTACGCTGCCGCGCTGGACGATGACAGCCACGAAGCCTGTCGCGATGACGAACACCTGCGTTTGCTCGAGTACATCGAGGCCGGCAATCAGAGCGCCGCGATCGAATTGACCTGCATGCATTTGAACGGCATCGAGAAGGCCATTCTCGACGTCGCCGCCAAGATGAAAACTGGCTACCATCCGCTCAAGCACCTGATCGGCGTCTAGTCTCCGAGCGGCGATGAAATCGGCTATACCTCTAATGAAACCAATACGACTGAAGACGCTCGAAACAGACGGGCGTCGTGTCGTTCAGGCGGCGAGGTTTACGGGACAACCAGTACAGGACACTGAGTCAGGCGATGCAGTTTTTATCCGATAGCCATGGTTGTGAAGGCTGGAAAGGCGAGATGGCCGAGCGCATCTGCGCGTTCGACTGGTCCGGGACTGAACTTGGCCCGCTGAACAGTTGGCCAGCCAGTCTGTGCAGCGCCGTGCAATTGATGCTGGCGTCGCCGCTGCCGATGGTCATGCTCTGGGGCCGTGCCGGCTACATGATCTACAACGATGCCTATTCGAAATTCGCCGGGGGCCGCCATCCGTATCTGCTTGGCGCGCCGGTCGAGTTGGGCTGGCCGGAAGTCGCCGATTTCAATCGGCATGTGGTCGATACCTGTCTGGCCGGCGGCACCTTGTCGTTTCGCAATAAAGTCTTGGTGCTGTTGCGTGACGGCGTTCCGGAAGATGTCTGGCTCGACCTTTATTACAGCCCTGTGGCCAATGACGAAGGCGAGCCGGCCGGGGTGATGGCGATGGTGGTGGAAACCACTGAGTTCGTGATCTCGGAGCGCCTGCGCCAGGAGGCGGAAAACGCCTACCGCGCCGACAACGAGCGGGTACGTCTGGCGTTGAATGCCGGGGCCTTGCTTGGCTCTTTCGTCTGGGACGTGAGAAACAACACGCTGTCAGCCGATGAACGTTTCACCCGTACGTTCTCCTATCCGCCGGATCAGGACTTGAGCAATCTCGCTCAGGACATTGCCGAGTCGCGCATTCATCCCGATGACCACGCCTGGGTGCAGGAGCGGGTCGCCCATTGCGTGCAGACCGGTGAGCCGTATAACGCCGAATATCGGGTATTGCGCAGCGATGGCAGTTATCTGTGGGTGCTGGCCAGCGGTGGTTGCGAGTTCGACGAGCAGGGCGAGCCACTGCGCTTCCCAGGCGTGTTGATCGACATTCATGAACGCAAGATTGCCGAAGAATCCCTGCTCAAATTTACCCGCAACCTCGAACAGCGCGTCGGCGAAGAAGTCGAGGCGCGGCTGGCGGCCGAAGAGCAATTGCGCCAGTCGCAGAAACTCGAAGCCATTGGCGGTCTCACCGGTGGCGTTGCTCACGACTTCAACAACTTGCTGCAAGTGATCGCCGGCAATCTGCATTTGCTCGCCCGCCACGAACCGGACAATGCCAACGTGCAGCGCCGCGTCAGTGCCTCGCTGGCGGCGGTCGAGCGCGGCGCCAAGCTGTCCTCGCAATTGCTCGCGTTTGCCCGGCGCCAGCCGTTGTCGCCGGCAGTGTGCAATCCACGGCAGATCTTCGAAGGTGTCGGCGAATTACTGCAGCGAGCGCTGGGCGAAACCATTCAGATCGATGTGCAACTGCCGCAGCAACCGTGGCATATCAATGTCGACCGCAACCAGTTGGAAAACGCCATTCTCAATCTGGCGATCAACGCCCGCGATGCGATGAAGGGCGAGGGCACCATTGCACTCAGCGCCGCCAACGTGCACCTCGATCGCGAGTTCTGCGCCGGTAAAGGCATCGTCCCCGGCGAGTTTGTCCGCGTTGCCGTCAGTGACACCGGCGCCGGCATTGCGCCAGGCATTCTCGAGCAAGTGTTCGAACCGTTTTTCACCACCAAGGCCGACGGCCAGGGCACCGGGCTGGGCCTGAGTATGGTGTTCGGTTTCGTCAAACAGAGCGGTGGCCACGTCGAGATCGTCAGTACCGTTGGCGAGGGCACGCGGGTGCAATTGTATTTTCCGCGTAGCTTGCGACCGATCCTTGATGAGTCACCCAATCTGCAAAGGCAGCAGAGTGGCGGCCACGAGACGATTCTGGTGGTCGAAGACAACGACGCGGTGCGCGCCTCGGCGGTCGAGTTGTTGGGTGAGGAGGGTTACCGCGTGTTGACCGCCGGCCACGGCGATGCGGCCATGCAAATGCTCCTCGAAGGTGTCGCGGTCGACCTGATCTTCACCGACGTGGTCATGCCGGGGCTGATCAAAAGCTCCGACCTGTTCGCCTGGGCCAAGGTGCAGACGCCGCCGGTGGCGGTGCTGTTCACCTCCGGGCACACCCGCGACATCATCTCGCGCAATCACCAGCTCAGTCCCGACACGCATTTGCTCGGCAAACCGTATAGCCCGGAGGCCATGTTGCAGATGATTCGCGTAGTGCTCGGTAGCTGAGCGTTGAACATTCCTTCACCAAGGCAGGTCGATGACTTCCAAACGTACCTCCAAAGCGCCCGCCGGTATGGTCCGGGTACGTGGCGCGCGTGAACACAACCTGAAGAACGTCGACGTTGACATCCCCCGCGATGCGCTGGTGGTGTTCACCGGGGTGTCCGGTTCGGGCAAGTCGTCATTGGCGTTTTCCACCTTGTATGCCGAAGCCCAGCGCCGCTACTTCGAATCGGTGGCGCCGTATGCGCGGCGGCTGATCGATCAGGTCGGCGTGCCGGACGTCGATTCGATTGAAGGCCTGCCGCCGGCCGTGGCCCTGCAACAGCAACGCGGCACGCCGAGCACGCGCTCGTCGGTGGGCAGCGTTACCACGTTGTCGAGCCTGATCCGCATGCTCTATTCGCGCGCCGGCAGTTATCCGCCGGGGCAGCCGATGCTATACGCCGAGGATTTTTCGCCGAACACCCCGCAAGGCGCCTGCCCGGAGTGCCATGGCCTCGGCCGTGTCTATGAGGTCACCGAGGCGCTGATGGTGCCGGATCCGAACCTGACCATTCGCCAGCGCGCCGTGGCGTCCTGGCCGTTGGCGTGGCAGGGCCAGAACCTGCGCGACATCCTTGTGACCATGGGCATCGACGTCGATATCCCGTGGAAGAAACTGGCGAAAAAGCAGCGCGACTGGATCCTCTTCACCGAGGAAACCCCGACCGTGCCGGTGTACGCCGGGCTGACCCCGGAAGAAACCCGCATCGCCCTCAAACGCAAGATGGAGCCGAGTTATCAGGGCACTTTCACCGGCGCCCGGCGCTACATCCTGCACACGTTCAGCCATTCGCAAAGTGCGCTGATGAAGAAGCGCGTCTCGCAATTCATGCTCGGCAGCCCTTGCCCGTTGTGCGATGGCAAGCGCCTGAAGCGCGAAGCGTTGTCAGTGACGTTTGCCGGGTACGACATCGGTGAACTGGCGCAGATGCCGTTGCTGCAAGTGGCCGAGGTGCTGAAACCTGTCGCCGCGCAAAGTTACCTGGAGCATGCCGAAGAAACCGGTGAGACCTTGAGCCACGCGCAAACCCGCGAAGCCCGTCAGCAACGCGTGGCCCACGGCGCCAGCGGGCATGGCAGTGCGCCGGATGTGCGACACACGCCAAACCTGTCGCTGGAAAAGCGTTTGGCGGCGCAACGCATTGCCGAGGATTTGCTGGAACGGGTCAGCACCCTGACCGATCTGGGCCTCGGTTATCTGGCGCTGGAGCGCAGCACACCAACGCTATCGTCGGGTGAGTTGCAGCGCTTGCGCTTGGCGACGCAGTTGGGCTCGCAATTGTTTGGGGTGATTTACGTGCTCGACGAACCTTCCGCCGGTTTGCACCCGGCCGATGGTGAGGCGCTGTTCGAGGCCTTGCAACGCTTGAAGGCTGACGGCAACACGCTGTTTGTGGTCGAGCATGACCTGGAAACCATGCGCCGCGCCGACTGGCTGATCGATGTCGGCCCGGCGGCGGGGGAAAAGGGCGGGCAGGTGCTGTACAGCGGCCCACCTGCAGGACTGGCCGCGATCGAACAATCGCAGACTCGCGCGTATTTGTTTGCCGAATCGCAACGCCAGACAAGAACGGCGCGCAAACCGACGGCGTGGCTGAAACTAGACGGCATCACCCGTAACAACCTGAACAACCTCAGCGCTGAATTTCCGCTGGGCTGCTTCACCTCGGTGACCGGCGTCTCCGGTTCCGGCAAGTCGAGCCTGGTCAGTCAGGCCTTGCTGGAACTGGTCGGCGCGCAGTTGGGGCGTCCAACAGTGGAAAGCGAACCGGAAGAACTCAGCCTCGAAGACGACGCACCGCAGCTCAGCAGCGGTCAGGTTACGTCTGGGCTGGAGTCGATCAAGCGACTGGTGCAGGTTGACCAGAAACCCATCGGCCGCACGCCACGTTCCAATCTGGCGACCTACACCGGGCTGTTCGACAACGTGCGCAAGCTGTTCGCCGCGACCCCTGAAGCACGTGAGGCGGGCTATGACGCCGGGCAGTTTTCCTTCAACGTCGCCAAGGGCCGTTGCGCCACGTGCGAGGGGGAAGGCTTTGTCAGTGTGGAGTTGTTGTTCATGCCGAGCGTGTATGCGCCATGCCCGACCTGTCACGGCGCGCGCTACAACCCACAAACACTGGCGATCCTGTGGGATGGCTTGAGCATTGCGCAGGTGCTGCAATTGACCGTCGATGAAGCGGTAACGGTGTTTGCCGAGCAACCGGGGATTCGCCGTTCACTGGAAGTGCTGCGTGACATCGGCCTGGGTTATCTGCGTTTGGGTCAGCCGGCCACAGAGCTGTCCGGCGGTGAAGCACAACGCATCAAACTGGCCACCGAGTTACAGCGCAACCAGCGCGGCGCAACCTTGTATGTGCTGGATGAGCCGACCACCGGGCTGCATCCGCGCGATGTTGATCGGCTATTGGAACAGCTGGATACGTTGGTGACGGCGGGGCATACGGTGATCGTGGTCGAGCACGAAATGCGCGTGGTCGCGCAGAGTGACTGGGTGATCGACATCGGGCCGGGGGCGGGGGATCAGGGCGGCAGGATTGTCGTGGCGGGCACGCCGCAGAAGGTTGCGGCGAGCAAGAAGAGCAGGACGGCACCGTTTTTGGCCCGGGCCTTGAGCCGATAGGTGGGTTGGCAGGGCTGACGTCTTCGTCGGAACGCCGCCCGGAGCAAGCTCGCCTATCCATATCCCGCGTGCACGCCGAACCTTGTAGGAGTGAGCCTGCTCGCGATAGCGGGGTGTCAGCCACAGATGAATTGGCTGACCTGACGCCATCGCGAGCAGGCTCACTCCTACAGTGGATATGTGTTCGACATTAATTCCTGTGAAGCTGTGGTCAGGCACCATCGAGCGTGCGGCGGACCTTGTCGAGCAGCTCGCTGATCTGAAACGGCTTGACCAGCATATCCATGCCACTGCCCAGAAACACCTGGCGATTGATCGCCGTTTCCGCATACCCGGTCATGAACAGAATCGGCAGCCCATCACGCCAGCCCCGCGCAACATCCGCCAACTCGCGCCCGCTCATGCGCGGCAGGCCGACATCGGTCAGCAGCAGGTTGATTGATTCATCGTTCTGCAAGCGCTCCAGCGCCGTTTCGATATCCGCCGCCTGGGTGCAGCGATAACCCGCGTCCTCCAGCACTTCGGTGACAAACATGCGCACCGACGGCATGTCTTCGACAATCAGTACATGCTCACCGCTGCCTTGCGGATCGATTACGGGTGGGGGGATGTCGGCGCCGGTCGGGTCGGTGGTGGCCGGCAACATGATCGTCACTTCGGTACCGCGTCGCGCCACGCTGCGGATATGCGCATCGCCGCCCGATTGACGGGCAAACCCATAGATCGTCGACAACCCCAGCCCAGTGCCCTGGCCCAACGGTTTGGTGGTGAAAAACGGATCGAAGACCTTGTCGATGACGTTGTGTTCGATCCCGGTACCGTCGTCACGCACCGACAGTGCCACGTAAGCGCCGTCGGCCAGATTCGGGTCGCCATGGGAATAGGCGGCGTAGGTGCTGACCCAGACATTGCCGCCTGTCGGCAGCGCATCGCGGGCGTTGATCACCAGATTCAATACCGCGCTTTCCAGCTGCACCGGGTCGACCAGAGCGATCGCCGGCTTGTTGGTCAGCTCGAGCTTGAGGGTGATGCGTTCACCGATGGTGCGCATCAGCAGTTCTTCCAGCGAACGTACGTGCTCGTTGATGTCCACCGGCCGCGTGTCCAAAGGCTGCTGGCGGGCAAAGGCCAGCAGGCGATGGGTGAGCGACGCCGCGCTCATTGCCGAATTCAGCGCTGCTTCACTGTAAAACTGCACTTTGTCCAGACGCTCGTCAGCGACACGTTTCTGGATCAGTTCCAGGCTGGTGATGATCCCGGTCAGCAGGTTGTTGAAGTCATGGGCGATGCCGCCGGTGAGCTTGCCCAGCGCATCCATTTTCTGCACTTGCAGCAATTGCGCCTCGGCCCGCACGCGTTCGGCGGTTTCCTTGACCAGTTGCGTGGTGGTGTCGTCAAGGCGGGCCAGATGCGAGCGTTCGCGATGGCGGTGTTCGGTGACGTCTTCGACGAACACCAGGCTCAGTTCCGGCGTGCGGTACGGTGAAATCTGCCACTCGGTCTCGCGGATCTCACCCTGCACGCGCATGTTCAGCGTGCCTTTCCAGCGCTCGCCATCGACCAGGCGCAAGCGCAGTTCATTGAGGATGGCGCTCTGCTCCTCGGCGAAGCATTCACGCAGGATTTGCGGATCCTGATTGTCGAGAATCAGTTGCGCGAAGGCATGGTTGCACTCATGCACTTTGAGGCTGGCATCGAGCACCGCGATCGGCGCGGACACATTGACGAAAATCTCGCGGAAGCGCGCCTCGCTTTCGCGCAGGGCATTTTCCGTGTCGCGTACCCGCAGCAGCGTGCGCAGGGTGGCCAGCAGCACGTCGGGATCGACCGGGTGAATCAGGTAGGCATCGGCGCCGGCGTCGAGGCCGGTGATGATGTCGCCGGTCTGGATCGACGCTGCAGACACATGGATCACTGGCAGCAGCGCCGTGCGGCTGTCCGCGCGCAGAATCCGCACGATGTCGAAACCGCTCATGTCCGGCAGATTGACGTCGAGGATCAACGCGTCGAGCGTTTCGCTTTCAATCAGCGCCAGCCCCTCGCTGCCGGTGCCGGCCTCCAGCACCTCATAGCCGTGACGCTCCAGCCGTCGGCGCAGGGCGTAGCGGGTGGCGACGTTGTCGTCGACGATCAACAGGCGGATGTCACGTTTCATCGACGTTCTCCAGAGCGATCGCCAACGGGATGATCACGAAAAAGGTCGAGCCGACCCCCGGCGCACTGTCCATCCCGACTTCACCGCCGAGCAGGGCGGCGAAGCGTTTACACAGCGACAGGCCCAGCCCGGTGCCGCGCAGACGTTTCTGCAACGGCGAGTCGACCTGGGAAAAGTCTTCGAACAATGCGCCATGCAACTCGGCAGCGATACCTATTCCGGTGTCACTGACGGCAAAGCGCACCTTGTCCGCCCCTTCGAGCCGCGCGGAAACCCGCACTTCGCCACGGGTGGTGAACTTCAGCGAGTTGGAAATGAAGTTGCGCAGGATCTGCGCGAGTTTCTTGTCATCGGTGTACAGCCGTGGCAAACCGACCGGCTCTTCGAAGATCAGATCGACCGCCGAGGCGTCGACGATCGGTCGGAACATCCCGCGCAGGGCCGAGAACAGGTCGAACATGTCGAACCAGGCCGGGGAAATGGTGATGCGCCCGGCCTCGATCTTCGCCAGATCAAGCAGGTCATCGACCATGTCGCTGAGTTCGCGCGCCGCCGTGCTGACGAACGCTACCTGCTTGTGTTGCTCGGGACTGAGCGGGCCGTCGAGTTCGTCGGCGAGCAGGCTGTTGATGCTCAGGATCGAACCCAGTGGCGTGCGGAATTCGTGGCTCATGTACGACAGGAAACGGCTTTTCAGATCCGAAGCCTGGCGCAGTTCCTCCGCCTGTACATCGAGTTCGGCGTACAGCGCCAGCACGCCCTGATTGGTTTCATCGAGTTCTTCGCGCAGCGCAGCGGTTTCGCTCTGCAACTGGGCAATCAGCGTGGCCTGCTCGGCACTACTCAGAATCGGCGACTCAGCCATGGGCGGCCTCCAGGGCGACGACCAGCACCGTTACATCGTCGCGCCCGCGACAGAAGTCGCGGTGCAGGACGCTGGCTATCACGGCGGGATGGCGGTGCACCAGGCCGGGGTAGTCTTGAAGGTTCCAACGGGACTGCAAGCCGTCGCTGTACATGATCAATAGATGTCCGTTCACGTGAGCATAGTCAAAGGGCCGGGCTTTCCGGTATTGCACGCCGACAATGCCCGGGTGCGAAGCGAGGCCGCGGGACTTGTCGGCGTTGATCAGGCTGGCGCCGATGTTGCCCACGCCAGCGAAGGTCAGGCTGTCGCGCCTGCCGTCAAACTGGGTAAACGCGACGGCGCCGCCACGCGTGCCGATCATGTCGCGGTGCAGGTCTTCCATCAGCATGACCGGTTCGGCGAATGGTGTCAGGGCGAAGGTTTTGGCGCCGGCGCGGCCAGCGCGTTCGGCTTCCTCACCGTGACCGAGGCCGTCGATCACCAGCGCGCTGATGCTGGCGCCTTCATACGCCAGGTGCCAGACATCCCCGCACGCCGGATCGTCGTGCAACGAATGCTGACTGACGCCGTAGCGGATATCCGGTTCGCGGTCGTTGCGTGGGTAAAGTCGTGCCAGCAATACCGCGCCACGCGCATCGGCATAGACATCGAACACCTCGGTCTGCCGCGATACCGCGCCGAGGCCGATCCCCTGAGTGCCGCCCGTAGAGAATCCGTCGGCCATGCAGGCCTCCAGATCAAAGCCTTGAGCGCGATCCACCGCGAGCATCTCGATGCCGAAACCCGTGGGCCGAGGTAATACTCGAAGATGCAGTGCGCCGTGAGCGGCATGTTTGAGCACATTGCTCGCCAGTTCAGTGGCAACCAACGCGACACGCCCGGCATCGCGCTCGTCAAAGCCATGCTGTTCAGCGAGTTGCTGCGCGGTGCGCCGGGCATAACCGATCTGACTGCTGTCTTCGATTGGCAGAACCTGGGTCAACGTCCCCACGATATTCATGTCCATCGGGTGATCGTTATGCGCGTGCCTTTGCCGGGCTCGGTATCGAGTTCGAACTCTTCGACCAGCCGTTTCGCCCCGGTCAGGCCCAGGCCCAGGCCCATGCCGCTGCCGGAGGTCCAGCCGTCGGTCATCGCCAGCTTGATGTCGGCAATGCCCGGGCCTTCGTCGCGGAAGGTCAAGCGCAGACCGACCTTGTGATCTTCATCGAGAATCTGCCAGTCCATGTCGCCGCCACCACCGTAAACCATGGTGTTACGCGCCAGTTCGCTGACAGCTGTGACCATTTTCGTCAGGTCGATCAGGCGCATGCCGCATTCGGTGGCCAGTTTGCGTGCGGTCTGGCGCGCGAGCACGACATCCTGCTCGATGTGGATGGGTTGAGTACCGCTGCTGCGTACGGTCATTGCCGGTCTACTCGTTCCTGCAGCAGTTTCATCCCGCGCTCGACGTTCAATGCCGTGCTGACCCCGGGCAGGGTCAGACCGAGTTCGACCAAGGTGATCGCCACCGCCGGCTGCATGCCGACCAGCATGGTTTCGGCGTCCATGATTTTCGACAGCCCGGAAATCGTGCTGATCATCCGGCCAATGAACGAGTCGACCATGTCCAGCGCCGAGATGTCGATCAGCACGCCCCGCGCCGAAGTCTTGCTGATGCGCTCGGACAAGTCGTCCTGCAGGGTGAGGGCGAGTTGGTCATGCATATCGACCTGAATGGTCACCAGCAGGAACTTGCCCATCTGGAGAATCGGGATACGTTCCATGCTTATACCGTCTTGACGAGGCTGACACCCAGACGAGTCAGGGCCAGTTTCAATGCGTCGGCCAGATTGGCCTTGGTCACCACGCCTTGCAGGTCGAGACCGAGGTGGACGATGGTTTGCGCGATTTGCGGACGCACACCGCTGATGATGCAGTCGGCGCCCATCAGGCGGATCGCGGTGACGGTTTTCAGCAGGTGCTGGGCGACCAGGGTATCGACGGTCGGCACGCCGGTGATGTCGATGATGGCGATTTCCGAACCGGTGTCGACGATGCGTTGCAGCAGCGATTCCATCACCACTTGCGTGCGCTGCGAATCGAGGGTGCCGATCATCGGCAGCGCGAGTACGCCATCCCACAGCTTGACCACCGGGGTCGACAGCTCCAGCAGTTCTTCCTGTTGACGTTTGATCACCGCCTCGCGGGATTTCTGGAAGGTGCGGATGGTGTGCAGGCCGAAGGCGTCGAGCAGCTCGGAGATTTCCCAGAGCTGTTCGGCGAGCAGCGCAGGCTGGTCTTTGTAGTGGCTCTGCAGCAAGTTAAACAACGGGCCTTTGAGGGCGAAGATGAAACTGGCGGTCTGCTGCGAATCCTGGCCGAGCAGGGCGCGGCTGTGGGAGAGCTTTTCGAGAAACTGGCGGGTGGTCTCCCAACCGGGTGCGGCGATGTTGGTGCCGTTGTCGTTCTCGATGCCACTGACCACCAGTTGCAGGAATTCCGTGGTCTGTTGCTGCAGATCGTGCTCTTTCAGGTTACGCGTGGCGCCGCTGGCTTGCAGGCCGTTGATCCATTCGCCCAGCAGTTGTGCTTGTTTGTTTTTCATCGCATCGAGTGTGCTGTTCTGCAGTGCTGCCATGTGCCTGTTGCTCCGTCGCGAATTGGGGGGCGATCGTGAAAATGATCGCCGCGAAGTGATCGACATTTGCCGCTCGAAATAGTTGTTCGTTCCTGCACGTATATTTTTGATCTGGCGCAAGTAACGTCCCGGTAACTCTAGTCGGCGTGGCCGCAAGCGGCGATGTTTTGAACGATGGCGCGGGTCAGGCTTCGAATCTTTAACACCCGGCGGATGTGTGTCGGGGGTGTTTGACCAACGAGGTGGCCATGAACGAGCAAACGAAGCAGAGCCAATCTGGCGAACCAATCAATCGCAATGATCCGGCTATCGACCCGCAGGTACCGGGGCAGCCGGCGCCGACGCAGCATCAGGGCGAAAAAGAGCTGGCGCAGAGTGCCGACCCGGCGGTGGATCAGAAAAACCAGCACACGGACAACGACAATGAGTTCAGTCCGGGCTTCGAACCGCAGCCGGATCGGGCTAAGCCGGGGGAGGAGACGGATGCCGATATTGATACCGATGGGGGTTGATGTTCGGCGGATATGACAAGGCCGCATCCAGTGGGTGCGGCCTTTTTTTTGCTTGAGTCTAGTGGTGTGGCTGAGATCGATCCCCCTCACCCCAACCCTCTCCCCCAAGGGGGCGAGGGGGAAGGGAGCCGATCTCGGTGCTTTTCAAAAGCTGAGTTCAACTCGAGATTTCAGGTCGGCGGCTGTTCATACCTGAGTTCGACTCAATACTTTCAAGTCGGCGTAGCTCGACCATCCAACACAGTAGGCTCCCTCTCCTTTTGGGAGAGGGCTGGGGTGAGGGTAAGGCTGTTTACTTGCTCGGATGCTTGGCTTGCAGCTCTTTGGCAGCCGCGAGGTGTTTTTCCAGCCCCGGCAGCATTTTCTGGGCAAAGGCCTTCAATTCCGTAGCGCCTTTGACCTTGTCATCGGTCACGGTATTGGCTTGTTTCTTGAACAGCTCGATGGTCTCTTCATGCGCCTTAACCTGATTATTGGCGTAAGCGGCGTCGAAGGATTCATCGCGCAGGTCGAGGATTTTTTCCTTGGCCTGTTTGACCAGAGTCGTGGTATCCGGGACTTCGATGTCATTGGCCTTGGCAATGGTCGCCAGTTCATCGTTGGCTTTGCCGTGATCGGTGATCATCATGTTGGCGAACGCCTTGATGTCCGCCGATTGGCTTTTTTCCAGGGCCAGACGGCTGGTTTCGATTTCGGCGATGCCACCGGCTGCGGCGTTATCGACGAAGTCATTGTCCGTGGCGGCGAAAGCACTGCCCATGCCACTGCTCAGGGCGACAGCCAAAACGAGATGACGCAGGTTGAATCCGTCCATTGGTGTATCTCCACGCAAGTTGTTGTCGGTGTTATCCAATGGAGGCAACGCTGCAGACAAAGGTTTTATCGCATTTGCGACAGGGCGACGAACGGCCACCGCTGGTCTGACAGGTGGTCGACAGAACGGCTCAACCAAGGCCATTCTGATAACGGGCCAGCGCATCGGTCGCGCTGGCTGCCGATCAACTGACGGAGGTGTTCCATGCCGGTTCCCCATGACCTGTTTCAGGACTTGAGTTGCACGAAGGAAGAGATCCAGCAAGAACGCACCCAGGATCCACGACTGGATTCACTGATCAACAAGTATTCCCAAGCCGACGCCGACGTGGTCAAGGCCGAAACGGCCACCTCGGATGCTCCCACCGACGATGCATTAAAAAAACTCAAAGAGAAGCGCCTTAAGGTGAAAGACGAAATCGTCAGCCATTTACAGGCCCCGTCCTGACTCTCCATTGATCCGCCGACCTGCGGTTGCGGATTGACGGGAACGACAGCCACGACCGGCACCTCGAATGTACAGAGTCTTCAATCCCCGACTCTTTGCGAGGTGCCTTATGAACGATCCGAAATTCCCCAGTGAAGAGCAGGGCGCATTCGACCCGGTTCCTACCCATCCCGAACCCAACAGCCCGGCGCATACCACCGCTAACCCCGAAGAGCCGGATGAGGATTTGCCTGAAGACGAAGATCCGGACAAGTTCGACAAATCGAGTAACTGACAGACCGTCATCGCTGGCAAGCCAGCTCCCACAGTGAATTGTGTTGACCACAAATGCTGTGGTCAGCAGAGAACCCTGTGGGAGCTGGCTTGCCAGCGATGGCGTCAGTCCGCTCGATACAGATCCAGCAGATTCACTTCAGCGCCGCATCCAACGGCATCCGCGCCATATGCATCGCCTTCAACGAGCCAAAATACAACCACGGCCCATACTCGCGCACCGTGGTAATCGGCGAATAATTGCCGTTGCTGGCATCCTGCAGATTGGCGATCACCTTGCCCTCCAGATCCAGCCCCAGGACAAACCCGCGCTTCTCCACCGGCTTAGGCAAAACTGTCAACGCCCGCACAATCATCTTGCGTACGAAGGGGTGCCCGGCGGTGCCATCGAGCAAGGCATTGCGCGGCGCATACAACGCCACCCAAAAGCGGTTGCTGCCATTGAACGCGAGGTTGTCCGGCAGCCCCGGCAGGTTGTCGATGAACAAATCTTGGGTGCCGGCTTTCGGCCCGGTCAGCCAGTAACGGCTGATACGATAGGCGCCGGTTTCATTGACCAGTACATAGGCGTCATCCGGACCGAGGGTCACGCCGTTGGCGAATTCCAGCTTATCCAGCAACACGCTGGTTTTACCGCTCTGAAAGTCATAGCGCAGCAGGCGTCCGTCGCCGCCGTGCTCGATGATCGCTTCGCCGTCATGGCCATAGCCCCAACGACTGGAAGCGTCGCTGAAATAGGCGTAATGCCCGGACTTGTCGATGGCGACGTCATCGGTGAAGCCGAACGCCAGACCATTGGCCGCCGTGGTCAAAGGAATCAACTGACCTTGCGCATCAAGGGACAGCAATCCCTTGACCCCGTCGGCGATCACCAGCAAGCCGTTCGGATGTCGGGCCAAACCGAGCGGACGGCCACCGGTGTCGGCGAGTACTTTGCGTTGCTGGCCGTCGAGGCTGGTGCGCAGCAGTCGGCCGTCGTGCAGTCCGGTGATCAAGAAGTCACTTTCCAGCAGCAAGGCTTCCGGCCCCTCGATGTCGCTCGGCCCGACCTGAGCTGCGGCTTTGAGTTTCTGGTTCTCGGCGTAAATGCCTTCTTTGAGCGATGGCGCTGGCGGCGGCGTCCAGGCCACGGGTTCGACTCTGCTCGGCATCAACAATAAAAAACCGATGACGATGAGCACCAGCAGCAATAGCAGATGTCGCAGTTTCACGCGCTGGCCCTCGCCGATGACAGGTATTGCGCGGCCATGTCACGCAGCGCCAGCATCGACGCGGCAGATTCGCGCTCGATGCGGCGCTTGAGCAGCAAGTGATTGGCGATGCGCATGCCCAAGCCGTCGAAGCGATAATCCAGTGTGCGCACAAATCGCGTGCCGTTACCCTCGGCGCCGCATTCATAGGTCAGCAGCAACGACAAGCCATGATCGCCCTGCGCCCGCGCGCACCAGCGTCGGCCGGGCAGGTACTCAGTCACTTCCCAGCTCAAGTGGCCTTCACGGCCGCCGGCATGAATGTCCTCTTCAAAGCGCGCGCCGGCATGCAGCGGGCCGTGCGGGCCGTCGATCTTCAGCGACGACGGGTGCCACTCCGGCCAGCGCCCGACACTGGCGGCATAGGCGAGCACGGCAATCGGTTCCCCGGTGATATCGATCTGGTGCTGCATGCGGGTCATGGGCATTCTCGAATAGCTCAAAGGGGCGGGTTCCGGTTCCCAGTACAGGGTGCCGAACAGGTAGTCCATCAACGGCAGGACGATATTGAAATTGCGCTCCTGCATGCGCTCGCGGCGATGATGCAGTTCGTGCAGGCGCCGCATCTGGCGGATCCACGGCAGGCGCGTCACCGGGTTGTCCGGCGGCAGATGCTCGCAGGCATGAAACACTTCATAGGTCAGATAACCCAGGACCATGCAACCGCCAAACAGCCCGGCGACGTTGGCGTTGAATTGCGCGAACAACCACCATAACGGCAGGGTGATCAGCAATGTATGAACGACGATCAGCCATGCCGGAAACAGAATCACCCGCCAGTCGCGAGCGCTGTCGTAAGTCATGTGCCCGGGGGTGAAAAAACTGTGATGGTCGCCAGCGTGGCGGGCGTAGAACAGTTTGGCAAAAGCCTTTTTGTGGTGGCCGAGATGGCGGTGCACCGTGTACACGCCGAAGTTGAAGAACAACAGCGTCAGCGGCACCGTCAGCCATTCCAGCCCACTGACCTGTTGCACGCGGCTCCAGAAGGCGCCGATGGCCAATACCCCGAACAGCAGCACGAAAGCGCCGTGCAGCCATGGGTTGTAGAGCGGGTGAATGGCCGCACGGTAGCGGCTGCGAAATGCCTCGGTGGTCTGCCTCACTGCGCTCACCTGTCGGTATCGTTGTTATACCCGGCAGATTAGCCGATCCGGCCGTTTGTGCAGGCCGGACCTTGAGGTCACATGCGCCATGATCCGGTGTAAAGCGGCCGGTTCAGCTCAACGGGTTCCAGCGCTGCGACCAGTCGTCATCGGCCTTGATCACGTCGCGCAGCAGGTCAAAGGCCTGTTGCAGGATCGCCGAGTCACGATCGCGCGAATACACCAGGTAAGTCGGATAGCTGAATTCCGGGGCTTTGGTCACCGCTTCGAGTGCGCCGCTCTCCAGATAGGTACGCACGACGCGGGTGCGGAAATAGCCGCTGCCACCGTGTTCGAGAATGTATTGCAGCGCCAGCGGGCCGAGGTTGAAACTCAACGCGGCTTTGGCTTTTTCTGGCAGGGCGGCGTCGTGCTGACGGCGGAAATCCGGGCCCCAATCGATGTAGACGTAGGGGGCCGGGCGCTCGGGCGCACGTACCAGAATCAGTTTTTCCTCCAGCACTTGCTCCACCTGCAGTCCCGGCCAGTATTCCGGCTGATAGACCAGCGCCGCGTCGAGTACGCCGAGTTCGAGCTGGCGCAGGAGGTTTTCGCCGTCGCGGATTTCCATGCGCAGGGCATGCCCGGGGATTTTTTCGCGCAGTTCGGCGGCCCAACTGAGCATCAGCGGATTGCACAGGCTGACTTCGCCACCGATGTGCAGCACGTTGTGATAACCCTCGGGCAGCGGCAGATCCCGGCGCGCCGCTTCCCAGGTCTGCACCAGTTGATTGGCGTAGACCACGAAAGCCTCGCCATTGGGCGTCAGTTTCGCCCCGGCGCGATTGCGCACGAACAAGGTGCTGCCCAACTGGCTTTCGAGTTTCTGCACCCGGGCGGTGATCGCCGTTTGCGTGACGAAGAGCTTCTGCGCGGCGGCGGCGAGACTGCCGTGGCGGACGATTTCGAGGAAGGTGCGAGCGAGGTCGATGTCCATGGGCGGGCCAATGCAAAAGGTTCGCGCATTGTAAGTGCAGCCTCGACGGCGCGTCATCGTCGATAGCATGCGCAGGCCTTTGTCGCGCCGCCCCGGCCATCGGGCAGCCGAGGCGTGCCCGGTACGCGTTTCAGGGGTAGAATGCGCGCCTAACCGTGACAGCCTGACTAAAAAAACTATGTCCTTGCCCAAGCATCATCTGGAATTGCTCAGCCCTGCCCGCGATGTCGCCATCGCCCGTGAGGCGATTCTCCACGGCGCCGACGCCGTGTACATCGGCGGCCCGAGCTTCGGCGCGCGCCACAACGCCTGCAACGAAGTCGGTGAAATCGCCGAACTGGTAGAGTTCGCCCGCCGTTACCACGCGCGCATTTTCACCACCATCAACACCATCCTGCACGACAACGAACTGGAGCCGGCGCGCAAGCTGATCCATCAGTTGTACGACGCCGGTGTCGATGCGCTGATCGTGCAGGATCTGGGTGTGATGGAGCTGGACATTCCGCCGATCGAGCTACACGCCTCGACCCAGACTGACATCCGCACCCTTGAGCGAGCGAAATTCCTCGATCAGGCCGGTTTCTCGCAACTGGTGTTGGCCCGTGAGCTGAACCTGCAGGAAATCCGTGCGATTGCCGATGAAACCGATGCTGCCGTCGAGTTCTTCATCCATGGCGCGTTGTGCGTGGCCTTCTCCGGGCAGTGCAATATTTCCCACGCGCAGACCGGGCGCAGCGCCAACCGTGGCGACTGCTCGCAGGCCTGCCGTTTGCCGTACACCCTCAAAGATGAAAAGGGTGGCGTGATCGCTTACGAAAAACACCTGCTGTCGATGAAAGACAACAACCAGAGCGCCAACATCCGCGCGCTGGTTGAAGCCGGTGTGCGTTCGTTCAAGATCGAGGGTCGCTACAAGGACATGGGCTATGTGAAGAACATCACCGCCTATTACCGTCAGCGCCTCGACGACGTGCTCGAAGATCGCCCGGATCTGGCCCGCGCTTCCAGCGGCCGCACCGCGCACTTCTTCCTGCCTGACCCGGAAAAAACCTTCCACCGTGGCAGCACCGATTATTTCGTCACTGATCGCAAGATCGACATCGGCGCTTTCGACTCGCCGACCTTCACCGGTCTGCCGGTCGGCATCGTCGAGAAAGTCGCCAAGCGTGACATGCAAGTGGTGACCCACGAGCCGCTGTCCAACGGTGATGGCCTGAACGTATTGGTCAAGCGCGAAGTGGTCGGTTTCCGCGCCAACATCGCCGAAGCCAAAGGCGAGTTCGAGGAAGACGGCGAGAAGCGCTACCGCTATCGCGTCGAGCCTAACGAAATGCCCGAAGGCTTGTACAAGCTGCGACCGAATCACCCGTTGAACCGCAACCTCGACCACAACTGGCAACAGGCGCTGCAAAAGACTTCTTCAGAGCGTCGCGTGGCCCTGAGCTGGGTTGCGCGTCTGCGTGAACAACAGCTGGAAGTGACCGCCACCAGCGAGGAAGGCATCAGTGCCAGCGTCACCCTCAACGGTCCGTTCGGTGTGGCCAACAAGCCTGAGCAGGCGCTGGAACAGTTGCGCGATCTGCTCGGCCAGCTCGGCACCACGCAGTACCACGCCACCGACATCAAGCTGGATGCGCCAGAGGCGTTCTTCATCCCCAACTCGCAGCTCAAAGCCCTGCGCCGTGAAGTGATCGAGAACCTCACCGCCGCCCGTGTCGCTGCGCACCCGCGTGGCCACCGCAAAGCTGAAACCAGCCCGCCACCGGTGTACCCGGATTCGCACCTGACCTTCCTCGCCAACGTCTATAACCAGAAAGCGCGCGACTTCTACCACCGTCACGGCGTGAAGCTGATCGACGCGGCGTACGAAGCTCACGAAGAGGCGGGTGAAGTGCCGGTGATGATCACCAAGCACTGCCTGCGTTTCTCCTTCAACCTGTGCCCGAAACAGGCCAAAGGCGTGACCGGCGTGCGCACCAAGGTCGCGCCGATGCAGTTGATCCACGGCGATGAAGTACTGACACTGAAATTCGACTGCAAACCGTGCGAGATGCACATCATCGGCAAAATGAAGGGCCACATTCTCAATCTGCCGCAACCGGGCAGCGTGGTCGGCCACATCAGCCCTGAAGACCTGATGAAAACCATCCCGCGCGCACCGCACTAAGCGACTGGCAGGCGCGTTGCTGCGGCATCGCGCCTGCCGACGTGCAGCGGGCCGCAGGACTGCCCGAGGCGCGCTGTTTACGCCTTGACCCAGCGCTGCCGGCTCCAGGCGCTCAACGAATCCACTGCCAACACCAGCAACAGCATTGCCAGGATTACCGTGCTGGCTTGCGCCTCCTGAAACAGGCTGAGGCTCACGTAGAGCATCTGGCCCAGTCCGCCTGCACCGACAAAACCCAGTACGCTGGCCATGCGGATGTTGTTTTCCCAGCGGTAAAGAATGTAGGCGAGCAGTTGTGGCGTAAGGTTCGGCAAGGTGCCGTAACAGAACGCCAGAAGCGGATTGCCGCCTTGCAAGCGGATCGCTTCGGCAGGTTGCGGCGGGGTGTTTTCCAGGGCTTCGGCAAACAGGCGGCCGAGCACGCCCGTGGTGTGCAGGGCGAGGGCGAGGGTGCCGGCGTTCGGCCCAAGCCCGGCAGCGAGCACCATCAGTGCCGCCCAGACCAGTTCCGGAATCGCCCGCAAACCGTTGAGCAACAGCCGCGAAACACTTTGTAGCGGCCAGCCGAAACGCCCGGCGGCGGGCAGGGCGAGGATGATTCCCAGCATCGCCGCGAGCAGGGTGCCGAGGGCCGACATGGCGAGGGTTTCCATCGAGCCGTGAACAATGGCTCGCAGGTAAGCGGTGCTCAAGTCCGGACTGAGAAAGCGCTGCACGTAAGCGCCCATCTGCTTCAGGCTGCTGGCGCTGCCGAGCTCAGCGAGATCCAGGCCCAGATAGCTGAACGAGGCAAAGACCGCCGCGACGATAGCGGTGATCAGCAGCAGATTGATCAGGCGGTTCATGCCAGCCTCCAGCGCAACAAACGGCTGAATTGGTCGGCGGCCAGCACCAGTATCAGGAAGGTCAGCAGCATGCTGGCGACTTCTCCGCCGGCAAACATGCGGATCGACAGATCGATCTGCTGACCGAGCCCGCCGGCACCGACAAAACCCATCACCACTGACGCGCGGATCGCGCATTCCCAGCGATAGACCGTGTACGAGAGCAGTTCCGCCGCGACATTGGGCATGACGCCATAGGCAAAACTCGCCAGCCGGCCGCTGCCCGATTGCAGCAAGGCGTGGGCCGGGCGCTGATCGGTGGATTCGAAAATCTCCGCGTAGACCTTGCCGAGCATGCCGCTGTAGGTGATGGCGATGGCCAGCACGCCCGCCGCCGGCCCCAGACCGACCGCGCGGACAAACAACAGTGCCCAGACGATTTCCGGCACGCTACGCAGAAAGATCAGCAAGGCGCGAATCGGCCAGCGTAACAACCGGCCCATGGCGCTCGGCACGCCACCGCGCGAGGCGGCGGACAACGACAGTGCACGACTCGCCAGCAACCCGGCCGGCACCGCCAGCAGCAGCGCCAGGGCCATGCCGGCGGTGGCGATGGCGAGGGTTTGCAACGTGGCTTTGAGCAACAGCTGCAAGAACGCTTGATCGTGCGCGGGCGGCCAGAAGGCCGAAACGAAACGACCCATTTCGCTGCGGCTGTCATCTTGCAGCAGCACGCCCAGATCCAGTTCGCTGAGCTGGATACCCGGCCACAGCAACGCAATCGCCAGGACGCTCAGCAGCAGTCGCGGCCATGCCGCAGGATCGCGTGAATCGGCGCTCAGCATCGTGGAATCTGCACAGTCAGCGGTGCGACTGCAGCGGCCGGCGATTGCAGTTTTTCGTTGGCGTACAAGGCGTCGAGCATTTCCTCACTGACTTGCCCGGAAGGGCTGTCGAACAGGATCTGGCCGTCGCGCAAACCGATCACCCGCGCAAAGTGCGACAGCGCCAGGTCAACTGCATGCAGGCTCGCCACCAACGTGACGTTGTGCTCGCGGGCATGCCGCGACAGGATCGACAGGGTGTGCCCGGCCATCACCGGGTCCATCGCTGACACCGGTTCATCGGCAAGCAGAATTTGCGGTGCCTGGTACAACACCCGGGCGATGCCGACGCGCTGCAATTGGCCGCCGGACAGTTGCTGGCAATGAGCGAACAGTTTGTCGCCCAGATCGAGCCGTGCCAAAACGGCGCGAGCACCGCCCACGTCCAGTGGATGCAACAGGTTGAGCAGGCTTTTGCCCAGGCTCCATTGCCCGAGTTTGCCAGCCAGCACAGCGGTTACCACGCGTTGGCGCGGCGGTAGCGGCGGCGCCTGATGCACCAGGCCGATGCGCGCGCGCAGGCGTTGGCGCTGGCGGGCGGACAAGTGCCAGGCGCGTTCGCCAAGCACTTCGATCTCACCGCTGCTGGGCCGCAGCGCGGTGGCCAGCAGGTTTAGCAAACTCGATTTGCCGGCGCCGGACGGGCCGATGATGGCGACCTGTTCGCCCGCGCCAATCTGCAGGTCGACGCCGCGCAGTGCGTCGACGCCATTGGCGTGGCGCAGGCTGCCCTGTTTGAGGCTCAGGGTCATTTCAGCAGTTCGGCGGCGCGGGCGGCTTCCTCGATGCCCTTGTAGTTCTCAGGCTTGGTGTCGATGAAACGGCTGGCGGCCTGCAGATCAAGAATCTTCTTCTGTTCAGGGTTGGCCGGGTCCAGATCCAGGAAGGCTTTCTTGATTTTCGCCGCCACTGCCGGATCAAGGGTGCCGCGCACGGTCCAGTTGTAATCGAAGTAAGTCGGCGTCGTGGCGAAGACCTTGACCTTGTTGGTGTCGACCTTGCCGGCATCCACCAGCTTCTGCCAGACACTGGCGTTCAGCACACCTGCATCCACCTTGCCGGCCTGCACCCAGGCCACGGTGGCATCATGCGCGCCGGAGTAGGCGACACGGCTGAAATACGCTTCAGGCTTGATGTTGTCGTTTTTCAGCATGAAGTAACGCGGCATCAGGCTGCCGGAGGTTGACGATACCGAGCCGAACGCGAAGGTCTTGCCCTTGAGGTCAGCGAGGCTGTGTACATTCGGGTCGGCAGTGATGAATTTGCTGGTGAACTGCGCATCCTGTTCACGCTGCACCAAAGGTATCACCGGAGTCGTTGCATCGGTTTTCAGACGCGCCTGCACAAAGGTGAAACCGCCCAGCCAGGCCATGTCGAGACGGTCGGTCGCGAGGGCTTCAACCACGGCCGGGTAGTCGGCCACCGGCACGAACTGCACCTTCATGCCCAGTTGCTGCTCCAGATACGCGCCCAGCGGTTCGAATTTGCGCAACAGTTCGGTCGGGGCTTCATCGGGAATTGCGCTGACGCGCAGCACCTCGGCGGCTTGTGCCACCAGCGCGGAAAAGGACAGGGCCAGGCCGGCGGTCAGTGCCAGGGTTTGTTTGAGCATGGGAATCTCCGTTTCAGGGGCGTCGGTAGAGCTGAAATTACGAGGTGAGGCGCAAACTCAGGGTAGACGAATCGGCGAGGGTTATACGGACTCATACGCGCAAAGGCCAGCGCCATCTAGAAGAGGGCGGCGCGATTATGGGGGGGCAGCTTTTAACGAGCTCAAAGAAACTGTTACCACGATATTCCGTGCTGTGACAAAGGCAAGGTCTCTGCCTATTCTCCATGACACTCTCAACGTGGCAGCAACTGCTCACTGCGTCCCGCCCACCACCAGAAGTTTCGTTCATGGATCAAGCGTTACTCACATCATTAATTGTCCAGAAGTGGAAATCCGCGCTACGGGTGACGGGATGAAGCGTTCCCGGCCGATGCCGATCGATCTGCGCGGACTGATACTGCTGTTTGTGCTGTTATCGGTCGTGGCGACCCTGTGCAACAGCCTTTACGTCGCCTATCGCGTGCAGCGCGAGGCGCTGATTCACTCGACGCTGGAGGCTAACGGTGCCTACGCGGCGAAAGTCGCGTCCAGCATCGCCGAGTTTCTGGGGGCGGCGCACAATCGTTTGAGTTACAGCGCGACTGTGCTGGCCGAACATTGGGAGGAACCAGAGGTGTTGCGCAGGGAAGCCATGCGCTTGCAGGCACAGGATACCGACTTCAACTCGGTGGCGATCCTGGATGCCAGCGGTCAAGTCCTTCAGGCGTATCCGCAAAGCCTTCAGATTGTCGGCGCCACGCTGCAATCGCAGGGTATCCAACAAGCCCTCAAGGAGCGCCGGCCTCTGGTCAGTGAGGTGTATGTTTCCTCGGCAGGCAATCTGGTGGTGTTCGTTTCGCAACCGGTATTCAGCCCCTCAGGCACATTTCTCGGGATCGTCGGCGGCTCTGTCTATTTGCTTGAGCAAAGCGCGTTTCACACCATTATCAGTCGCCACTTTCATCACGATGGCACGTTCGCTTTCGTGGCCGATGGCAACCGGCGGCTGTTGTATCACCCGGACCCGAAGCGGATCGGCGAAGTCCTGGGCTGGAGCCTTACGGTAGATGCAGCTTTGCGCGGTGAGAGCGGGACCCTGCAAGGTGACAACTACAAAGGTGTGCCGATGCTCGCCGGGTATGCCCGGGTGCCAGCAGCCAATTGGGCGGTGGTGGTGCAGCGACCTCGCGAGCGCAGCCTTGCCCCGCTGGGACAACTGATGCGCGACATGGTCGTCGGGATGATTCCAGCGGGTCTGTTCGGCCTTGCGCTGATCCTCGTTGGAGCGATGCTGATCGCTCGGCCACTTCGGCAGCTGTCGGCGGTCGCCGACCAGTTGGCAGCACCTGACACCACGCAGCGGTTGGATCGGGTGCATGCCTGGTATCGCGACGCTGCCGCGATCCGCCAGGCGATGCTGGCGGGTGTGCAGTTGCTGCAACAGAAACTCGGTCAGCTTAGCCATGAAGCACAAAGTGATCCCCTCACGGGCCTGGCCAATCGGCGCGCCATGGCTGCCTCTTTGGAGCTGCTGGATCAGACCGGGCAGGGGTATGCGGTGCTGGCGCTGGACATAGATCATTTCAAACGCGTCAACGATACCTTTGGACATGACGCTGGCGACGTTGCCTTGAAAAGCGTTGCCGACATCCTCAAACAGAACTCGCGTTCGGGCGATCTTGCGTGCCGTTGCGGTGGCGAAGAGTTCGCGCTGATTCTTCCTGACGCCTCTCTGGAGACCGCGCGAATGATCGCACAGAGAATCCGCGCGCACCTCGAGGAAACCGAGGTGCCGCAGGTGGGAAGGTTGACGATGTCCATCGGTGTGGCGTGTCGCGATGCGGACGCTGCGACAGCGGCAAGCGTCTTGAAACTCGCGGACGAGCGGCTCTATGCCGCCAAACAGAGCGGGCGCAACAGGGTGGTATGAATGGCCGAATGGCTCTGTCAGCTCGCGTCGGGTAACTTCGCAATCACCTTGATCTCGAAATCGAACCCATACAGCCAGGTCACGCCTACCGCCGTTACCGTCGGGTGCGGTGCCTCGCCCCAGAACTCGGTCAGAACGACATCCCAGATCGTCTCGAATTTCGCTGGCGGGTCAACGATGAATACGGTGACATCGATCACGTCAGCGAAGCTGCCACCGGCCTCTTCGAGGATTGCGTTGAGGTTAGTGAAAGCCTGGCGCACCTGGTTTTTCAAGTCCGGCTCTGGCGTGCCGTCCTCGGTGCTGCCGACTTGTCCGGAGACGAACAGAAAGCCGTTGGAACGAATGGCCGGCGAGTAACGATGGCGTTCATACAGGGTGCGGCGTGCGGGTGGAAATACAACATCGCGCTGAGTCATGGAAGTGGCTCCTTCGTTTGAGTGGATGGAGCCACTGTAGGTATTTGCAGGCGGGCGATAAACGCGCAAGCTTGGCGTTCACTGTTTGTGATTCTCAAACAATCGAGGCGCGATCATTGGACCGATTTGATGCAATGCAAGCGTTTGTGCGGGTGGTCGAGGCCGGGAGTTTCACCAAAGCGGCAGAAACCCTGCACATGAGCAAAACCACCGTGACTCAGTTGGTGCAGCAGTTGGAGGCGCGGTTGCGAGTGAAGTTGCTCAATCGCACGACACGCAAGGTCAACGTCACCGCCGATGGCGCCGCTTACTACGAGCGTGTGATCAAGTTGCTGGCCGACATGGAAGACGCCGAAAGCAGTCTGCCCGGTGCGGCGCCGCTCCCCAAGGGGCGGCTGCGTGTGGATGTGCCCAGCCCGTTTGCGCGGTTGATCCTGATTCCTGCGCTGCCGGAGTTTCACGCACGATATCCGGATATCCAGATCGACCTGGGCGTCAGCGACCGCATCGTCGACATCATCGATGAGAACGTTGATTGCGTGGTGCGTGGTGGTGAACTCATGGATCTGTCGCTGATGGCCCGCAAGGTCGCCGATCTGCAGTTGGGTGTGTTTGCCGCGCCGCAATACCTGGCTCGGGCCGGGACGCCTGGGCATCCACAGGAACTGGAAGATTCCCATCATCGGGTGGTCGGCTTCCTCTGGGCGCGCACCGGCAAACCGCTGCCGTATGCCTTGCACAACGCCAGCGAAAAGCTGCAAATCAAAGGGCGTCACGTGCTTGCGGTCGATGATGGCAATGCTTACCTCGCGGCGGGCCTGGCAGGCATGGGTGTGTTGTGGCTGCCCACTTACATGTCCGATGCCCATGTGGCTCGCGGCGAACTGGTGCCGCTGTTCCAAGACTGGCGGCTCGACCCTATGCCGCTTTATCTGGCGTATCCACCGAACCGGCATGTCAGCCTGAAGTTGCGAGTGTTTATCGATTGGGTTGTGGCGTTGATGGCGCCTTAGAAAAGTGGTGCGTTTATTGCTAGCTTGCGCAGTAATGCCGTCAAAAAACCAACTCGATCGGCGACTTGAAAGCGTGCAGTGATGAGATGCATGACTTTCGAACTCTGGAGCTTCCCCTCGCAATGAATATGTACATCGATATTGTCGGCGCCTGTAACCTGAGCTGCCCCTCTTGCCCAATGGGCAACTCGGAAAACCTCAACTTCAAAAAAGCCATGCAGATCGACATGTTCAAACAGATCGTCGAAAAGGCCCGCACAGAAGGGGTCAAGTCGATTTATCTGTACAACTGGACCGAGCCTCTGGTTCATCCAAAAATTGGCGAATTCATCGAGATCATCAATGCCGCCGGGATGGGCAGCGGTATCAGTACCAACCTCAATCTCGCCAAGAACATGGAAAAGGCTTTGTTGGCCGAACCGGGTTACTTCCGTATTTCGCTGTCAGGCTTTTACCAGGACACCTACGTAAAGGGTCATGTAGGCGGTGATATCGAAGTTGTAAAACAGAACATGATTGCGCTGCACGAGATCAAGCAGCGATTGGGTTTGAGTACCCGTGTCGATGTCTACTATCACCGCTACCTCGATAACATCGAAGAGGAAGCGTTGATGCGTGAGTTCAGCGAGCGCCTCGGCTTCAAGTTCACCACCGGTTATTCGGTGATGATGCCGTTGGAGAAAACGCTGGCCATTATCGAGCGCGATCCTTCTGTCACCGATACCGACTATGAAACCCTGAAAAGACTGGCGCTGCCGCCCTACGACGATATTGTCAATGTTGCCCGGCAGTACCCTCAGCAAGATTGCCTGCTCAAGGATGACTGGCTGGTGATCGACTGCAATGGCAACACGATCCTGTGCTGCACGATCTTCAATCAGAACGAATATCAGGTCGGCAAGTACCTCGACATGCCGGTTGCGGAACTGATGCAGCGCAAGAACACGCAGAAAAACTGTGTCGACATGTGCAGCCGCTGCGCCAAGAAGGGCATGCATATCTACTCGATGTTCCCCAACCAAGGGGTGTTGGAGCAACATGCGGTCAATCGCATCATTGACTTCGAGAACCTCAGCAGCATGGGCCTTGCCGTGGACAGCGAGTTGCTCGGGCGTGCGGGCGAGGTCAGTGCCGAAAACTTTGACGAGGCGCAGTATTTCCGATTGAACGAGGATGTCAGGCGCGCAGTGTCCACCGGTGAATTCTCAAGTGGCTATCAGCACTATGTGCTTCACGGTCGACTGGAAGGCAGATTGGGCGCCGGTGCCTTTTCGGTGGTTTGATCAACACTCAAATGGGTTGATAGCCAGGCGATAAAGCTTTTCGCCAGCGGATCATGCTCACTGTCGCGATGCGTCAGCAACGCCCAGTTCGGTCCGCGAATGGTGTCCTCCACCAGCGCTTGCAACACGCCGTCAGCCTGCGCCTGACGGCTGAGCAATTGACTGACCAGGGCAATGCCAAGCCCTGCACAGGCGGCGTCGAGCAGCAACCCGGGATCGGAGAAATTCAATCCCTGATCCTGCTGGCCGACGTCGATTCCGGCCTCGACCGCCCAATGACTCCAGTCCATTTCCCGCTCACCATGCAATGTGGTGCGCCGAGATGCGGGTTGGGACAACAGGCTTGGATGGCCGGCGGGATAGAGGCGATCGGCATGCAGCACTTTGAAGCTGCATTCGGCTTGGGCGCTGATGTCGTCACGCACGGCGATGTCGATGGTTTGCGTGGCCATGTCCGGCACCTCATCGGTGCTGTAGATCCATAGATCAACTTCCGGATGTTGCGCACGAAAGTCCGCCAATCGTGGCAGCAACCAGTGCCGGGCAAACGCCGGCGTGGTGTTGAGCACCAGTTGATTGGGCTTCTGATACTGGCCCAGACGCCGAATCCCCACCGCCAATTGCTGAAGCATCGCTTGCGTGGTGCTGAGCAAATCGTGGCCGGCATCGGTCAATGCAACGCTGCGTCCGCTGCGGAAAAACAGCGGCTGTTCCAGGTACGCCTCAAGGCTGCGGATCTGCTGGCTGATCGCCGACTGAGTGAGGTTCAACTCCTCGGCTGCCTTGTGAAAACTGCCGAGCCGGGCGGCGGCTTCAAAGCCGCGCAGGGAACTGAGTGGCGGCCAGTGTTTAAGCATATCGATAAGCTCCTCTAATCAGTTATCCGCTAAATCCATCGTTTGTTTGCCTGTTTGCGCGTCCGTAGCATTGGCGGCGTGAACACATTGGCTTAACTAACGAGGCTTATCATGCAGCACAACGACAATAAAAACAGCGCCTGGATGATGCCGGCGGAGTGGATGACCCATGCCGCGACATGGATGGTCTGGCCGCACAACAAAACCTTGTGGGAGTCGGGTTGGCGCGTGACCCTGGCGCAGGTGCAGGAAGATTTCGCTCGCGTGGCCAATGCCATCGCCCGTTTCGAACCGGTGAAACTGGTGGTCGACCCATCGGCCATCGCCAGTGCCAAAGCCCTTTGCGGACCGAACATCGAGCTGATTGCCCTGGAGGTCAATGACAGTTGGTGCCGCGATTCCGGCCCGACCTTTGTCTGCCATCCGCAGCAAGGATTGGCCGGTGTGAGCTGGCGCTTCAACGCCTGGGGCGGCAAGTCGGCGCATGATCTGGATGAAAGCCTGGCGCGCCGTGCGCTCAACCACCTCGGTCTGGAATGCTTCGGCACGCCGCTGAGCAACGAAGGCGGGGCGATTCACGTTGATGGCGAAGGCACGCTGATCACCACCGAATCGGTGCTGCTCAACCCCAATCGCAACCCCGGCATCGGCAAAGCCGAGATGGAAGAAATCTTCAGCCGTTTGCTCGGCGTGAAGAAAACCATCTGGCTGCCAGGCGATCCGGATTACGTCACCGGCGACATGACTGACGGCCACGTCGACGGCGTTTGTGCCTTCGCCCGTCCCGGCGTATTGCTGGTGGACGCCACCCACGATCAATCGTCGGTGTACGCTGAAGTGGCCCGAGAGAACCGTCGCGCGCTGGAATTGGCCACCGACGCCAACGGCCGCAAATTCGAATTGATCGAACTGTTCGAAGCCACCGACGCCGTCGACACCGAAGCCGAAGTGTTCTGCGCCTCGTACACCAATTTCTATATCGCCAACGGCGCAATCATCATGCCGGCCTACGGCATCGAGGCGGATAACGTCGCCGCCAAAGTCTTGGAGCAAGCTTTCCCCGGCCGCGAAGTGGTGCCGGTACGCATCAATCATCTGGCCCATGGCGGCGGCGGGGTGCATTGCATCACCCAGCAGCAGCCAGCCTGGCCGCTGCGAGGTTGAAAGCATGAGCATTCTGACGATCGCCAGCTCCCAGATGCCGTGCACCTGGAATTTATCCGGCAACCTTGATCGCGCCGAGCAGCTCGTGCGCGAAGCGGCGCAGCAGGGCGCGCAAGTGATCCTGTTGCAGGAGCTGTTCGCCACGCCGTATTTCTGCATCGAGCAAAGCCATAAACACATGGCGTTGGCCGAGGAATACCGCGACAGCCGCGTGCTTGCGCGCTTCGCCGCACTGGCCCGTGAACTGGGCGTGGTGTTGCCACTGAGCTGGTTCGAAAAGGCCGGCAACGCCTACTTCAATTCGCTGAGCGTGGCCGACGCCGACGGGCGCCTGTTGGGCGTGTACCGCAAGACGCACATCCCCAACGCCATCGGTTATCAAGAGAAGGAATATTTCAGCCCCGGCGATACCGGTTTCAAAGTCTGGGACACCGCGTTCGGCCGCCTCGGCGTCGGCATCTGCTGGGATCAGTGGTTCCCGGAAACTGCCCGTTGCCTGGCGTTGATGGGCGCCGAAGTGCTGCTGTATCCGACCGCCATCGGCTCGGAACCGGGCTGCGCGGTGCTGGATTCCCGCGACCACTGGCAGATGACCATGCGCGGCCATGCCGCTGCCAATCTGCTGCCGGTGGTGGCGTCGAATCGGGTCGGTCGAGAAACCGCGACCACCGATCCGAGCCTGCAAATGAGCTTTTACGGCTCGTCGTTCATCAGCGACCACAAAGGCCAGTTGCTCGCCAGCGCTGACCGCGACAGCACCGGTGTGCTGGTGCAGCGCCTCGATCTGGCGGCCATGCGCGAAGAGCGTTTGAGCTGGGGCATCTATCGCGATCGGCGTCCGGACATGTACGGGCCGCTGCTGAGTCAGGACGGTCGCCACCTTCATGCACGCTGGAACACCCAAGGGGTTTGACATGGCTATCCATCACAAACGCTTGCGCGGCGCGATCGGCTTGGCGCTGATCTGCTTGATGCCGTCGCTGCACGCCGAAGACAAAACCCTGCGGCTGTACAACTGGGCCGACTACTTTGCCGAAGACACCTTGAGTCGCTTCACCGCGGAAACCGGGATCAAGGTGATCTACGACGTCATGGACGGCAGCGAAACACTGGAGGCGAAGATGCTGTCCGGCGGCAGCGGTTACGACCTGATCTTCCCCGGTGACACCGTCGCCGAACGCTTGATGCGCGCCGGCAGCTTGATGCCGCTGGATCAAGCGAAGCTGACCGAACTGGCCGACATCGAACCCGGCTTGCAGAAACTGCGCGGCCATTACGAGCACTCCAGCAAAGCCACGGTGCCTTACACCTGGGGCACCATCGGCCTGACCTACAACGAAGAGCAGATCAAAAAACGCATGGCCGATGCACCGGTCAACAGCCTCGACATGCTGTTCAAACCGGAGCTGGCGGCGAAGTTTGCCGATTGCGGCATCTCGATGATCGACTCGCCGGACGAGGCCTTGGCGGTGGTGCTCAATTACCTCGGTCGCGATCCGCGCAGCGGCAAAGCCGAGGATCTGGCCGCCGCCAGTGAATTGCTGATGAAGTTGCGGCCGTACATCCGCAAGTTCCAGTCGCAACCGGTGACCGATCTGGTCAACGGCAACCTGTGTCTGTCACTCGGCTACAGCGGCGACATGACTCAGGCCCAGCGCACCTCGGACAGTGCCGGTAAGCACACCAGGTTTCAGTATCGCGTGCCTCGCGAAGGCACCACGGTGTGGATGGACACCATGGCGATTCCGGTCGACGCCAAACACCCGGAATACGCCTATGCATTCATCAACTTCGTCATGCGCCCGGCGAACATGGCGGCGATCAGCAATTTCACCGGCTACCCAACCTCCAACGCCAAGGCGCGGGAGAACGTCGATGCGAGCATGCGTGACAACCCGGACATCTACCTCGACGAAGCGACCTATGCTCGATTGATTCCGGGCAAGGACATTCCCCAGGCTGATATGCGAGCGCGTATGCGCACCTGGACCAAATTCAAGACTGCCACTGGCAAATGATCCATGGCCGGCGTATTGCGCCGGCCCTTTTTTCTACAGGAAAAGCAACATGACGACTCGTCGCGATTTCATCAAACAGGCCTCGGTGGTCGCCGCTGTCAGCGCTGCGGTTACAGGCCTGGGCCTTTCGCCGGGCAAAGTCCTGGCTGCCGCGCAAGGCCGCTGGTTCATGCCCGACGAAGGCGACAAACATGAGCGCGCCTACATCGCTTTCGGCGCGCAGGACGCGATCTGGGAAGACTTCACCGAAGACGTCCAGGAAGCTCTCGGCCGCATTGCCCGCGCCATCGCCCGGTTTGAACCGGTCACCGTATTCTGCCGCAAGAACGAACGCAGCCTCGCCGAAGAATTTTGCGGTACGCGCAATATCACTTACGTCACTGCCGGGCTGGATGACATCTGGATGCGCGACATCGGCGCCAATTTCGTCATCGACGACAAGGGTGGTTTGGGCGCGGTGGACTTCAACTTCAACGGTTGGGGTGGCAAACAGCAGCACGGTAAAGACTCGAAGATCGCCGCACTGGTCGCCGACGACGCGCAAGCCACGTACATACGCACCGATCTGGTGGGTGAGGGCGGTGGCATCGAGGTCGACGGTCACGGCACCGGGATCATGACCGAGAGCAGCTGGATCAACAGCAACCGCAACCCTGATTGGAGCAAGGCCGATGTCGAAGCGCAATTGAAGGAACGCCTGGGCCTGCGCAAAATCATCTGGCTGCCGGGCATCAAGGGCAAGGACATCACTGACGCCCACGTCGATTTCTACGCGCGCTTCATCAAGCCCGGCGTGGTCATCGCCAACCTCGACACCGACCCTGAATCCTACGATCACAAGGTCACCCTGGCGCACCTGGAAATCCTCAAGAACGCCACCGATGCTGATGGCCGCAAATTGCAGATCCACACGATGTCGCCGCCGCTGAAACCGCGCAAAAGCAAGTTCAACCAGAACAACCCGGACTTTGCCGCCGGTTACATCAATTACTTCGTCATCAACGGCGCGATCATCGCCCCGGAGTTCGGCGATAAAGCGGCAGACAAAAAGGCTTTCGATCTGCTTTCGCAACTGTATCCGGATCGCGAAATCGTCCAGCTCAACATCGATGCCATCGCCGCTGGCGGGGGCGGAATTCACTGCGTGACCAGCCATCAACCACAGGCGTGATTGACTCTTTGACCGATCAAGCCAACTATCGGGGCATAACAACATGACCGATGGACCATAACTTGATCGAACGACGCCAATTCAGCGGAGGCATGAAGGGGAAAAACCTCCGCTATCTGAATGAGCAAGGCGCGGATGACACGCGCCTGACCCGCACCGGTTTTCTGCTGCTCGAACATTTTTCACTGCCGGCCTTTACCCAGGCGCTGGACACGGTTGTCACCACCAACCTGCTGCGCCCGGGGCTGTTTTCGTCGCGTACGTTTGGTTTGGGCGCCGGCGAAGTCATCAGTGACCTGGGCCTGGTGATCCGCCCCGATGCACGTCTGGATTCAGCCGCGCTGGCGCAACTGGATCTGCTGGTGGTGTGTGGCGGGTATCGCACCGAACTGCGCGCAAGTGATGAGTTTATCGGCTTGCTCAGATCAGCAGCGGAGCGCGGCATCTCGCTTGCCGGGTTATGGAATGGCTCGTGGTTTCTCGGCCGCGCCGGGCTGCTCGATGGCTACCGCTGCGCAATCCACCCGGAGCACCGTCCGGCGCTGACCGAAATCGCCAAAGCCACCCACGTCAGCAGTGAACCCTACGTAATCGATCGCGACCGCCTGACGGCATCAAGTCCGTCCGGGGCGTTTCACATGGCGCTGGACTGGATCAAGAGCCTGCACGGCAAAGCTTTGGTCGAAGGCATCGAGGATATTCTGGCCTTCGAAGAATCGCGCTACCGGCGGATCAAACCGGATGAAAACCTCTGCGTCAGTGCGCCGTTGCGAGAGGTGGTGAAACTGATGGATGCCAATCTTGAGGAACCGCTGGAGCTGGAGCAACTGGCGGTGTACGCCGGGCGTTCTCGTCGGCAGTTGGAGCGTCTGTTCAAGGAACAACTGGGCACCACACCGCAGCGTTATTACCTGGAATTGCGAATTACCGAAGCGCGGCGTTTGTTGCAGCACACTGAGTTGTCGCAGGTGGAGGTGCTGGTGGCTTGCGGGTTTGTTTCGCCGAGTCATTTCAGCAAGTGCTACAGCTCGTATTTCGGCTATCGCCCATCAAAAGAAAAACGCCTGGTCAAATAACCCAAGCCGTTACCCACCTGAATTCACCTCGAAATTCCACGTCGGCGTACCTCCCCCCTCACCCTAGCCCTCTCCCTTTGGGAGAGGGCTAGGGTGAGGGGCTTTTTAACTTACACGCACTGTTACGTCATAACGGCTATAACACCTTGCGCCGTTGCCCACGCGTACGCCAGACGCTGCTGGGCATTGCGCAAGTGGTCATGTTGGGGGAGTTGGGGGTGAACAAGGCGTTGGATCTGGTTGTGCCAACCGATTGATCGCGTACGTTAGTCGGGGTTGAGGGTGTCTGGTCGGGCGTGATCGCGAGCAGGCTCACTCCTACATTTGAAATGCGTTCCCCCTGTAGGAGTGAGCCTGCTCGCGATGGCGTCCGTTCAGGCAAGCATCTGTAAAACGGGACCATCCCTCAAGCCTCAAGCCCACTATCAAATAATCAAGCAGTCAGCCTTCGCGGCTGACTGCTTTTTTGTTTCTACAGGTGGTCGGCATCGATCACAGCCTTGGCAAACGCCTGCGGATCTTCCTGCGGCAGGTTGTGGCCGATGCCGCCGTTGATCAAGCGGAACTGGTACTTGCCGGTAAAGCGCTTGGCGTAATCCTCCGGCGCCGGGTGCGGTGCACCGTTGGCGTCGCCTTCAAGGGTGATGGTCGGCACGCTGATCGACGGTGCCGTGGCGAGCTTCTGCTCCAGCGCTGCGTACTTCGCTTCGCCCTGTACCAGGCCCAGACGCCAGCGGTAATTGAACACGGTGATGTCGACGTGATCGGGGTTCTGCAACGCCTTGGCGCTACGGTCGAACGTGGCGTCGTCGAACTTCCATTGCGGCGAGGCGGTTTGCCAGATCAGTTTGGCGAAGTCGTGGGTGTTCTTCTCGTAACCGGCGCGGCCACGGTCAGTCGCAAAGTAGAACTGATACCACCACTGCAATTCGGCCTTGGGCGGCAGCGGGTTCTGCCCGGCGGCCTGATTGCCGATCAGGTAACCGCTGACCGAGACCAATGCCTTTACCCGTTCCGGCCACAGCGCCGAGACGATGTCCGCCGAACGCGCGCCCCAGTCATAACCGCCGAGCACCGCTTGCTTGATCTTCAGCGCATCCATGAAGTCGATCACATCACTGGCCAGCGCCGCCGGTTGGCCGTTGCGCAGGGTGTCTTTGGAGAGAAACTGCGTATCGCCGTAACCGCGCGCATACGGCATCAACACCCGATAACCCTTGGCCGCGAGCAACGGCGCGACCTCGTCGTAGCTGTGAATGTCGTAGGGCCAGCCGTGCAGCAGGATCACCACCGGGCCGTCGACGGGGCCGGTTTCGGCATAGGCGACGTCGAGCACGCCGGCCTTCACATGTTTCAACGGGCCGAAGGGCGAGGGCGCCGAATAGCTGACGGTCGCAGGTTCCACCGCTTGCGCCTGAACGCTGGTCACTGCGCCGAACAACGACAAAGCCAGAATCGACAAACCGAACGCGGTGTTGCGGGTGTGCAGTGCCTTTTTCATGCTGACGTCTCCTGTGCGAACCTTTGGCCGAGGGGTCTTTGTGAACCCTTGAAACCTTGAGTGCATTTGAGCGCAGGGACGTATCCGGGCTGTGTCGAAAAAGGCTTTGGTTGCAAGTCGATGTATCGCCAACAGGTTCGTACACACTGTGGTACACAACCCTGTATGGGCGGGCTTGCTCGCGAAGGCGTCGGCACATTCAGTATCAATGCGCGCCTGTCGGACGCCAACACGAGCTGTCGGGGATCAGGCCTTGGCCGCCATCGCCGTGACTTCCACGCGCATCCCTTCAACGGCCAGCGACGCCACGCCCACTGCCGCACGCACCGGCCACGGTTTGGCGAAGAAGCGTTGGTAGACTTCGTTGAACGCGCCGCGGTCGGCCATGTCGGTGAGGTAGATGGTCAGGTGCATGACCCGATCCATCGAGCTGCCGGCGCGCTCCAGTGCGACTTTCAGCGCCTGCAGCGTGCATTCGCTCTGCTCGGTGATGCCACCCAGTTCCAGGCTGCCGTCGGCCCGGGTCGGGATCTGCGTGGAGACCATGATGCCGTTGAACGTAGTGACGTCGGAGGAAATGGAATCGGCATCCGGATCGGGGGTGAAGATGATGTCTTGATTGGCCATGGGGCTCTCTTGTTTGAGCGAGTGAAGATCGCGTCAGTTTACAGATTCGTTGCCGACATGGCCCGTTCGGGCGATCGGCACCATACTTCTGCACGAAACAGGCAAACCATCTTCTCTTTTCATACAGGAGCAGGGCCATGAGCAACAAGCCGACGATTGTGCTGGTACACGGATTCTGGGGTGGCGCAGTGATTACCGAGGCCGGCAATCAGCCAAATGTCGTCGGGTTGGTGTATATCGCCGCGTTTGCACCGGATACCGGGGAAAGTCCTGGCGCTCTGACGCAACAACATCTGCCGGCTGCTGCGCCCTGATCAAACTGCTTGCGTTGCCGCTTCAGCCGCGAGCGCCGCCGCCACGCAGGGGCGCGAACCGATACGGTGCATGTAAGCGTCGAGCGCTGGCCAGTCGACGATGTCGATGTTGAAGGTCGGTAGCCATCTGCGCACGGTAAACAAATAGGCATCGGCGACGCTGAAGTCGCCGATCAGCCAGTCCTGGTCGGCGAGAGTGCGGTTCAGATAGTCCAGGCGCTTGAACAGCTTGTGCTTGAAGATGGCCTTGATCGCTTCGGGAATGTCCGCGCTGAACAGCGGCGCGCTAGCGCCATGGATTTCCGTGCTGATGAAATTCAACTGTTCCTGCAAGCGCGTGCGCGCCCAGGTTCCGGGTGCGGGCGCCAGTCGATTGCCCGGTACGAGGTCGACAAGGTACTGCAGGATCGCCGGGCCTTCCGTCAGCACTTGAGCATTATCCAGCTCCAGTGCGGCGACATAGCCCTTGGGATTTATCTCGCCGCATGAAACCGCCAACTCGAAAAAGATCGTCGCTTTCCGAACCTGGCTGTTGGCGCTGCGGCAAGACCAAGACTCTTTTGTATAAGCGTGTATCCAGCCCGTTCGTGTACACATGCGCATAACAAACGTCCGGCTTGCGACACATTCCGCCAACATGCTGCACTCAGAATAAAGCCCTCCACACCACTACGTTCAAGAGGGCAACACCATGCGCCGTCCCCTGTTTCTGGCCACTGCTGCGGTAGTCATTTCAATGATCGGTATCGCTCACGCGGCGGACACTCAACCGAAGAGCTGGCAGCAAGGTTTGAGCCGTACCGATCTGGTTCGCGAGGATCTCGGTGCGAATGATCGCGAAGTGATTCAGGCGCGAGTCGATTTCGCCCCGGGAGTGACTTCACCGAAACATGCGCACCCCGGTGTCGAGGTGGCGTACGTGATCAGCGGCACTTTTGAATATCAATTGGAAGGCAGGGCGCCAGTGACACTGAAGACGGGAGATTCGCTGTTCATTCCTGAGGGCGTGGCGCATATCGCCAGGAACGTCGGCCAGGACAAGGGGTCGGAACTGGCGACCTACATCGTCAAGAAAGCTGAGCCATTGCTGATTCTCAAGCCGTAAGCGCCAGGTTCAATGCAGGGTAGCGGCCCTGCGGCTCTCACCAATGCGAATTCGGTCGAGCGCCCGGTTCAAGGCGTCGAGAGCATCGAGCAGGGCTTTGGCTTCCGCCTCTCGACCCTCCCCCCAGAGGCGTTCAGCCATTTTGTTCAGGGCCTGGATCGAACGCTCGATATCGGCGGCGCTGGCGGCTGGTTGAGTGACGGGCGGTTGTTTCGTCATACAAGGATCATCCTCCATCGATCGATTTGGCTAAAGACTTGCGCTAAACCGATAGATTACTGCGCGGCGCGACTTCTGTCTGAAGTTGATTGCCACACCTCTCAGATGCGCTGCGCATTTCGTCACCGCTTCGTTGAGGCGCAACTCCGATCCAGGCAAAGAATCATCGTTTGATAGAGAAGTGGCAAAGAATTAAAACCCTGCTAGCTTGAATGTTTACCGCAGCTAAATAGCGTCAACCGCAGAATATTCGCAGCAGGCAAGGCTTTGCGTTTGCACGTCTGGGACGGGACGTTTGTACTGGCACTTCCCATTGGCAAGAATTTTTGTGCCGTACATGTCCGTCGAGTAGACACTGCGGCCGCTATCAGACTGTTCACCGCGCTGATCGCTAATCCATCGCAGCCCTTTACCTCCGCACGGGTAAAGAGCGAGCGCACGCGATCGCCCTTCAATGGGCAAATTGAAACCCGTGCCTTGGCGCAATCGCTTAGAGGCAACCTGCCTGTTTTTGCGCAGTTTTGCAGCCGGGGTCTTCGGAACTGCGAGGGTGTCCGTCAGAGTAAGTGTTACAACCGGCGAGCAGATTGATGAGCGTGAACAGTACGAAAATCCTGGTCATGAACCTCTCCTTGTTCAGATGTGTGAGGGGGGGCGTGTACATTCTATCTACGACTAAGCCCCGAATGGCCTGGGCTCGGTCGTAGATGAAATGGCGGGCGAGGTGCGCGCAAGTGTATTCATTGCCGTCCCGGAAAGATGGTTATGGAATGTGCGTGTTTGTGCTATCGAATTTCTTGTACTTCCAACTGAACCCGTCTCGTTGGGTAGGTGCAAAACTTTTAAACCAATCTACCCAGTTGCTTGCGGACGGCATCCACCAGCCCTTGATGGTGTTTGCCCAGTGAGCGAGGCCTAGCTCGGAAACCAGATAGTGGCTATGGCTGACACAGTTCTGGTATTGGGTTTTCGCATTGGCAAGATTTGGCCAAAGGACGTCATAGGCAGTCTTCGTTTTCTTCAACCTGGCTTGAAGTTTTCTATATTTTTTTATGAACTGCTCGTTTACGCCAATATAGTAAACGTACGTCGTTGCGCTTCCGGTGGCGCGCGCCCAATCCTGCGAGGCAAGCGTACCC
Organism: Pseudomonas sp. NPDC087690; assembly: GCF_044743175.1. Lineage (NCBI taxonomy): Bacteria > Pseudomonadati > Pseudomonadota > Gammaproteobacteria > Pseudomonadales > Pseudomonadaceae > Pseudomonas > Pseudomonas sp. NPDC087690. Next base: position 706,002 of record NZ_JBIUVX010000002.1, read on the forward strand.
GTGGAGAATTCCCAACCGGTCTCACTGATTCCCGTCAGTGTGATGTTTTCGCCATCGATAAGAAACGTTGTTGCGTGTCCATCCTCCGCAAGTTTTCCTAGGGTTTTCGTCCAGGAACCCAAGCTGAAAGGGCTGAATCCTTTTCCGACACCACTCCATGTCAGTATCGAATAACATATTCCGAAAATTCCTGCTGCTTCGTCGATTGTCCCCAGATCAGCTACCAATGCAGTTCCTTTTTTGTTCGCCATGCGCTTGCTCCCTTAGTCCACATTGCCGATGGGTGCTCATGTGGTTCCTGTTGGCCAGGAAAGGTTAGGACACAGTGTGTGCTAGCGCCAGCGCCTGTGCAGGGATTTGCATGAGCAGGTCGTTCCGGCCTTTTCCGGCCTCAATGCGGGGGGCGGGGCATGTTCAAGGGGCGTGGAGCGCGGCCCCTTGTACATTGCCGAGCAGGTGATGAACACTCATTATCTGCTCATAAAGCGGACGTTGTTGTGCCCAGCTATTACAATGGCGACAATAGTCAGCAATGATCACCAGCGTATCTATTGCTTCATTGAAATCAGGCTTGGGGTCTTTATCGTATTCTTCCATAAAGGCTTGGAAATCAAAGCTTTTGGCAAAATCAAGATTGCCTGGACTGGAAATAATGATCCAGTCCAGAATATCTATTTGCCGCTGTAATTCTTTGCGGATCTCAAGATGGTTGATAACCCACGTTTGAATTTCAATGTCAGAGGGCGTCGCGGGAAGGGACTTTGAAATATGTTCAAACTGCGTCAGTAACAAATTCAGTTGCTCCGACGCGTTGTCTGCCGCTGTATTGTGTTGCTTTACGATTTCACATGTCTTAATGAAGATTTTTATAGGCTGCTCAGCTGCCGTGCCGGCCTCGTGGAGGAAGGTTGCCTTGGCTCTTGGCTCGAGAAAGTATTGCCGCCACGATTTACTAAAATGCTCGATGGAAATGTTGCTGGTGGCTGCTGCTTCCATCCGCTTGGCCAGAGGAATCAAGCCACCATTCGCTACGTTAATCAAGTCTGTTGCGCCCGCTATGTCTGCCGTTAACTCATGAAACTGACGACTTAAATCAAACGCCTGCTTTAGCGATGCAGCGATATAATTATCCATTTTGTGATTGACTTGAACAATGGAGTGAGCGATCTCGCTAGAGCGGCAACTTATTCCAATTCTGATTTCCGAGAGCGGACGTTGAACCCATTCCGAGCTGGCTTTGGTAAAAGTATAAATATCTGTGGGAAGGCTTTTGCGGCACGACTTTCCTGAGCAGGGCAGTGCGCAATCCTGAAAAATTTGCGCGATGAACTGTGAGCACACAATGCCCTCATTGTCAGAAAATTCCGCCTCGTTACTGATTAACGCAGTTATCTTGTATTTCTGACCGTAATAGTATTGAGCCTGTTCGAGCAAATTCCAAGTCGCCGCATCGTCTGCGTAGCGGTGTCGGACTAACAACGAATTGGCGATGTCGTAGGAATGACTCACTTCATCCCATTGACGCAAGGTGATTCCGATGCCTGGATTGGCATCAATTATCATGTTCTGCCCGGTAACCATCGCGACATGTGAGTAGCTCGCGATTTGCAGGCGTGTGATTGATTGAATGGCCATATTGGGCTTGGTCAACAGGCTCTTTCCCCTTAGTAGCAGGATGTCGCCAAGCCGAGGTAGGTCGTGATCAAAATCCATGGGGTTCGTCCTTATTCAGCATTGTCAAAAGCGCACTGACCCAAAGGAGCGAAATTTTACACAAGGGCGGTGAGGTGTTTAAAAATTTCCGCGTTGCATCGATCCTTCTCACCATTTCGCGTAGGGCGAAAAAATGTTCAAAGTTAGACATTGCTAAAGAGAGAAATAAAAATATGGTGTTTTTAATCATTGGTGGGATTTATAAAATTTTAATTTCTTGTTATGCGATCGTTGGTTCTACAAATGCCCAAGGGCTAGTTGCACTTATAACATTTGGCGGTAGCCTTGGGAATAAATTGGCTTAATATCCGTAAATTGGATCAAAATAGGAAAGCGGAGGGTGTGTCTTTTCCCATTCTTTTGCGAATGAAATTCCCATTTCGATTTCTTCAGGTTTCATTTTTTCTGCAATCTCAGGGAGGCTGATCTTCGCTTCCCTTGGTCCTGCTCCCCCTCCTTGGAGCTGTGTTATCAAATACGTAAAGCCATAGGCTTTGACTAAATCGAGCGGAAAGTCGTAACTGTTCGGAAGGTGGGCGATATTGAGGGCATAGCTTCCAAGTGCATCGATATGTCCTGCTTCAGCTGTTTTTTTTAGCCAATTTCCTATCTCTTCCTTTTTTCCATCGTGCTCATATAGGTAGTTAGCATAAAGGTACATTCCGGGAGGATAGCCCCCTTCCGCAGACGCCTTAAACCACTTCTTGACTGCTTTCTCTCGACTGCCTGGGATCAGGAACGAACCCTGTCCATTTTGGTAGGCACTTGCTAGAAGTTGCTGGGCAAAGTCATCACCCGACTCTGCAGCCTTTTCTAACCACTCCAAACCTTGTTTGGCTGTAAAGAGCGCAACCATTGCTTCGGTGTCGCCTCTCTCCGCGCGTTCGTGTGCAGTTTTCAAGGCCAAAGTCCTCCAGTCTTTAACATTTTTCTGCGTGCAGGTTTCGACTAAAGTGCATAGATCTTCTTGGTTACTAAGACGCAGCATGGCATAGATGTGTCCTTTTTCGGCTGCGGCCTCGTACCATTTCACGGCGTCCTCTGTCATGTAACGGTTACTTAGGCGGATGGCCTCGCCTAAGTAATACTGAGCGTCTCGATCGCCTGCTTCGGCAGCAGTTTGCAAAAAAGTCTGCGAGGAAGTCCATGCACTTTGCTGGTAAAGCATAATGCCAGTTTCTTTCGCTGCCGCTTGATTTTCAATGACTTGGGCGTTGGAAATTGATGTGGTGGAAACCCACAAGGCAATGCTCAAGAAAATAGGGCGGAAAGCGGACACAGATAAACTTCCTTAAATCAGTAGCCGTAAGCCGGAACAAAGTAGGAAAGTGGTGGGTGATTCTTTTCCCAATCTTTGGCAAAGCGGATCCCATCCTTGATCTCTTGAGGACTCATCTTTTCGGCAATTTCAGGAAGGCTTCTTCTAGCATCCTCAGGGGCTACGCCACCACCTTGCAAATGGGAGATAAGGTAGGTGATTCCATAGGCTTCTACTAAGTCCAACGGAAATCCGTAGCTGTCAGGGAGATGCGCTACAGTGAGGGCGTATCCACCAGCGGCATCAATGTGGCCTGACTCAGCGGCCTTTTTCAGCCAATATCCTACGTCTTCTTTGCTTGCTTTATTTTCATATAAAAAATTTGCGTAAAGGTACATACCCGGTGGGTAGCCGCTCTCCGCTGAAGCTTTGAACCATTTCTCAACGGCTTTTTCGCGGCTGCCAGGAATGAGGAACCAGCCTTCACCATCTTTGTACTTACCAGCAAGGACTTTTTGAGCAAATCCACTGCCTGCCGTCGCTGCTTTTTCCAACCATTGCAAACCTTGCTTGGCAGTAAATAAAACAATCATTGCCTCAGTATCGCCTTTCTCGGCGCGCTCATTTGCAACCTGTAGTGCATAATTCCGCCATTCTTCATTGCTTTTACCTGAGCAACTCCCCATCTCTTTGCACAAATCATGCGAATTACTCAACCGAAGCATTGCATACAAATTTCCTTGCTTAGCTGCTGATTCGTACCATTTTTTTGCGTCTTCGGTGGTGTAGCGGTTGCTGAGGCGGATAGCCTCTCCCAAGTAATATTGCGCTGTACTGTCTCCCGCATCTGCCGCAATTTTCAGTAGCGGCTGAGAATCGTACCAATCACTTTGCTGATACAGGATAAGGCCTTTATTCTTTGCTACTTGTTGATCGGTCGTAAGTTCTGCAAAAGCTGAAGTGGATAGAAATATTGAATATAAAATAATGGCGTATATTGTTTTAATCAATGTTTGGTCCTTTGTAGAAAGCCTTGACTTCTTGAATGGGTGCAAATGCAGGGCCGGCATATGTGCTCGAGTAAGTGCAGTGGCTATTCATTCTCGCCCCTAGAAGTTTAGCGTTTTCTGAGTATCGCTCCCGCATTCTGTTGTTGCCCGGGATGTGGCCTAAAACCCTTTCATTCATGAATAGATCGAGTTTTAACTTATTTTTGCAGAACATAAGTCCTGCCTGCGGGGGACGAATCCCGTCACGATTCATGCAAATAATTGCTTCTTCAAATTGCAAATTCGCATTAGGTTTTTTTGAAATCCAACTGAGGCATCTTTCAATTGCTTGTTGTTGAATGAGGTATGCCTCGTCGTTGTTGTAGCTTTTACTGTCCTCATCATCTTCAGCAGAAAATGACCTAGGTGAAGTACTTAAAGCCATTAGTAATGGGCCTAGGGCCTGTGGGGTTAGGTTGTAAACCCAATCCTGCATTACTTTTTGGTTTTTATCCAAGATAAGTGTGTGAGCAATTTGTCCCCCGCGTCCCCCCTCAGTCAGCGCATCAAATATCCCTTTAACAATGGAATACCCACGCACATAGGCAAACGCCACATCGATACCAGTGGCGCCGAGGAAGCTCAGTTTTTGCAGGTAGTCCATGGCTTCGCCATCGACCCACTCAAGATCCTTGTATTGGTTCGCGGCCATTTCCTGTCGCACCAGTTCCGTCAAGGCTACGATGCTGTCGTAGCCGACTTCAAAGGTCAAATACCCTTTGACGCCTGCGCCCCAGACCAGCGCGCCCTTGATCGATAACAGCAGTAGGCCGTTTTGCATCCGTAGGTGCATGTCGCCGGTGTAGCCGGCGCCGATGGCCACGGCTACTTCAACTTCCAGTTTGGCCAAAGGGCGCCACTGGTTGGCTGAAATGCGATTGGGCACGGGAGCAGGCGGGAGGACGCTTGGAGGAGGGCACCAGAACAGTTTGCCGGTGACTTTGCACCCGGCTTGGGCGCCGGCAAACACTTCGAACTTGGCGAGGTCGCCGGATTTTTCAGCGATGTCTACACCGACCAGGCTGGTGTAGCCGGTTTTCTGGTCCAGGGTCAGGTCGCGTGACAGCATGAGACTTGCGCCAGCGAATCCCCAGGCCTTGGCTTCCAGATCCAGAGACAGTTTGCCGAAGTTGACGCTGCGCACGCTGCCGTCATGAGCCTTGTATTTTGCGATCCAAGGGTCGGCTTTTGCCCGTTTCGGGAACTCGACTTTGAGTAAGCTGACTTCCCCGCGCCACGCCGTTACATCCAGTGCGACTTCTACATTGGCAATCTGAGGGGAACCACTTTTCAGCGTGGGGCCTTCCATTTTGACTTCGGACAGAAGGTTGGCGCTTTCCGGGAGTAAGCATCGAACCAGTTGGGCCTGCGGGCTGTTGTCGAACAGCATGAGGTTGCGCAACTGCTTATCTTCGAAAACCATGGCTTTGAGGTTTTCGCCCCAGCTTTTGCGCTTGGCTTCAGCTTTGATGCTTTCGACTCTGTAGCCTTTGGCTTCCAGGGCGGTGAAGAATTTTTCAGGCACGAAAAGTCCATGTTCATCGAACCATGGCCCCTTTTCATCGAACTGCAGCGCGCCTTCCTGTTCCAGCCAATCACTGAATACCCGGTCGTCGTCGGATTCTTTGGCAATCGATTTGGGCAAACTGGTCGCGAGTTCTTTGAGTTGACCCTCGAATGCGTTGCCGCTGACCTGCGCCAGATGTTTCAAGCTGATGTGGTTCAGAATCGTCGTCGACGATGCGCTGCTGAGCTCACGCAGTGGAATGTTTGTTTTGGCCAGTCGTTCGAGGGGTTTTGGCTTGTAGCTTTCCGCGTCCCAGAGAAACAGGCGGGGCGGTTTCAGTGCTCGAACGCGTGCTTCGGCGGTGTTCTGAATTCGCTCTGCCTCGTCATTCAGGTCGTACCACTGTTTCTGCAAGCTGACGAAGAGCACGCCGGGTGGCGCAGATTTGCCGCCAGTGGCCGAGACCCATTGGGAGTAACGTTCTTCGATCTTTTTCTCAAGCTCATCGCGTTTGGTGGTCAGCTCGATGAATGCCTGAAAATCCTCGGTACCGGCGTATTGGTCATCGGGACTCAGCGCAAACTCGGGAACTGCAATCCCGCACTCGGCAAGCTCGACGATGGCATTGATGTACTTGGACATCAGGTCTTTCAACGCCAGGATGTTGATTTGCACACCTTTGAGTTTCTTTTCGTCGATCTCGCCGGTTTCAATCAGCTTTTTGTGAAGGGCCTTATATTCTTTTAGGTGTTCCCAAGCCGAAGCGATCTTCTTGGTGCCTGGATCGAACATTTTGTAGCCGTGGGCTTTCGCCTTGTCGCGCTCTTTAATGTACGTATCGATGGCTTCACAGGCCTTTAACGCGCGCGGGGTATAGAAGACGCCGTTTTCTCGTTTGTACCCCAACGTTTTTGCTTTTTCGTCGGAAACTTTTTCGAGGGTTTCCATGTTTTTCTGGTTTTTCTCGATGCGCTGTCCAGCGTGGAACATCTCGCGCTCGGCGTGCATCGTGGCGTCGCTATCACCCTTTGCTTTTGCCGTTTCCCAATCCTTGCGGCACTGCGTCTTTTTGGCAGTGTCTTCGGGGATTGCCGACTTCGACGCCAGGTAACTGCTATGTTGCTCGCCTTCGAGAAAGGCTTCCGGGCCAGGGGTGAGGAAGTAGTCCATCAAACCCGCGTCGGCGATGTTGCTCATGCGCGTGGCTTTATCAGCGTCGACGGTTTTCTGTTTGAGCAGGCTGACGCTTTCCTTGAGTTTCTCGGACGTGCGCTTGGGCAACAGCCAGAAACGGCGCTGACCGGTGACGTAGATGATGTCGTCGTAGCTGCTGCTGCAGCCCGGCTTCTTGTCTTTGCAGAACGTCTCCGCGTCGGCAGTCTTTTTTGGCGGATCGGCCGGAATGACAACAGGTGGTTGTTCTGGCGCGGGTGTTTGTTCGGACGTACCTGTCATCTCACACTTCCAGTCGTTGTACTTTCTCGAATGCCGGCATGTCGCTGCTCAGCACGTTCATGACGTCGGTGCGGGCCTGCAACGGACCTTGATTCAGATTCGGCAGCAGGTGCTCAAGATGACGTCCTTCTTCAATGCCGTGATCCACCAGCAGTTGCAAATTGTCGGCCACGCCAGACAGCTGCGAATCCGATAAGCCCGCTGCGGACTCGGCGTTCCGCAGCCGAATCCAGTACCACCAACGGATTTCATCGAACGCTAACAGCGTGTCGCTCTTCAGGTGCAGCGGATATTTTTGTTCGCCATTAGAGGCATCAACTTTTTCTGTTTGTTCCCAAACACGCCATTGTTGATCGTCGCTGTGGGCGGGCGGGGTGTAGACGCTGGCCCAAGGGCCGAACAGCGCTCGGGCGGGTACCGTCAGCGCCAGCGCGCTCCAGAATGCCGGGTCGTAGTAGCGCGCCAGCGAGTCACCATGAGACGGGTCGTTCATGCGCAGGAGGCGACGAGCATGCAAGAGCGCGGTCTCCGGCTTTTCACGGGAGGTCAGTAAAAGGCCCGCGCGGTTGTCGCGGCATAGCTCTATGGCTTGGGCGGCGGCAGGACTTCCCGGTGTCAGTTGCAGCCAGATCGGACTGACATCATTCATTTCGGCGAACGGCGTGTCCTGAAACAGCTTTTCAACACCATTCAACCCGGACTGTTGGTAAAGCTTTTCCAGAGCCCGAGGCTGGCGAACGCTGTCGATGATGCCATACAGGGTGCGGTTCCCACTGCTGCCCGATGGCGTCGTGGCCACGGGTTGTTCAAGGAAAAGACTCAGCCATTCAGACATGGGCAAACCTCTCGCGAGCAAGCGCCATTGGCTTGCTTTCCACAGATCGGAACAAGGGGCAGGCCTTGAACGCTTTTTCGTACAAATGGATTGGTCATTGGCGGGACTAACACCTTGCCAGCCTTGTCAGCATCAGCCTGCTTCAACAACCCCGGCAACAACGGCGCCGCTCCCGTGCCGCTGCCGGGGCTGCCGCCGGAGTTCATGTTGATCACCGGCCCACTCATGGTCACACCACCAGCATCAATCTTGATAAAGCTGCCACCACCGATCAGGGTCAGCTCTGCGCCGGCTTCCATCACCACTTTCATGCCGCTGCTGAGATGAATTTCCTGGCCAGCGTCGATGAACTGACCGGTGCCGATTTTGATGTGTTGGTTCACGCCCACGGTGAGGTGGTCGTTGGCGCGGGCTTCGACTTTGCGGTCTTCGTAGACGGTATGGTGTTCTTCGGCTTTGAATTCGCTGTAACTGTTCTTTTCGACGGTGTCGTGGCGTTCGTTGCCGATGCGGATTTTCTGGTCGTGCTCGATGTTTTCGTCCCAGTCGCGCTGGGCGTGCAGGTAGATCTGTTCCTGACCTTTTTTGTCTTCGATGCGCAGTTCGTTGTAGCCGCCTCCGCCCATCGAGCTGAGGGTTTTGAAGGTGCTGCGGGTCTTGTTCGCCGGCAGTGGATAGGGAACGGTGTTTTCCTTGTGGTACAGGCAGCCGCTGATCAGCGGTTGATCGGGGTCGCCTTCAAGGAAGGTGACCAGCACTTCCATGCCAATACGCGGGATGGCGATGCCGCCGTACTGGGCGCCGGCCCAGGCGCTGGAGACGCGCAGCCAGCAGCTGGTTTTGTCGTCGGCCTGGCCTTCGCGGTCCCAGTGGAACTGGACTTTGACGCGGCCGTACTCGTCGCAATGGATCTCTTCGCCTTTCGGGCCGGTGACCACGGCGCTCTGGCTGCCGAGGATGCGCGGTTTCGGGTGGCGCAGGGGTGGGCGGTTGGGCACGTCCCATGGGGTGGCCTGGAAACGGTTGCGGTAGCCCTGATGGAAATCGTCTTTCAGCGCGGTGGTGTCGCTGGTCACCGACTCTTCGAGGACTTGCGGCTGCTTGCCTTCGTGGAGGACTTCGGTCAGTAACCAGAGGTCGTTCCATTTGGCTTTCGGGTGCGCGGTCAGGGCGAGGAAATGGCCGCTGACCAGCAACGGCTGATCGCTTTTGCCTTCGGCCAACTGGAAGTCGCTGCGATGACGTTCGAGGGCGCGTTTGGCCAGGTGCTTGCCGCGCTCGCGGTCGATGAAACGACCTGGGTAATCGTAGTCTTCGAGGTCGGGCAGGGCGTCGCCACGGTTCTCGCTTTCGAGGGTAATGCGCGGTTTTTCGAAGTCGTAATCGCGGCGGGTGGTGCGGCTGGTGCGGGTTTCCAGGCGCAGGTCGAAGCGCTTGATCACCGGGTCGCTGGCGACCATGCCGGAGTCTTGCTGATAGGCCACCGGCGCCAGTTTCGGGAACACCGTCTGGTCGTCGCCGAATACCAGTTTGTGCGCCGTTGCCGTGTGCTCGAAGTGGTAGTGGATACCTTCTTCTTCGCACAGACGCTGGATGAAATGCAGGTCCGATTCATCGTATTGCACGCAGTAGATGCGTTCGGGATAAATCGAACCGGTCTTGAATTCGTAGGCGTTGCTTTGAATGCCGAGCTCTTCGAGGACCTTGCCAATGATTTTCGGCACCGTGAGGTTCTGGAAGATGCGCTGGTTGACGCGGTGCGCCAGGTACGACAATTGCGGGCGCAGGGTCACCGAATAACGGGTCAGGCGTTTGCCCGAGTCGCCTTGCGCGGCGCGGTAGATCTGGCCGTGAATGCCGCTGCCGTCGGGCGACAGCTGCAGGAAGGCCGGTTTGTGCAGCAGGGTTTCGAGGTCCAGCGACGGCTGCTCACTGACCAGCTCCACCTCAAAGACAAAAGGCTGGCTGATGGCTTCGCGACCTTGCAGGGT